>NZ_JBMPOV010000009.1:0-369422 GCF_049340405.1 Undibacterium sp. Ji42W
GGGGCGGTGGTTTCACTTCTTCGACCAGCTTGACTTCTGCTGGCTTGATCACCACTTCCATCGCTTTGCGCGCCAATCCAGATACCAGGGCATATACCACCAGTACGTGAAATGCGATAACCAGCCCTAAGCCTATAAACTTCTTCCCCGGCTCTTGCTGGCGATTTGAAAAATCCATTCCGGCTGTCTCCTCGATCTTAGAATATGAAGGCGGTAATAATAACCGCTGTTGGTGTTAAATTTACGTTTCTTGACTGAAAACTTTTCATATTTTTTGTAGCAAGCATATGAATCTCTTCCCTAAATAATCGGCGGCTGCTGATTTGTACCCCGTCGCAGGCAATTTCCTTGTGTATTTTCACCTTCAAAATAGCTAAGCAATAAGCAATATTTGAACCATGTTGAAGGCTACCTTTCTCGCCAGTAAAGCATCTATATGGAAAAATTTTGCACTGCATGACGCCTGTTGCGCACCAAAATCAACATTACACACCTGAAGTTATGCGCCAAAAAGATAAGGCTGACTTCTACTTCCTTCCTATTGTCCTACAAAGCCTACAGCACTCAGGGCGGGAATCGTACACCGCCCACTGATACTCTCATATTTCGCTTCTGCTGCAACACGTTTATCTGTTGCTTGTGTAAGCAAATGTGTGGGGTGCAATTGATAGCTGCGCTGACTTTGTTTGTCTATCATTAATGATTGCGCTTCGGGACTGATATTGATGAAGCACATGGCAGAGTCAAAATTTGCTCCCGTCAATTGTTTGCACATCCAGATGTGCTGCAATCAGCAGGGGATTTTGCGTGGGGCCGGTATTGTAGAAATGCTGGCGCTGTGAGATATCGGATGCAGTAGACAATCTGAACAGGCTGGAGCTGGCCCTGATCTGCAATAAATCACGGAATTGATCCTGTCTGTAAGTAATATCTGCACGCGTCGGCTTACTATTTGCCTGCTTCAGTGCCGCCTTGATGTAAGGGTAAAACTGGGCATTGTCTTTTTCTGGTGGCAAGCCCGTAGCAAAATAATTGTCGCCATAGTTCCAGTCCAGCCGGTTGAACCAGTCGCCGGAATTGTAGCTATTGCTGTCCATGGATTTGGAACGCAGGATGTCAACGCCCACATGGTGCAAGGCCACGACCATTTTCCTGAATTCGATGATATGTTTGGTGCCCTCACTGTCTTCGGTGACGAGCATTACTTGCGATTGATGTAATGAGCGCAATTGTTGCAAACTGGCAGAAGAGAGCTCAACTACTTTACCTGGCTTAGTAAAGTCAAAGCGTTTTGCAATGTCACTATCTAGTGCCGTGTCTGATTCGGTCAGTACAACTACTTCATCAAAGCCGTCTGGTTTAGTGTCCCTGCTCAGTTTAAGTTGCCCCATCCTGGATAGGTATAGCTTGACTTTGTTCCCCGCTGCCAAGCCTGGCCAGCGTATCAACTTACTGGAGAGCCAATAGGCATGTGCTTTTGTGGCTGGTATTGCGGCTGGCGACAAGGTGCTTTCAAACTGCCCCGCATTGCATGTGGCAATGCGTGTGTCTGACACATTGCTGGCGACAGCATGGCTGCCACAAGTTGCGACACAAGTCGTGAGCGCGCACACCATTAAAAAGCTGCGGTAGCTTTTTGGATGGGCAATTGTTTGTTCGAAAAACAAAACAGTCTCCTTGATAAAACAAGCTTCCTTACTCTGATTTTAGCCAGGTCCGAACCACTAAAAAGTAGTGTGACTACATAATTAAAATCATGTTTACAGCGAGTTTTACCGGTTTTATTGTGGTTTAAGTCAGCATCAAGGCAACATTTTTTTAAATTTTAACCTAATAATCGTAAATTTGTTAGACACCAGGTGCTGATATATGTAGTATTGTTACATAAAATTTGTTGGCGGCCTGTTTTTTTATTTCGGCACCACTCAGGCGCAAAAAACATAAATGGTGAGATGTTGAGTAATAATCTAAAAAAATCATGTAATGCTGGTCCGCGCTTGCTGGCAGACATAGGTGGCACCAATGCGCGTTTCGCCTTGGAAATGCAGAGCCATGAATTTACCGCCATTGCGGTATTGCCATGTAATGCTTATCCTGACCTGCAATCTGCCATAGCCGCCTATTTATCCAGTCCAGAAGTGATAGCGGTATGTCAGTCGCCAGTTAAAAATGCGGCCATCGCCATTGCCAATCCTGTTGATGGTGATCTGGTACGCATGACCAACCATCACTGGACTTTTTCCATAGAATCTTTACGTCAGGCTGCCGGGTTTGATAATCTGGTCGTCGTCAATGACTTCACCGCACTGGCGATGGCCTTGCCGCATCTTGCTGCCCATGAGCGCGTACAGATAGGTGGCGGCTGTGCCCAGGCCGATCGCGCCATAGGTTTGATAGGCCCCGGTACCGGCCTTGGCGTGTCGGGCATCATTCCATCTGCCGGGCACTGGGTCGCATTGTCCAGCGAAGGTGGACATGTGAGTTTTTCTCCCAGCAATGAGTTGGAGATAGCTATCCTGCGCGAGGTCTGGAAAGAATATCCGCATGCCTCTGCCGAAAGGCTGATTTCAGGCATGGGTCTGGAATTGATGTACCGCATCCTGGCGCAAATGGATAAACAAACCCATACTAAAGAAATGAATGCGGCAGATATCACCCGTCGCGCACTCGATGGCAGTTGTGCGATCTGCACACGCACTGTAGATTATTTTTGCGCCATGCTGGGCACCATCGCTGGCAATCTGGCCATGACATTGGGCGCGACAGGTGGAGTGTATATAGGTGGTGGTATCGTACCTCGCCTGGGGGAATTTTTCACCCTGTCAGCTTTTCGCCAGCGCTTTGAAGCGAAGGGGCGCTTTGCTGACTATCTGGCACAAATACCGACTTACCTGATCACGGCAGAGTATCCTGCTTTTCTGGGCGTTTCTGCAATATTGAATGAACGACTGTTGCTGGCTGGACATGCTGATACATAGCGGAGGCTCTGAGGGAAAAGCTTGATCTGGTAAGTAAAACTCTCCTTCATGTTTTCTCTTTGCCTTTCTCTGTATCCCTGTGTCTCCGTGTCCCTGTGTTGAGAGGCCTTGCTTTTCAGATTAATAATCAAACTCCATTTCCATGAATAACTCTAACAAAGAGCAAACAAGCGACTGGTGGCGTGATGCCGTGATTTACCAGGTCTATCCGCGCAGTTTTTCTGACAGCAATGGTGATGGCATAGGCGATTTGCCTGGTATTACTTCTAAACTCGATTACATCGCCAGCCTGGGCGTTGATATCGTCTGGATCTCGCCTTTTTTCACTTCGCCCATGAAAGACTTTGGTTACGACGTCGCAGACTATTGCGATGTCGATCCCATTTTTGGCACGCTGGCTGATGTTGATACCTTGCTCAAGCGTGCGCATGAGCTAGGTTTGAAGATCATGATAGACCAGGTCTTGTCGCACTGCTCGGAAGTGCACCCCTGGTTTGTTGAAAGCCGCAAGAGCCGCGACAACCCCAAGGCCGACTGGTATGTCTGGGCCAATCCCAAGGCAGACGGTTCACCGCCGAATAACTGGCTGTCTGTATTTGGAGGTTCTGCCTGGCAGTGGGATGCACGCCGTCGTCAATACTATATGCATAATTTTCTTGTCAGCCAGCCTGACCTGAATTTCCACAACCCGGAAGTGCAGCAGGCGCATCTCGACAATATGCGTTTTTGGTTGCGACGTGGTGTGGATGGTTTCCGTCTCGATGCTTGCAATTTCCATTTTCATGACCAGGCTTTGCGGGATAATCCACCCAGCCAGGTGCGCGATAACAAGACTGTGCAGGACAATAATCCCTATGGCATGCAGGCGCATATTCATGACAAGACACAGCCAGAGAACTTGGCCTTCCTGGAAAAAATTCGCAGCTTGTTGAATGAATATGGCGCGATCGCCATCGGTGAAGTAGGGGCCGATGATTCGCTGGCCGTAATGGCAGATTACACCGCCCATGGCAATAAATTGCAGATGGCCTATAGCTTCAATTTGCTGACAGCGACTTACTCTGCTGCCTACATCCGCCAGCAAGTGGAGGAGTACGAAGCGCGGGTCAAAGGTGGCTGGGTATCCTGGTCCGTGGGTAACCATGATTCTGTGCGCGTCATGACGCGCTGGGGTGGGGCAGGGGCGACGCCGCAATTTGCCAAGATGCTGCTGGTCATGCAAATGGCCTTGAAAGGCACACCCTGCCTGTATCAGGGAGATGAGCTGGCGCTGACAGAAGCCGACATCGCCTATGAGGATATACAAGACCCGTACGGCATTACTTTCTGGCCAGAATTCAAGGGCCGCGACGGTTGCCGCACGCCCATGCCCTGGCAGGCAGATCAAGTAAATGCCGGCTTCAGTTCTGGCAAACCATGGTTGCCGGTTCCGGCTGAGCATGCGGCACATGCAGTTTCTGCACAAGATCAGGATGATCAGTCTGTCTTGAATTTTGCCCGCCATATCCTGGCATGGCGCAAAAAATATCCGCAACTCAGCCGGGGAGAAATCAGTTTCTTCGATGCCCCTGAGCCGGTATTGGCGATACGCCGTGACCTGGCTGGCAGCAATAGTTTGCTGGCCGCATTCAATCTCGGGAACCAGCCCGTCAGTTTTACATGGCCAGCGGTGGCAGGTGCTACGCAATTGAAGGAAGCAGGTCTGCCAGGAAACGTCAGGGACGATGTCGTTGAGCTCCCGGCTTATGGTGCCTGGTTTGGGGGATTGTCAGCATAATTTTTATTGCAGAGCGCTTGACAGGGTTGTACGAAGTTCGTGCAGCCCTTTTTTTCTGGATTTGAAATCTGAGCATTACAACAATGTGTGTGCATCGATAGAAAATTGCTTGCGATAATTGCCGGGACTGTTCGCAACGATGCGGCGGAAATGGCGGCGCAGGGATTCTTCTGAACCAAAGCCTGCCAGCTCGGCGATCTTTGGCAGGCTGCTTACTGGTGACTCCAGCAATTCCTTGGCGATGGCAACGCGTTCACGTATCAGCCATTCACCTGGTGCCATGCCTGTGCTGTCCCTGAAATGACGTTGCAGGGTGCGGGTACTCATGGCAGCTTTCTCGGCCATTGAGGCCAGATTATGCGGCAGGGCAGGGTTGGACCTGACCCAGTCCATTAATTTGGCCAGACGTGCATGTTCATCTGCGGGCATGGGGCGTGGTACAAACTGTGCCTGCCCACCTGCGCGATGCGGCGGTACCACAAGGCGTTGTGCGACCATATTGGCGACCTTCGCACCATAATCCTTGCGTACCAGATGCAGCAACATATCCAGCCCTGCGGCAGAACCTGCTGAAGTCATGATTTGCCCCTGATCTACATACAAGGCGTTTGCCTGAACTGTGATTTCTGGATAGCGTCTCAGCAATTTTTCGGCATAGCGCCAGTGAGTGGTGACGGTTTTGCCATCGAGTATGCCAGCAGCAGCGAGGATGAATACGCCAGAGCAGATAGTACAGATACGCGCACCACGCGCATGTGCCATGCGGATTTTGTCCAGCAAAGCTGGCTGCGGTATTTCATCTGCGTCCCGCCAGCCAGGGATGATGATAGTGTCAGCCTGATCCAGCATATCCAGGCCATGTGGCACTTCTACCGTAATACCGCCGGCGGCCCGCAACTTACCAGGCTCGGCAGCGCAGACGGCGAAGTCATACCAGTTTACACCCAGTTCCGGGCGGCTCAGGGCGAATAATTCTACTGTGCAGCCAAATTCAAAGGTGCACAATTGATCATAGGCAAGGGCAACGACAAGATGTGGTTTCATGGCCTGATCTTACCGCATCTTTAGATTTGCGACATATTCCATGCTGCCAAACTGATTATTCGCGCATCCAGTCACGCAATTCATAGTACCAATAGGCGCATTGCGCTCCCATCAAGCCCAGGCTGCCAAAGGCGGGCGGCAAGCCGTAGTGATCAAGTCCGTGAGGTAAAGTTTGCTTGTGAGCGATTGCCTGCGCCACGACTTCGCCTGCCAGCGTGGTTGGTGCTATGCCATGGCCGCCAAAACCCATGGCATACCAGATACCGTCAGGCAGGCAGCCAATTTGTGGCATCTTGTGCTGGGCATAGCTCATCAAGCCGCTCCACGCATATGCGACCTTTGTTCCAGCCAGTTGCGGATACACCTTGAGCATGTCACCGTATAGCAAATCGGCGACTTCGGCGGGCTGCCTGTCGCGTATAGAAATACGCCCGCCCCAGAGCAGGCGGCTGTCTGCCAGTGGCCGGTAATAATCAAAGGCAAAGCGGGTATCATAAACCGCAGCGCCGGTTTGCATCGCGCTTGCCAGTTTGTCGCCCAGTTTTTCAGTCGCCATGACATAGGTGGCGATAGGCAGCACCGAGCGCCCCAACTGTGGATAAAGCTTCTCTATGTAGCCGCCACAACAGACGACCACATGTTGCGCTTTCACCGAGCCATTTGCAGTGCGCACGATCTTTTCAGCGCTACCAGCATCGATTGCGCTTACGCGGCTATGCTCATGAATGCGCACAGCCCCGACGCTCAACACCCTGGCCAGAGCCTGGACATATTTCAGTGGGTGGAAGTGAAATGCATTCCGTTCATGCAAGGCACCAAAATACCGCTCAGTATGTAACACGGCACGGGTCTGTTCCCGGGACCACGGCGTCCAGTCGACTTCAAATTCGCGCAGCATGAAATCTCTTTGTTGCTCGAGCTTTTTCGCATTATCAAACCAGTTGGCCAGCAAGACTCCGTTATCGTTGACGTCGCATTCCATCTGATGTTGCTTGATGCGTTGGCGTATCAGGGCAACTGCATCCAGCGTCAATTGATACAGCTTGCGTGCAGGTTCAGGGCCAACTTGCTTGATCAGGTTTGCATTGTCGAGGCTGAAACCGCCAAACACAAAACCACCATTGCGGCCAGAGGCACCGTGGCCTATCTCTTCCGCTTCCAGCAAAACGATATTGCGGAGTCCACGCTCCAGCAATCCCATTGCCGTTGCCAGACCAGCAAAACCACCGCCGATGATGCAGACTTCGCAATCAAGGTTTTCTTGCAGAGATGGGTAGTCAATAGCCGCAGTACTTGCCTGATAAAAGGTATGCTGCAAATTTTCCTGGAGGGTCATGAGCGCTTGTTTACAGAAAAGCCGTCAAATTACACGCAATAGCATTGGCAAGGCAAGCATGCACGCTTCTCTGTCCCTTGATTTGCTTAATTTTAAGCAGTTGAACAATTTTTATTGCTCCCACTGATTAAAAAATAATCGGTTCAGTGTTCAACTGAACCAAAACCTTCGTCAGATTTTGCAAAAAAATGCTGATCTGGTGAAGGGATTTGGTTTAACTGAACACTGAACAGGGCAGTGGTTCGGCTACTTGACTAGCGGGGCTAATAGGTGACCCCAATTTTAATGGGTGACCCCGGCTTTTCGAAAAATTGATCGGTTCCGCGCTAAGCACTGTCTGGTTTTGTTGCGCAACTCTGCTAGCCTGAGTCAGCGAGAAATGGCGGGAAATAGCAGGAAACAGAAGCCAAGTAGAAACATCTGCTTACAAGTAATTACGATTTATCACGTACAAATCATTGTGAATTTTATATTATTGTTTTTTGTAAATATATTTTCTGATGATGCATGAATTTTCATTCATTGTCTTAATTCGTAACAATGAATGCCGCATTTCTACAAGTAGTAAAAGACCGCAAACTTGCCCATGAACTGAGGCAGGTTGCGGATGATTTTGAAATCCTCGATTTTTTCAGGCAATACGGTAGTTGCTGTTTTGCGATGTCTGCCATGTTGACGCACATACTATCAAAAAAAGGCTATGCAGCCAGAGTACAGGGATGCTATGCCGAAATCACGCAAAATAACGGTGTTTTTTACATAGGCTTTAAGGGTTTTTCGCATGAGCAGCAAAAGGAAGGTCATGCTGTCTGCATAGTCGATGAGCAGTACCTTATCGATTTTGGACTGGGAACTTTAAGAAAGTTTTATGCCGAAGATTTCAGTCACGCGCTGGCCTGCGAAATTTCGGGCGGCAATCCAGTGCTGGGCCATCTTGAACTGGATAATGGCGCAATAATGACTTGGCGTACAGACTGGATTTCACCCATCGTGAGCACAAAACTGGAACACCAGCTTGCGACAGTCGAACTTATATTAAATGGTTATGACGACTTCCAGAAGAACCGCATGGCTTACCTGGTCAAGAAATTATTTGCCGGGGAGAATACTCCCTTGGCGCCTCCTGCCTTATTGAGCAGAGTCAATGCCAAGCCGCAGGCACTCCTAAAAACGCAAAAAAGTGAGTTGCCTGCCGCGCGCGATTAAGCAGATTTTTCGACGGATTTTTCAACAGACTTTTTCTCTGCCAAAGCCTTGCTTTCTTTTTTCAGGGACTTGGATACCGGGCACACTGCCTGCATGAAACTAGCCAGTGTATTTGCCAGATTGTCCCCCTGCAGACGATAGAAAACAAATTGCCCGCGCTTGTCGCTGGCAATCAGTCCTGCTGACTCCAGTATGCGCAAATGCTTGGACAAGGACGGTTTGGTCATCTCGAAACGCGCAGCAATTTCCCCGGCAGACAATTCTGTCTCCGATAAATAAGCCAGAATCTTCCGGCGTGGCGTCGATGCCAGGGCTTCAAATACTTTTTCCATAATACGTAAAAACTGTTGATTACCCATCATAGCATTTTGGCTGGCAATGTGAAGTTAATTAGATAATTAGGCATTTAGCTAAATAAGGTATATGCTTGAATCGTGAACTGAAGAAAAGCAGACAGGTATCATGGAAACTGACAAAGACATTGCAGGCAGCACGACGGTCTATTACAACAGTGCCTGCCCTGTATGTGATGCTGGCATACGCGATCAGCGCGGGCGCATGCAGATTTGCAAGATCAACTGGGTAGATGTGCATACTGACCCTGATGCAGTAAAAGAAATCAACAGCGAGCTGGAAGCCGTACGCGAGCGCCTGCATGTGCGCAATGCCAATGGCGAGCTGCTGACAGGTGAGCAGGCATTGGCTGCCTTGTGGTCGCAAACCAGTGGCCGTCGCTGGCTGGCCTGGCTGACATTAAGGCTGAGTTTTTTCACGCGGCCACTGTATAACTTCATCGCCAGACACCTGTACCGCTGGAACCGCAGGCGCGGTCACTGGTAAGACCCTGATTCGATTATCATCAATCAATAGAAAATGTCATGAGCACAATTCATACGATAGCAAGCAATGCCGACCCAGCTGAACTGGCACGTTTCAATAGCCTGGCAAGCCGCTGGTGGGATGAGAATTCAGAATTCAAGCCTCTGCACAGAATTAATCCACACAGGCTGGAATGGATAGACAGCCTGGCTCAGCTGGCAGGCAAGCAGGTGCTGGATGTGGGTTGTGGTGGCGGTATTTTGGCAGAATCCATGGCGCGCAAGAGTGCCAAAGTCACAGGCATAGACCTGGCTGATAAACCCTTGCAAATCGCCCAGTGGCATGCGCAAGGCCAGGATGTGGATGTGCATTATGCTAAAAGTAGTGCCGAGGCATGGGCCGGGGGACATGCTGGACACTACGATGTCATTACCTGCATGGAAATGCTGGAACATGTGCCATCTCCCGCTGCTGTCATCCAGGCCTGTGCAGAGATGGTCAAACCTGGTGGCTGGGTATTTTTCTCAACGATCAACCGAAATCCCCTGAGTTATGCGCTGGCGATTGTGGGGATGGAATATTTCATGCGGATCCTGCCGCGAGGTACCCATCAATATGCGCGATTTATCAAACCAGCAGAATTACTCGCCATGGCAAACAGCAGCGGCCTGGCGTTGCAGGGCCAGCATGGCCTGGGCTATAACCCGCTGACTCAGCACTTTCGCCTGCATGGTTTCATGGGGGTAGGCTATCTGCTGGCGATGCAGAAACCATTGCAGGTGCAAGTTCCAGCAAGCCAGAGTAACTGAGCAGCAAGCCCAGGCCAGGCATGACAAAGCCTACATAAAAACGATAGCGTCCATCTTCTATGCATTTATAGGCCTGCGATTGCGGAAACAGCTTCACTGGCAAGGGTATGCCATGCAGGTGTGCCGCAAGAACGCGCCAGCTCCAGCCGCCGCCTTCAAGAATGTCTACCGTCAGGCGGAAATGCATCAACCCTGTGCTTTCTTGCCAATAAGCATGCGGATATTGGCCATGCGGCGTAAACACAGTGACCAGTTTTTCTACCTTGCCATCCGGCGCAATGAATTCTCTGGCCCAAATCAATTGTCCTGGCGCATGGGTGATACTGACCTTGTAGCCTGATCGGGCATGTGTGGTCGGTATGCCCAGCTTCTTTGCCAGCCCGCGTCCCAGAAAGCCAGCCAGCCCCTTTCCCAGCTTGATATCTATCTCGCCTTGCAGCGAACCGCCATGGAGATGGATTTTCTGCAGGAGAGGATGCAAATTGTTGAAAGAATCACCAAACCACTCACGAACCGAAGTAAGAGGGGGACTCTGCATCGTGGTTTCTGTAGTCATGCGTGCCATTGTAATGCTGCAAACCAAGCCTGCAAAGTAAGCCAGAAAAATAAAAAAGCATCGCTGACACTGTTCGGTGTGGCCCTGATTTATCTTGATTGCAGAGGCGCAGTAAAATGCCTTAGCCACAGGCAAAACAGGCTTATGCTTCTTTTTTACAGCACATGGCATTAAAATCCCGCACCAAACATATATTTTGTTCAAGAGCTGGCCATAGATGGAAATGGCGGGCGCTGTGATCATCGAGTACAAATAAGCAAGCACAAGAGAAAGTACAAAACATGGTTTTTAGTACGGTGAGTTTTTTATTTTATTTTTTACCGATCTTTCTCGTCTTGTATTTTGCATTGCCGTTTCACCATATCCGCAATATTGTCTTGCTGCTCGCCAGTCTGATATTTTATGCCTGGGGAGAGCCAAAGAACCTGCCCTTATTATTGATGTCCATCCTGCTCAATTACTTGTGCGGGCTGGGCATGGGCCGGGCGCAAGAAAAAGGCCGTACTCGAAAATCCATCTTCATCGCAGGCATAGGTTTTAATCTCCTCTTGCTGGGTTACTTCAAATATTTCAATTTTGTGCTCGATAGTCTGTACGCCGTGCTAAATGGTGTCGGCATTGATATGCCCAAGGCAGAGGCAGTTACGCTGCCGCTGGGTATTTCTTTCTTTTGCTTCCATGCGATTTCTTATCTGGTGGATGTTTATCGCAAAAAGACGACACATGAAAAGAATTTGTTTGCCCTTGCCATGTATATCACTATGTTTCCGCAGTTGATTGCCGGGCCCATCATTCGTTTCTCTACGATCGCCAGGCAATTACACCAGCGTCACCATACTGTGCGCAGAGTGGAGTTGGGTATCAAGATTTTTATTCTCGGCTTGGCGCAAAAAGTCTTGATCGCCAATAGTGTGGCCTTGCCTGCTGACCAGATATTTTCATTGGCACCAGAATCTTTGGGGCTAGCCAGCGCCTGGCTGGGCATCACTTGCTATACCTTGCAAATCTATTTTGATTTCTTTGGCTATTCGAATATGGCGATAGGTCTGGGCCTGGTCACCGGTTTTACGTTTCCGCGCAATTTCAATTATCCTTATGTCGCGCAATCCATCACGGAGTTCTGGCAACGCTGGCACCTGAGCTTGTCACGCTGGTTCCGTGACTATCTGTATATACCGCTCGGTGGGAACCGTGGCTCCAGTCTTACCACTTACCGCAATCTGTTGATCGTTTTTTTCCTGTGCGGGCTCTGGCATGGCGCAAGCTGGACCTTTGTGGCCTGGGGCCTCTATCACGGCGCTTTTCTGGTGCTGGAACGTACCGGTCTGCAAAACGTGCTGGAAGCCTTGCCCAGAGCATGCAGGCATGTGTATACGATACTGGTGGTGATGGTGGGCTGGGTATTTTTCCGTTGCGACAGTTTTGTCCAGGCCTTGCATTACCTCCTTGCCATGGCAGGTGGCATGCCCGCAGATAATGCAGTCGCTCCTGTCATGAGTTTCATGAATGGAACGGTCATTACGGCTCTGTGCATAGGTACCCTGGTGTCTACTCCTGTCGTCCAGGTGGTAAATAAATCGCTGGTAGCTGTCAGGATGATCGCACCTGCTCTTAGCCTGATATTGTTTGTCTTGTCGGCAGTCAGCCTGGCGACCGGGGCTTACAATCCTTTTATTTATTTTCGTTTTTGAGACTGGAAGCAAAAGATGAAATCATCCAGTTCAGCCACCTCATCCACAGGCTATAAAAAAAGTTTTTATAGCAGGATAATCTTTATCTTTGTTTTCTTTGGCTTGTTGATAATGCCAGTCCTCATTCACCTGAGCGGCAAATGGCAGGGCAGCAACACGGAAAATCGCGTCCTGGCAAGCGCACCGGTATTGCCTGCGAATATGGCAGATGTGTTGAAATTCCCAGCCTTAGCCGACGCCTATCTGAACGACCATTTTGGTCTCAGGAATAATCTGGTTGCATGGAATAACAGTCTGCGATATCACTTGCTGGGTGACGTCAATGCAGTGCAACTGACTGCAGGTAAAGATGGGTTTATCTTTTTTAACTCACATGCCGCCAATGCGCCCTTGAGTATGGTGCATTTTCTGTGCGGGAAAAATGTGAGTGTGCAAGACCGGGCAGGCATGGTGGAAACTGCATCTCGCTTCATGCAGACAGCCTTGCAGCTAAAGGCAGATAGCTATCTGCTGATGGTACCTACAAAGCCGGTAGTGTATGCAGAAAAAATGCCTGACTGGGTACAGCGTCAATGCCAGTTGTATACCCCTACATTGCCTGGCGTGATTGCCCGCCTCAATGAGGAACCAGCACTGGCAGGCAGGGTGATATATCCTTTGCCTGAAATGCACGCACTCAAGGCAAGGGGTGAGGTCTATCCAAAGAACACCTTTCACTGGACAGGAATGGGACCGCAACCAGTGGCACAGTGGTTGTCTGAGACCTACTTCAAGCATCCCAGATTAACTAGTCTCACAGGTAAAATGCACGATGTACCCTCTGACATACAGCAGTTCTTACCCGGTGTGACATTGAATGTACCCACCAGGGATGTCGATTACGCGCTGGCAGGTATACATGCTTGTGAAGGTGTAGCCTGTTTCCCTGAATGGAAGGGAGTAGCGGCCGCACTGGGTGATGTGTCCCGCTTCAGCCGCCTTAAAAAGCAGGGGCCAAGATTGCTCCTGATCTCAGATTCTTTTGGGCACGGAATTGCTGGTTTTTTTTCTGAATACTATGGTGAAGTCTGGCACCTGTCCATGAACAGCATTAATTTGCTTCCGGAAGCAGAGCGCGCCCGTTTGAAGAAAATTGTATTTGAAGATTTTGCGCCGGACCAAGTGCTGTATGTATTCCACGACGCAGCCATCTCTTATTTTGAACGGGCACCAAGCCTGCTTTTAAACGCAAAAGACTGACTGCTCCTACACAGTGTTACTTTGAGGTAATGTTGTAATGTTGCCGCATAAAAATGCATGCGATCTTTTTAAGTCATTGATTTTTAAGGATGATGGCGCTGTTTTTTCAAAACAAGCGCTGCTAAATCCATGCTCATTCTCAGCCTGTTTTGTTGTCAATTTCTTCTTGTCCTACAAACCCACAGTCCCGCGTCCTATATCTGCTCACCAAGGGCGATGCTACGATGCAATCCATGAACTGACCTTGCAATTCACTGATCAGACGAACGATCAGGCGAGGTGAGTCAGAAAAGAAGATTGGTGAATTTGTGTAATAGCTTTGTGTGGAATGAGCCGCAAAATTTCAAGAACCCCAGGCGCAGTTTTGCATGAGAACTGCACGATGAAACCAGCCATCAATCTCAAATGGTCTTTGCTGTAAGCATTGTATTTTAATTAAATAAGTTGTGACTAAGTGGCATCCGACAATATGAATGATGTCATTGAATGCGCCAAATTCTAACTTTAAAAGGAAATATCATGAAAAAATTATTCTCTGTCCTGATGATCTCTGTTGCTGGTATCACTGCAAGTTCCATGAGTTTTGCAGCAACCAGCGAAGCAAAAGCAAACTTCAAAGCTACTGAAGAACGCGCTGAAGCAGACTACAAAGTAGCCAAAGCCAAATGTGATGCATTGAAAGACAATGCAAAAGATATTTGTGTTGAAGAAGCCAAGGTAGTGCGCACCCGTGCCAAGGCAGAGGCCCTGGTTAACTACGAAAATACACCAAAAAACCACGTAAAAGCAGCGAAAGACGTGGCAGATGCAGAGTATGCACTGGCTGAAGAAAAATGCGATGACAAATCCGGCAATGATAAAGATGTGTGCAAAAAAGAAGCTAAAGCTGCACAAAAAATAGCAATTGCCGATGCTAAAGCAGGCAAGAAAATTTTTGATGCCAAAGTAGACGCCGTCGTTACAGCTAATGATGCCAACTACAAAGTAGCAGTTGAAAAATGTGATGCAATGTCTGGCGCTGCTAAAGACCAATGCGTTGCAGCAGCAAAAAAACAGTATAAATAATAGTGTATTCAGTGCTATCCGATCGACTCACGGGCTGGCGCATGGCTGCTAACACCGACAAGGCCAGCCTTTGTTGTACCTTTGTTTTGTTGTGCCTTTTTGCAGTAGATTCTCAAGCAGTTGTTGAAATATAAATAGAAGTAACAATGCAGTATTTACAGTATTAATAGTTAATAACCCACTCAAGGAGTATAAAAATGAATAACTTCGTAAAAAAAATCATGGGCATTTTTCTGGCTAGTATGATGGTTTTCATGGTCGGCTGCGCTTCAACATCCAAGCAAGAAAGCACTGGCGAATATATTGATGACACGCTCATCACGACCAAGGTAAAAGCCGCTATCGTGAATGAACCAACGTTGAAAGCAAGTGAAATCAATGTTGAGACTTACAAAGGCATCGTTCAATTGAGCGGCTTTGTCGCTGATCCAGCTTCTTCCAGCAAAGCTGTGAGTGTAACGAGTGAAGTTAAAGGCGTGAAATCCGTCAAAAACGATATCCGCGTCAAATAAGCACGCTTGTGGCGTGAGTAGATTCTCCAGAATTTACTCACGCTGGAATCATATGCCAGGAATATGCCAGGAGTTCAAAGACTCAGCTAATTTTGCAGTACGTTTCTCAGGAGTAGTTTATGCAAACTAATACAATCGCCACCAAAACAAATACCGCACTTGATGCGGCCAATAATTTAGCCACCCATGTTGGCAGCTCGGTCGGCAACGTCCTTGGCGTTACCAAAGCAGCGGGCAAGCAAATCAGCTCTGCCGCGCATGATGAAATGCTGAATTTGAAAGCAGATCTGGATGAGCTGATTGCACGCCTCCCATCACTTTCTGATGTTGATTTAAACGCTGCAAAAACAGCATTGCTGGAAAAAATTGCCAGCACTAAAGAAGCCGCGCTGGATGCGACATCTGACGTCCGCGCCCAATTCAATGACAGTGTCGATAGCGTAGGCACTTATGTCAAAGAGCGGCCATTACGTTCTGTGGCCGCTGTCGCTGGTGCAGGGATATTGATCGGTTACCTGCTGGCAAAGAAATAGGATGGCCTAGCGCATGCCGCATCATTAATTGCAAGCATGCTAGTGCCGGCGCAAGCGTCGGCACTTTGTTTTTTAACCCATTGAAAACCTATCTCTTTGGAGAATGCTGTGTTTGAAACCATCGATAAAGCCAGGCAACTAGCCGTCATTGGCCTTGACCGCATCGTCGATTACCTTGAATTGCTGCGTATCGAAATTGACATACAGCGTCACGATGTCGCAACCCGCCTGATAAATCTGGTGGCAAGTATGTTGTTCATTTTAATGGCTGGAATATTTCTCGGATTTGCCATCATCGTGACTTACTGGGAAAGTGACTACCGTATCATTGCCGCCTGGTGCGTAGCTGGTTTTTATATTCTCTTGGCCCTCGTGACTTTTTGGAAGGCTAACAAACATAGTCCTGCACCTCCAATGTTCGCGACATTAAAGCAAGAGATGCAAGATGACATGAAGATGCTCAAGGACTTGTTATGAGTACTTCATTGCCAGATTTAGAAAAAGAAAAGCAGGCAGTGTTAGAGCGTTTGCGTAACAGCCGTAAAAAAATGCGTAGCCAATTTGCATCAGAGACAGAAGATGATGCAGTTGATCATCACCCAGGCAATAAACGGAGTAAGGCAGATGGTTTTCCGCAGAGTCATGTCATGCAACTGATCCTTGCCCATCCAGGCTGGGTACTCGCGGGTACAGTGCTATTGTTCGTGATAGGCCCAAGAAAAATAATCAAGGCAGGCTTTGAAACCGGAGTGACTATGCTCACGACTGTGATTGCCAGCAAAGAAGTCAGGCATATATTTAGTCAGATGCTGCCAGATTTACTTCCTTATTTGTTGCAAATATTCTCTTCCACGCAATCACGCGACAGCCAGACGTGATTGCCTTGCGCTCCACAATCAGAATTTTTTTCAGATTGTGGAGTTTTTTTATTCCTGCGTTCGCTAGCGCACCGAAGTAATTTTTACTCTCACATACACTGAGTCTACTTCAATACTGTGCTGTGACAGATTCGCAATTTACTATGCATGTCCAGAGCGATTGAAGTAATAAACTTTTTATGCAAACAATCTTTTAAACAGGAGTTTCAACATGAATTCTGATCAAATCAAAGGCGAAGCAAAAAAAGTAGCAGGTAAAGTCCAGGAAGAAGCAGGCAAACTGGTCGGTAGTAAAGAGCAGCAAGTCAAAGGCGCTGCAAAGCAAGTAGAAGGTAGCGTGCAAAAAGGTTTTGGTAATTTGAAAGAAGCACTCAAAGATAGCCAAAAGCACTAAGCGCATGACACTTCCCGGACTTTTGCAGCAACTTTGTTGATGCAAAAGTCCGGAAATTTCTTATTCATTGAAAGAGTTCGCGATTGCTGTTTTTTAGTTTTAGAAATCAAGACCAGGTCAATATTTAAACGCTTACGACAAGCGTTTATGACAAGCGCTTACAAAATAATGTAAATAAAATTAAAAATAATTAAAACAGGCGGGCTCAAGCGATGGACATACCAATATCAGATGATCGCATTGCGAATGATAGCAAGCCAAATGTCGCAGCCACTCCAGATTCAATCTCAGCCCCATCTCCTGCCGAGAACGATGCTGTGCTTGAGGACCCGGCAATTGCCACACCTGCCGAAACCCAACCCCAATTATTTCCAAGAGTCCATGTTGATGCGCGCGGCGTTGCGCTGACGACATTGGCCATAGTCGCTTTTGTCTTTGCTTTACGCGAAGCACAACGTTTTTTCATACCGCTGACCTTTGGCATCTTTATTGCATATACCCTCACCCCACTAGTCGATGCATTGCAACGTTTTCGCATCCCACGCGTGATTGCCGCAACTCTGGTGATGATCAGTATGGTGTCCATGGTTGCCATGCACATTAGCTCTTTGCACACCGAATTTGATGCAATCCTCGATCAATTGCCGGTAGCAACCCGAAAATTCTCTAATGAAATGAGTAAACTGCAATATGGGCAAAATAGCCTGATGCAGAAAATGCAGACTGCTGCCACAGAGATAGAGAAAGCAACCACCCAGGCAACGGCTGGCGCTGCGTCCAACGTAAAAAAAGCTGTAGTGAATGAAGCCCCGGTTGTCCGGCTACGAGAGCTATTGCTGGCTGGATCACTGGGCATCATGGATTTGCTGGGGCAGGCCACCATGATGATATTTCTCATTTTCTTCTTACTGCTCTCTGGCGACAAATTCAAACGCAAGCTGGTCAAGATCACGGGTCCCTCGTTGACGCAAAAACGGATCACCGTACAGATACTCAGCAAAATCAATACCTCAGTACAGCAATACATGTTCATGCTGCTGATTACCAATGGCATGCTGGCCCTGCTGACCTGGATCGCTTTTCATCTGATTGGCCTGGAAAATGCCGGTGCCTGGGCAGTGACTAGTGGTTTGCTGCATATCATTCCTTATTTTGGCTCACTGCTCATGGCGCTGGCCGCCTTTCTGGTTGCCTATGTACAGTTTGGCACCTTATCAATGGCCTTGATCGTGGCTGGTGTCTCAATCGCGATTGCAACTCTTGTAGGCACTTTGGTCACGACCTGGATGACAGGGCGAATTACCCAGATGAATGCCGCTGCAGTCTTTATTTCACTCCTGTTCTGGGGCTGGTTATGGGGTGCCTGGGGTTTGTTGCTGGGCGTACCCATTATTGTCATCATCAAAGTCGTTTCTGAGCATGTAGACGGCATGCAAGCCGTTGCTGAATTACTGAGTGAATAGCGGGTTGAGTAATCATTGAGCAAAATACCGCCAACATGAATCCGACAATTGAATAGGGAGTTGAGTGCTATCGGTAGTTTTTGTGTCTATTTTTGCATTTTTAATTAACGTCTAAAGAAAAGGATTCCCATGTTATATACCATCGCTGTGATACTACTCATCTTGTGGGTATTGGGTCTGGTCAGCTCCTATACCATAGGCGGTTTCATTCATATATTATTGATTGTTGCGATCGTCATGGTATTGGTACGTGTTATTTCTGGACGCAAGCTTTAGCTGAAATCGTATTGTAAAAAAAAGCCAGACCAGGCATTTTTGCTGAGCTGGCTTTTTGTTGCTATCACTATTGCTGGAGTAGTTAAATAAAAAGTCATGCTCTGTACAGAGCATGACTTTTTATTTTGTTCTTCAAATATTTATCTTGCTAATCTTGGGCTAATTTATTGACCAGATTTTTTCAGTTTAGCCACGGAACACATGGTTGTCTTTGACATAGACGCGATTACCAACGCGCAGATCTACAATATTATCTTGCAGGATCGTTTGATACACACCATTGTCCAGGCGCACACTAATTTGGTAGGCTTCGCGCACTTGCTGACTACGGTTGTTTTTTTCTATATTGTTCCCGACGATCGCACCGCCGACTACGCCTGCTGCAGTAGCTGCCGCATTACCCAAGCCGCCACCTACCTGGTTACCCAAAATGCCACCAACTATGCCGCCCACTACAGCACCAGCACCCGGGCCCTTACTTTCATTTGAAACCTGCACTACTTCGATGGATTCAATGACTCCATAAGTATTGTAAGACACTTGTGTAGCTGGATAGCCGGTTGTCATGGATGGCGAGCTGCTACCACAGGCGCTCAGCAGCGCAGAAGCAGCAATCGTGACAGCGACGGCAGTTTGCTTGTACATATTCATGATCATTCTCCGTTGTTGGTGACGAAGAGAATGATAGACATTGATTTCAAATATCACCGTGCGATAGCGCACCTTGTTTATTAGCGATGGCAGCTCAAAAAAATGTCCTACATAAAAACCTGTTGTAGGACAGTGAAAAAATAAGTTTAAAAAAAACCTGAAAAATAATGATTTCTCCTATGAAAACCCCGATTTTTTTAACTCATTTTTTCTTTTCCTCTTCGTCTTTTTTGATCTGCATTCAGGATTGCGTGTAGGGTTTTTCCTACATGTTGCAGCGCGTTCAGCGTACAAACCACTGCCAGACTATCTGATGTTCTCCTGGGCAGGAAAAACATAAAGTGTAATCAGTTCGACAGACATCAAAAAGTGCTTAAAAAGCAGTGATGTCTAGAAAGAAAAAATCATCGTGTACTTTGTTAAATTGCAAACACGGCACGACATTCAATATTTTTGATAAGAGGCGAAAAAATGAACAGCACTCAGACACATATTTCAATGACTGCACATCCATCGCTGTCTTCTGGCGGGACGCTCCATCGTAGATATTCAGTAGACTACACACCTGTAGTATCCATGCCTTTGGATCTGCTGGATGAACCTATACAAAATGATATTCTGGCTGCCTTGCCTGAAGATGAGCTGGCATTTTTGATGCCGCATCTGGAGCTGGTACACCTGCCTTTTGATAAAGAGCTGTATGAATATGGTGCAAAGCTGTCGCATGTATACTTCCCGACGACAGCCGTAGTCGCTTCGTTATATGTGCTGGCGGATGGCGATGTCACTGAAATTGGTGTAACTGGCCATGAAGGTTTGCTCGGCATCTCCGTTTTGATGGGGGAGCGTGCGATGGGTACAGCCATGGTGCAATGTGCAGGTGACGCCTACAAGCTGAAAGCGTCAGTACTGAAAGAAGCTAATGCCCGTGGTGGCAAGTTGCAGCAAATATTGATGCGTTATACGCAAGCACTGTTTGCCCAAATGGCTCAAAATTCTGTGTGTGGTCGCCACTATTCCATCGATCAGCAGTTGTCTCGCTGGTTACTCGACAGGTTCGATCGTTTGTATACCAATGAAATCAAAGTAACCCAGGAAATGATAGCCAATATGCTGGGTGTACGTCGCGAGAGCGTGACGGAAGCAGCGGGCAAATTGCAAAGTGAGGGACTGATCCAATACAAACGCGGCAACATCACAATGCTTGACCGCGAAGGGCTCGAAGCACACGCCGGTGAATGCTATCGCGTTTCCAGGCAAGAGTTTGAACAAATCTTGTCCATCGGCATGACACGTTAATATATCGTTTTATTTGCCTTATAAGGCGTGGTGAAAATATGGTACAGACCATGAATTGAAAAACTGAAATAGCACTCAACCTTTATTTCAAGCTGCACTATCAGACCCCGTTGTTAAAACAACGGGGTCTTTCTTTATGACTGGAAGGGAATAAAAGCCTCGACAGCCGTGCCGCGGTTTAATACGCCTGGCTTGACAGAAAAAGTACCACCCAATAGCAAGGCGCGTTCACGCATACCCAATATGCCATGCGATTTCGGCTTGGTAATGGCGTCTTTTGGTATGCCTATGCCATCGTCAAGTACTTGCAGCCACAGGCCCTTGTCAGTACGCTTCAGGCTGATCTTGACCTCGGTGGCCTGCGCATATTTGATGACGTTATTGAGTGACTCCTGGGTAATGCGGAACAAGGCAATTGACCAGGCCGGATCTATCGTATCAAAATCCTCCGTGATATCGGTGACATAAGACAAGCCAGCAATTGCAGTGGCTTCTTCACAATAGTGCTGTATGGAGGCAGACAAGCCGAGATTGTCCAGCATACTCGGGCGCAAGTCTTCTATGATACGGCGCTTCAAATCTACCGTGTCCAGCAGTGCCCGTTTGGTTCTTTGCAATTGCTTGGCCAGCTCAGGTTCTTTTTCTTTCAGTTTTTCCGTGACAACTGAAATGTCCATGCTGATCGCTGTGAGGTTCGACCCCATCTCATCATGCAGTTCACGCGCCAGTTTGGCTTTTTCTTTTTCCGAGACATTGAGCAAATGATGCGACAAAACCGACAATTGCTCAGTCCGTTTCAATACCGTGCTTTCCAGATTATCGTTAGCAACCTTCAATGCGTTTTCTATGCCACGCTGTTTGTAGAAACTACGGTAGATCAGGCGATAGAACAGGATCAGCACCAGTATGGCAATGCTATTGGTTGCCGTACCAAAAAACAGGGCGTCTTTATATTCCTTGTAAAAATTTTGGCGCCTGGCTGCCAGTACTTCGTTTTCTTCCTTTTCCATGATGATATCGAGTAGCCTGATCTCATCCATGACTTCCCGTCCTTCGCCAGCTTTGGAAAGCTCGACGATGCCTGTCAGGCCAAACTCTTTATAAGCTGAAATGCCATGTTCAAAAAAACTGGCTTTACTGTTATATAGTTTGCGCAGTTCAGCCAGGTTCTTGATCTGCGCAGGATTATTTTGCAACAATCTTTCCAGTTCCTTGAAGTCATTCTCCAGCTTGCTCTTGGCGATGTCCCAAGGGCGCAGGTAGACTTCATTACCGGACATGTAATAGCCACGGAGACTGCTCTCAGAATCCATGATGAGCAGATTGATATTCTTTAGTTTGTCCTTGACGCTCCAGTTATGTTCTACCCAGTCATTGTTGAGCTTGAGCTTTTCCATATTCTGATAAGCAGAATAGGCATTGCCAATTAAAATGACGAGACAGGTCACAAATAACACCGTGATATAAAGCGGTATTGAAGTTGATGCAGATTTTTTCATGAAAATTTCCTCAAATAGCGCGTCAAAGCATTATGTTTTTGCTGAAAAAGATTAAAACCGGTCATAGGGCATTTACAGCTATGATTTTCATTCAAGGCAGTGATTTTTTCAGATGCAGTCGATGAAAACATGCCTGAACTGATAAATTATGTGTCATATATCGTGAGAAGTCTTGTCTAGCCCCGAAGAGTTTCGAACGTAGGCTTACTCCTACAAACGATTCCGCGAAAGATTATTGCCAATCAACTTTGGTAACCTTAAAATAATCCGAATAGAGGCTCTGTAAAGCGACATTATAGTTTTATTACGGTAAATTTCAGTTCGTCAGAGTTTGGAACAAAATGAGCGACAATAAAAAATTAAAAGTATTCTTAATTGAAGATGCACAACGAATTCGTTCAGTGCTCATCGAGGTACTGCAGCAGACTGGAAATATAGAGGTCATCGGTTTCGCTGATAGTGAAAAAGAGGCTTTATTCCAGTTGCGCTCTATCGAGTGGGATGTCGCCATTGTAGATATAGGCTTGCGTGAAGGAAGTGGGCTGGCAGTATTGTCAGGTCTTAAAAATGATGGCCGTCAATATGGTTCGCGCCTGGTATTTACCAGTAATCCCAGCAATGCTTTAAAAACACGCACCATGTCGCTGGGAGCCGAAGGTTTTTTTGATAAATCCCGTGAAATGGACAGTCTGGTCGGCTATATCCAGGCACTTGTCCATTAACTTGCGCAACAATTTTATCTCCAGCGCTAACTGCTTACTCCGTCAACGCAAAATCAGCTCCAGGTCACTTCCATCAGCTCCAGGTCACTTCCAACAGCGTAAGCACTGCAGTATCCCGGCAGATTTTCTTTCCAGCACACATTCCAGACAAGTGGCGATACGGCTTTGCCGTCTCTTCCAGTGGCGTTCATTCCAGTAAATTATTTTTCATCGCGTAATAAGTCAGATCACAATTGGATTGCAAATTCATTTTCTCCATGACGCGGGTACGATAAGTGCTGATGGTTTTTACGCTAAGTGACAAGGTCACTGCGATGTCAGAGACCGACTCGCCTTTAGCCAGTCTTAAAAATACCTGGAATTCACGGTCAGACAGTTCTGTGTGCAAGGCAGTTTCTGCGTCATGATCAAAACCCTGCGCCAGGATCTCACCCACGTCTGCACTCACATAGCGGCGCCCGGTGGATACTGTCCTGATGGCCTTGATCAGCTCATCTGCATCGCATTCTTTATTCAAATAGCCATTGGCACCCATTTTCAAGAGATTCACCGCGTATTGTTGTGCCGGGTAACCACTTAAAATCAGAATAGGGAGCTCTGGCTGGCCTTGCTTGATCGTGCGCAAGGTGTCAATGCCACTTTGATCGGGCATGCTGATATCCAGCAGCATCACGTCGCAAGCCTCTTTTCTGGCAATTTCAAGCGCTTCGCGACCAGTCGTCGCTTCAGCTACCACCTCGAAATCACTGACTCCTGCAAATATTTGCTTGAAGCCGGCCCGCACAATTTGATGGTCATCACAGACAGCAATACGTATCATTCTATTCCTTCAAATGTGTGTACACACAAAATTACATCTACTTGTTTCAATACAGCAAGATACAGATGGTCAAACAAGAACGCGCACAGTCTCATATGACTATCGTACTTTTGGCATCAAGTATATTGCACACTTATTGAACACTATTTGCCTTTATTTATGCTGATAGCATAACACTTGCACCGATTAAGGGTAAGTGAGCGTATTAAATGCCTGGCAAAATCCCTGCCTCACCCCTATAAAACCTATCTTCAAAGTATGGGCAGTATTGCTTTGTGCAAGCAATTTTTGACAAAGCCGACAGGGAAATGCACATTTACAATCCATAATAAAAAACAGCAAGATAAAATATTCCTGCTGTTCCTTATTGAGTTTTGCAGCTTAAAACAGTCAACTAACAGTCGTTTTGAGTGCTTGCGCGGCCCAGTCTTGGTACTAGCAGCGAGCTAGCGCGTCTGACGGCGGAACAGGTATCCAAGTGCCACGACCGTTGCCACTGTCAAGCCCAGAACAGTCATCGGTTTTTTTCTGACCTGAATACGACAAGTATCCAGCAGCTTGGCCTGGGAGGTATATAGTTTTTCACTATGATCACTCAATTTTGATACTGCCTGGCTCGCGCCTGAGCTTAATTTAGTACTTGCCTGGTCTTTTAATACCGCCAGCTTTTCAACGACTGGTTTCACCACTTCGGCAGTTTTTTCCTGAATTTGCTCAACCAGTTGTGGTGGCTTATCGCTAGTCGGAAAAGGGATGGTCGTATGATTGATGTTTTCCGTTGTTTTTTCTGCCGCTGCCTGGCCGACAGAGGCTGTAGTATTGTTCGGGTTATTAGGCATGATTCTTCCTTTTTATTTGATCAAAACTGGTGCACTGTCATTAACAGATGCCCGACGTATTGTTCAGGTAATTGTACAGGTCAATTATTGGGGGGCGGCAGCGCTATCGCTAGCAGGACGGCTTACTCTTGGCGGCAGATTGCCGCCTTCACCTTCCCAGGTACTTAATTCGATTTTGTGCAGCTTCTTGGCCGCATGTTTTTCGTGATAGCGTTTTTTACCGAAGGCTGTCATCAAAGCCCAACTGGCGATACCGGCAACAAGGAACAAATGTTTGGTGGCAATCATATATTTCTCCAGGTTAATTGTAGTTACTTCATTTATTAAAAATCATGGGTGCTTAGGGCCGTAAGGCCAACCTATTCAGACCTGTCTGGCGTTAGGACCGTGAAACCGCTGTAAGGCTACTTTGCTGGCGTTTGATACATTGCCTGATGACTTTTTGCGCATCGCTGATGGCAAGCTGGCATCTGGCATTGGTCAGCATTTGATATCCACTTACGCATAACTGCTGCTTACCAAGCAGATGTCCCATGCTCAGACGTAGTGCGCCGTTGATAAAAAATGCCCCGCCTTTGACTAAACATGTATTCATTGCGATTTCTCCAGAAAATGGGTGAATCCTGACATCAGTGGTAAGACTGCGTTAAAGCTTAATGCGCCAGCAGATGGATTTCATGTGCTACCGACATGCAGTGCATACTAGCATCGGCTCTGTCAGCACCGTATAGGACGCCAACGCCTGCATTTGTAGGAATAGATGAAGTAAATCAGCCTCTCTCCATAGCCAAGACCCCGCAAATTATTGCTGGGTGCCAAGTCAATGATTGAGTCGACAATCATAGGTAACGCAAGCGAAATACATGCGCTAAATACATGCGAAATATTGGCAGGATCAATGTCTTGCCGTCGCTCGTCTGCCGACATCGCCAGTTCCTACATGCTTATAAGCCAGTGTCCGATACTTAAAAATAAGCAAGGCTTTTACCATGTGTCCATGTCGAAAGGGATACTTCCCTGGGACAAGAACCCTGTTACTTACGCAATCACAGTCACAGGCAGACTTATCGGCAAGCTGCCCAGCCTGCATACCGTAGTTTATATGGCAGGCAAGCAAGGACAGTATTTGTGCCGTTCTCATTCATAACCAATAAAGGAAACATCATGGACAACGACGACATCATTTCAACTTTGAACGATCTGATTGAAACCAGCAAAGATGGTGAAGAAGGATTTAAAGTTTGCGCTGAAGATGCGAGTGGCCGTCATCCACAACTCAAAGCCATGCTGGCTGAACGCGGCCGCGAATGTGCCCTGGCAGCATCTGAACTGCAAGAGCTGGTACGCAATCAGGGTGGCGATCCAGAAACTAGCAGCAGCGTATCTGGTGCCTTGCACCGTGCCTGGACCAATATTCGTACTGCCGTCACTGGCAAGGACGATGAAACGGTGCTCAACGAATGCGAACGCGGTGAAGACGTGGCCGTAAAAGCCTACCGCAAAGCCCTGGAAAAAGACCTGCCTACCCATGTACGCCTGGTGGTAGAACGCCAGTATCAGGGCGTGCTGCGCAACCATGATCTGATCAAAACCCTGCGCAATCAAGTCAGGACACATGCCTGAGTTAATTGATAATGCCGTGCAAGGCTACTAAGCCGGCTTTGCATTGCTCACCCTCTCAAAACCCGCCGGGTGCAAGCCTTGCGGGTTTTTGTTTTTGATCATCCTGGTTCATCAAACCTTGTTGTGCCTCAATGCTTGAGAGGCAATTTGCCCTAGTCTGCATCTAACTTACATCGTGCATGAAGTGCACTGTGCGCCAACGTACCGAAGTCATCGGCGTGAGCTGCCACTATGACAATCACCAGTTAAAGAATCATCTCACGCGCTTGATGGCGCGTTTGCAATCACGGAGAAAGTAAAATGCGCAAATTAGGTTTGTTATTGTCGATGATGGCTATGTTGGTACTGTCAGGTTGTGGCTACAATGGGTTCCAGAGTGGCGACGAACAAGTCAAGTCTAGCTGGTCTGAAGTCTTGAACCAATACCAGCGCCGTGCCGATCTGGTTCCTAATCTGGTGAATACCGTCAAAGGCTTTGCTGCACAGGAAAAAGATGTATTGCTGGGCGTGACCAATGCCCGTGCCAAAGTTGGCAGCATACAGGCTACGCCTGAAATATTGAATAATCCGGAAGCTTTTGCCAAGTTCCAGTCAGCACAGGGCGAATTGTCGGGGGCCTTGTCCAGATTACTGGTGGTTACTGAGAATTATCCCCAGCTCAAGTCCGACGCTAATTTTCGCGACCTGCAAGCCCAGTTGGAAGGCACAGAAAACCGTATTGCCGTAGCCCGCAACCGGTATATCAAATCAGTGCAAGAATACAATGTGATGGTGCGCTCCTTCCCATCGAACCTGACAGCCATGATGTTTGGCTACAAGGTCAAACCCAACTTCGCAGTCGAGAATGAAAAAGAAATCGCCAAGCCGCCGACCGTCGACTTTGCTGCCCCTGCAGCCAATACTGCCAACACAGGCGTCGCAAAATGAGCATCCTGCAAAAAGCCGGATATGTTATTTCTGCATGCGTGCTGCTGCTGAGCTTTGATGCCGCTGCAGAAATTGCCGTCCCACCCATCCAGACCCGTGTCACGGATCTAAGCGCGACGCTCAGCGCTGAACAAAAAGCCACTCTGGAACAAAGCCTGCGAGCTTTCGAAACTAAAAAAGGCAGCCAGCTTGCAGTATTGATCGTGCCAACCACCGCACCAGAAAGCATAGAACAATATGCCTTGCGCGTGGCAGAACAATGGAAACTGGGACGAAAAAAGGTGGATGATGGCGTCATCCTGCTGGTGGCAAAAAATGACCGCACTATGCGTATAGAAGTCGGCTACGGTCTTGAAGGTGCCCTCAATGACGCCACAGCCAAACGTATCATTGCCGAGACCATGACGCCTTATTTCAAGCAAGGCGACTACTATGCCGGCATCAAGGCAGGTACAGATCAGATCATGCGTGTCATTGATGGTGAACCCTTGCCTGCGCAGAGCCCGGGCCGTGTAGTTGATAGCGGTGGCTTTCAGCAATATGCCCCCATATTATTTGTCCTCGCTTTAGTCGTTGGCGGCGTGTTGCGTGCCGTCTTTGGTAGGTTGCCCGGTGCCATCATCACAGGTGGTGTCGTTGGTGTTATTGCCTGGTTTATCATAGGCGCAGTCTCCATGGCAATAGTGGCTGCTATCGTCGCCATGGTATTCAGTCTGTTTAGTGGTGTCCTGGGCGCGCGTGGGATAGGTGCCTATTATAGCGGATCAGGACGAGGTGGCTTTGGTGGCAGTGGTGGAGGATTCAGCGGTGGCGGTGGTAGTTTTGGTGGTGGCGGTGCATCGGGGCGGTGGTGATATGAGAAAACTCAACTTCCTGCGCATTGCAAAACATATGCTGAGTATGCATTCGCAGTTAAAGCGCTCTTTTCCGCCTGCAAGCCTGGACGCCATAGAGCGCGCCATCAAACAGTGTGAAGCAAACCACCTGGGCGAAATCCGTTTCGTCATCGAGAGTGCGCTTGACTGTGCCGCCGTGTTTGCAGACCAAACGACCAGAGAACGTGCGATAGAGGTTTTTTCCCAGGTCGGCGTATGGGATACCGAACACAATAACGGCGTGCTGATCTACGTTTTGCTGGCTGAGCGCGAGGTAGAAATCATCGCAGATCGCGGCATCTATCGTAAAACCGGTATTGATGAATGGAACCAGATCTGCCACCAGATTGAGGCGGCCTTTAAACAAGACCGCTATGAAGAAGGCGTTATCCAGGGCATACAGGCTGTTGGCATGCACTTGAACACGCATTATCCCGCTAGCGGCGAGAACATCAACGAATTGCCGGACAAACCTATTTTGTTATAGAAGACAAGCAGGCTGCTATTCAGATGCCAACAAAATCAAGACGTCCGGTTGACGACAAAATAAGCCACTGTGCCGCCGATGGACGTCATCAACGTACCCCATCCTATGTCGATCAGCGATAAAGTCAGCGACCAGCCCTTGAGTGTAGAGAGATTGGTCAGGTCATAGGTCGCATAGGCAATCAGGCCTAGTAATCCACTCAACATCAAGGCACAAGTCCAGCTTTGCTGGCCCAAGGCAGGTGTCACGGCAAATACCACCACACCCATCGCGTAGAGCAAATAAAATACTGCCGCAGGCGCAATCTTTGGTTGTGCCAGCATCATGTCACCCAAATGGGATTTATATAAGGGCCCCATCACCATGGTCAGCCACGCTGCATCCAGCGCAAGCATGCTGAGCAGGGAACTGCCATAGGCAATCAAGTACGGTTGTAGGGGCAGCGTTGTATCA
Source organism: Undibacterium sp. Ji42W (assembly GCF_049340405.1). Lineage (NCBI taxonomy): Bacteria > Pseudomonadati > Pseudomonadota > Betaproteobacteria > Burkholderiales > Oxalobacteraceae > Undibacterium > Undibacterium sp. Ji42W. The sequence goes on from NZ_JBMPOV010000009.1 coordinate 28,772, forward strand.
AGTGACAGCGTAAGCATGGCGCGATCTTTCAGGTGAGGAGGGCGCCAATCAAAGCTACTGATTTTCAGGCGCAGGGTAATGGAGGGTGGAGCGGGAAGATGGACACTATTGAGTACCATGATCCTGCATGTGGGAGACTATTTCTATACTTTAGGCACATGCTGTTGACAGTATGGCTTCAACGTAAGAAATTCCGTTCAGCCAAAGCGACTGGCAGCAACATATGCCAGCGTACCAGCGATACCTGACAGCAGTGCACCCCAACAAATATCAATTGCCGTTAACACTGGTGACCAGGCTGTTAGCGTCGCCAAATTGCTCAAGTCATACGTTCCATACGCAACCAGACCCAGTAAGGCACACATGAGCCCGGCTTGTTGCCAGCTTTGCGCACGCAATGCAGGCACAATTCCAAATACTGTCAGCCCAAAGGAATACAATAAATAGAACAGCGCCGCTGGTATCAGCCTGGGTTGTGCCAGCATCAGCTCGCCCAGATAAGACTTATAGGTGGATGTCATCAACACTCCCAGCCATACCGCATCCAGGCCCAGCACTGCCAGCAAGGCAATGCCGTAAGCGATCAGTATTTGCTTTGCAGCAGGCGACTTGGCGGTAGACAGGATGAGCATGGCTTTGACCTTTTTTAAGAGATGGATGTGATGGCGTTTGTTAGTGATGCCTATTATCAGCGAAGTGTCTGTCTCCTTCTGTGCGGTAGATAATGTAATAAAAGCGTTGTTAAATATTGAACAGGTAGTGTCTAATGTCATATTGTTAAGCGCTCCGCTTATTCACAGCAGCAGGTACTTGTGGAATTGGCGCGCGCTTTCACCAGGTAAATTTTTCTCGAAACAACAAATGCTTATCTCCATGCCATCTAATCTCAAACAACTTTTTGCTTTCCTCTCCGTGTGTGCTGTGCTTTTTTCCGGCAATGCCACCGCCATGACCATGCTCAGGTCGAACCAGACTCTGATACTGTTTGGCAAGGTGGTGCCAGAAGACAGCCAGCTATTCCGTAAAAAACTGGAAGAAGGACCAGTCAAAACAGTCGTGATGACAGAAAGCCCCGGTGGCAGTATGCGCGCCGCCTATGACATTGCAGAACTGATCACAGAAGGCAAGATCAATACTGCAGTCAATGGCAATTGCATGTCTGCCTGTGCGCTCATTTTCATGGCGGGCACCGAAAGACGGATGCTTGCCAGCAAGCATCTGGAAAAGACAAGACTGGGTTTTCATGCTCCACACAATAAAGTCACTAAAGAAATCTCGACCGCCGCCATTCCAAGATTTCGCGAGTGGTTGCTCAAGGTTACCCAAGGAAAATTCCCTGCAGAGGTCCTGGACCGCGCCATGAATATAGAAAGCGCTGGCGACATGCTGTTCTTCTATTATCCAGACGAAAACTACCTTGGGGATATACGCTTCTGTACGCAAGGTTCGCTACGTTGCGAAGCATTGAAAGGCTACAATATTGTCAATATCGGCATCCTGACAACAGCTGAGTTGCTGACGTTGGAGAGCCTTGATAACGCAGAGCAAGATATAGCTAAACCATAGTAAAGCAGTTTTCCATCCATCAATCAAAAGGAAATGCGATGACGAAAGAAGCGATCACGACCAAGGTTCCAGGCAAATTAACTGTCTGCACTTATGGCGGCTTTGCCCCGGTTTGCTATAAGAATGAACAGGGCCAGCTTACCGGGCTTGACGTCATTTTCCTGGAAAAATTTGCGATTTCCCAAGGGCTGGAAATTGCTCTCATAGAACATGATTTTGATGGCATCTGGACCATGCCGGACGAGGACAAATGTGACGTTGCCGCCGCCGGTGTCCAAAAACGCGACAAGCGGGATACCGGGCCAGGCGGCTCATGGAGTGATGCTTATTTTCAGGTGCAAAGATCGCTGCTGGTGCGTACTGCTGATCAGCCAGCATTTGATGATTACCTCAGTCTCTCAGGCAAATCCATCGTCGTCACCCGTGGATCAACCGCCGACATCGATGCCAAAACCCGTTACCCCCATTGCAGTATCCTGTATGTCGATGATGTTGCTGAAGGTCAGCCAGATGCACAATCCTATATAGTCAAAACCCTGATCGCCAACCACCGTGCCGATGCCTTTGCCGAAGGCGATGTCAGCAACCAATACCTGCGCAGCCAGTTTGGCCGGGAGGTAGCAGGCGGCCTCGCGCTGGCAGACATTCACCATATCGATGGGGCGACAGCAGAAACCTTCAATTTCATTGCCCGTAATGCCAGTACTGGTTTGCTGGAGCAATTGAATCTCTTCATCAAAGAAAACAAGGGCAGCTACGCTCCTCAGGAATAGTTGGTATGTCCAAGGTCGTTATTTCACCCTATTCAAAAGAATGGCCAGGGCTATTTCTCAAGGTAAAGGGTGAATTGCTGGCTGTATTCGCGCCAGTTGCCGTGAGCCTGGAGCACATAGGCAGCACGTCGGTACCCGGGTTGGCAGCCAAACCTGTGATAGATGCGTTGCTTGGGGCTGGTTCACTGCAAGAGATAGAAGCAAAAATCCCGGCCCTTGCCAAACTGGGCTATGTCTATATGCCAAAGTACGAGCAAGAGTTGCCCATGCGACGCTACTTTGTCAAATCACCCGCAGACTCGCTACGCATACACTTGCATGCGGTTGTGACTGGTTCGCCGTTCTGGAATGAGCACCTGGCGTTCAGGGATATTCTGCGCACAGATGCACAACTGCGATCTCAGTACGATGCTTTGAAGCTGCAACTGGCACAAGCGCATGCCAATGACAAGGCAGCATACTCTGTCGCCAAAGGCCCTTTCATTCAGGCCGCCCTGGCTGCACTGGCAAAACCGGCTGATACGGCCTGATCAATTCCAGCTGAACTCACTGTTATAGTGACCAGACCCGGCTCTGGTGCGTCACTAATTCGGCTAAATTGCGTTGCTACTGTAACGGTATGTAGCAATGCATGTTATGAGGCAGGTGCAAAGCCAGGCAATGCCTACTCATGAGCTATATTCATATACTTATGCAGATTATGCGGCTTATCAAGCGCACTGATCTGCTTTACTATTTGTCGCTGCCAATTTCCTGGTAAGGACCTTGCTTTGCTGTTTGCTTGTGCCTGCCTTAGCTTGTTCCCAATTTTTGGTCTATCGTTTGTTATATCGTTTGTTCTACATTTTTTTATCAACCGGGGCCCTGAGGCCTCAGACCGGCGGAGTTGAATGTGCTGATTGATGCAGTCCGTGTCGCCTTGCGACGTCCTTATACTTTCGTCGTCATGGCGCTGGTCATCCTGATTGTGGGTCCGCTGGCTGCATTGCGCACGCCTACTGATATTTTCCCTGAAATACGCATGCCGGTCATTGCCGTAGCCTGGCAATATACCGGGCTGCCGCCCGATCAGATGGCGGGGCGTATTTCTACCTTGTTCCAGCGCAGCCTGACCACCACCGTCAATGACATTGAACATATTGAGGCCAACACTTACCCGGGCATCAGCGTCGTCAAGATTTTTTTCCAGCCGGGTGTGAATATTGCAGTCGCCAATGCGCAGGTGACGGCGATCTCGCAAGTGGCCTTGCGCCAGATGCCTGCCGGTATCACGCCACCGCTGATCCTGAACTACAACGCCGCAACCGTGCCTATCCTGCAATTGGCATTATCAGGGCAGGGACTGTCTGAACAAAGCCTGTTTGACCTGGGCATGAATACCGTGCGCACGCCTTTGGTCACCGTGCCCGGTGCTGCGATTCCTTTGCCCTATGGTGGCAAACAGCGCCAGGTACAGATTGATTTGAAGCCCGCTGCATTGCAGGCGCGTGGCTTGTCAGCGCAGGACGTGGCAACTGCACTGGCGGTGCAAAACGTGCTGGTGCCAGTCGGCACGCAAAAGATAGACAGCCTGGAATACACCATACAAATGAACAGCGCACCGTCCGCGCTGGAAGAACTGGGCCGCATGCCGGTCAAGGTCATCAACGGCAGCACGATCTACCTGCGTGACGTGGCCGATGTGCATGATGGCAATGCGCCACAAACCAATATCGTACATGTGGATGGTGGCCGTTCTGTATTGATGTCGGTATTGAAGAATGGCTCAGCATCAACGCTGGCGATTGTCGACAACATCCGGGCCAAGCTGGTCACCCTGAAACCATCCTGGCCAGAAGCATTGAAGGTGGTCGCCATCAATGACCAGTCACTGTTCGTGCGCGCAGCCATCCGTGGCGTCGCGCTCGAAGGTGCGATTGCTGCTGCACTGACGAGTGTCATGATCTTGCTCTTCCTCGGTAGCTGGCGTTCCACGGTCATCATTGCGATTTCCATCCCGCTATCCATACTCGGTTCCATCATCGCCCTGGCCGCTTTTGGTGAAACCCTGAACCTGATGACATTGGGCGGGTTGGCGCTGGCTGTGGGTATTCTGGTCGATGATGCAACGGTCACGATAGAAAACATCAACTGGCATCTGGAGCAGGGCAAGGATGTAGAGACTGCTATTCTTGATGGAGCACAGCAAATCGTCACGCCCGCCTTTGTATCGCTGCTGTGTATCTGTATCGTCTTTATCCCGATGTTCTTCCTGGAAGGTGTATCGCGCTTCCTCTTCGTGCCCATGGCAGAGGCGGTGATCTTTGCGATGGTCTGTTCCTTCATCCTGTCGCGTACCCTGGTGCCGACGATGGCGAATTATCTTCTGCATCCACATACTGCCGACGATGTGCATGGTGACCATGGCGTGCCTTCACGCAATCCGCTGGTGCGTTTCCAGCGAGGCTTTGAAGCCAGGTTTGAACACCTGCGTGAAGGCTATCGTGGTTTGCTGCAAAGCGCAGTTACACGTCGCAAGCCGTTTATCGTGGGTTTTCTGGCGGTGGTGGCGCTGTCGTTTTTATTGCTGCCTTTTATCGGCAGCAATTTCTTCCCGTCGGTTGATTCTGGCCAGGTACTCATGCACGTACGTGTGCCAGTGGGTACGCGGGTAGAAGAAACTGCCGTGCGCTTTGCCAGCATAGAAAAAGCGATACGCCGCATCATCCCCTCAGAAGAAATCATCACCATGGTCGATAACATCGGCCTGCCGCCCAGCAGTATCAACCTCACCTACAACAATACTGGCGTCATGGGTTCGCAAGATGGTGACTTCCAGATCGCCTTGGGTGAAGGCCATCGCCCGACCGCAGAATATGTACGTGAATTGCGTGAAGCGCTACCGCGTGAATTTCCTGATACCACCTTCTCTTTCCCGCCTGCCGACATCGTCAGCCAGATTCTCAACTTCGGCGCACCCGCACCTATCGACGTGCAAATACGCGGTAGCAATGTCGATGCCAATTTTGGCTATGCCCAGCAACTGCTTAAACGCATCAAGGCCATACCGGGCGTGGCCGATGCGCGTATCCAGCAATCCAACAAGGCACCGGTGTTCAACGTCAATGTAGACCGCACCCAGGCGCAATTGCTGGGTTTGACAACGCGTGATGTCATCAACAGCCTGGTCGTCAATCTTGCAGGCAGCAGCCAGGTTGCACCCACTTATTGGCTCAATCCTGTGAATGGCGTCAGCTACCCCATCGTCATGCAGACACCGCAATACCAGCTCGGCTCACTCGCTTCACTCGCCAACCTGCCTGTCGGTAATGGTGTGACCGCAGATGCCGCGACGCTCGGTGGCCTGGCCAGTATAGAACGCGCCAGCGGCAGTGCCCTGGTCAGCCAGTACGATGTGCAAAACATGATACAGATACACGCCGCCACACAAGACCGTGATCTCGGTGCCGTGGCTGATGATATCCGCCGTGTCGTGGCCGAGATGTCAGCCACAGTACCCAAAGGCACCACCGTGCAAATGCTGGGCCAGGCACGCACCATGGACCGTGCCTTCTCTGGTTTACTGTATGGCTTGCTGGGTGCCATCGTGCTGATTTATCTGCTGATTGTCGTCAACTTCCAGTCCTGGCTAGACCCTGCGGTCATCGTCTCCGGCCTGCCTGCCGCGCTGGCGGGCATCGTCTGGATGCTGTTTGCCACCCACACCACCTTGTCTGTGCCCGCACTGACCGGGGCTATCATGTGCATGGGTGTGGCTACCGCCAACAGTGTGCTGGTGGTCAGCTTTGCGCGTGAACGCCTGGCAGAGTTGGGTGATGCCACCGCTGCTGCGCTCGATGCCGGCTTCGTACGCTTCCGCCCCGTGTTGATGACCGCACTGGCGATGATCATCGGCATGTTGCCCATGGCACTGGGCCTGGGCGAGGGCGGTGAGCAAAACGCTCCGCTAGGTCGTGCCGTCATCGGTGGCCTGGTGTTCGCTACTGTTGCCACCCTTGTTTTTGTTCCCGTCGTCTTCAGCCTCGTGCATGATCGGGAATCTCGCCGTGCTAAATCGGCACCGCCACAAATTGCTGCTGGAGTTTCTTATTCATGAAAACTGATTCATCAAATACATCCGCCCGCTATAAAATCCTGGGTATCTCGCTGGCCATCATTGCCGCCATCGTCGTCATTGCTGGTGTAGCGACCCGCCGCTCGCAAGCTGGGCAGATTAAGGATCGTGCTATCGCCAGCACCGTGCCCACGGTGTCGCTGGTGGCGACTGCTGGCACAGGTGCGGCAAAGTTTGAGCTGCCAGCCCGCATAGAAGCCTGGGCCCGCGTACCCATCTATGCACGCGTCAGCGGTTATCTCAAAAACTGGACAGTCGATATCGGTGGTGCTGTCAAGACCGGGCAACTGCTGGCAGAAATCGACACTCCTGACCTGGATCAGCAATTGCTGCAAGCCCAGGCAGAACTTAGCAATGCGCGCAGCAATCTGGCCCTCTCCACCAGCACCGCCAAGCGCTGGCAATCACTGCTGGCCAGCGATGCAGTCTCCAAACAAGAGGCCGATGAAAAAGCCGGCGACCTCGCTGCCAAGCAATCCGCCGTCAATGCCTTGCAAGCCAATGTAGACCGCGTGCAGGCACTGAAGCGCTATACCCGCCTGACAGCGCCATTCAACGGCATCGTCACCGCCCGCAATACCGACACTGGCGCACTCATCAATGTCGGTGGAGCGCCCGGCAGCGAATTGTTTGTCGTCTCTGATGTGCAGCGCCTGCGCGTGTATGTCAACGTGCCGCAAAGCCAGGTCGCCATGGTACAAAACGGCAGCGTCGCTCAGCTCAGCGTGCGTGAACGCCCGGGCCGCGCCTACACCGCCACCGTGCAATCATTGGCACAGGCAATAGACCCACGCTCAGGCTCCATGCTGGTGCAACTGGCTGTTGAAAATCCCAATAAAGAACTGCTGCCCGGGGGCTTCGCTACCGTCAGTTTTGAGTCTGCGGCCAACACCACCAGCATCAACCTGCCACCCGCAGCCCTGATCTTTGGCAAGAACGGCACCCAGGTAGCCACGCTGGGTAGCGATAACCGCGTGGTCCTCAAAAACGTTAACATCGCCCGTGACTTTGGCAGCCTCATCGAAATCGCTGGCGGCATAGACCGCAATGATCGCGTCATCAACAGCCCGCCAGACGGCATCAGCAATGGTGACCTTGTGCGCCTGGCTGCTGACGCCAGCGCCAATCCCACCAGCAACCCTGCCAAGGCCAAACCATGAGGTGCTATGTCATCGCCGCCTTGTCCGTCTGGTGTGCCGCCTGCTCGCAAGCACCCATTACACAGGCACCCGTCATGCCGCTGGCCGCTGCATATAAAGAAGTACCAGCAACTGTCAGCGATGCAGCCATGACCCTGCCTGCACAAGAATGGTGGCTGCTGTTTGGTGATGCAGAGCTCAATAGCCTGCAACAACGACTCATAGACAACAGCCCCGACCTTGCCAGCGCCCTGGCACGTTACCGCCAGGCACAGGCAGCTACCGGCCAGTTGCGCGCCGCTGAATTACCAACGCTGGGCACCTCCCTCAACGGCCAGCGCATCCGCCAGTCAGAACGCCGCCCCCTGCGCGTACTAGGCCCCACTTCGCCCAACGAATACAACAGCGCCACGCTGGGTCTGGATTTCCAATATGAAATCGACCTCTGGGGCCGTGTACGTGAACAAGTCAATGCCGGTGATGCAGAAGAAAAAGCCGCCAAGGCTGACCTTGCTGCCGCCCGCCTGTCACTGCAAGCCACACTGACAGACACCCTGGTCGCCCTGCGCGGTTTTGATGAAGAAGCCGCCATGCTCAGCGACACCGTCACCGCCTACAGCCGCGCGGTTGACATGATCAACCGCCGCCATGATGAGGGTATCGCATCCGGCCTTGACGTTGCCCGCGTAGAAGCGCAATTGCAGTCCGCCCGCTCGCAGGCACAGCAAGTGCAGGCACAACGCGCCATGATGGAACATGCCATCGCCGCCCTGGTCGGTGCCAACGCATCCAGCTTCAGCATCGCACCCAGGGTCGTGCCTGCCACCACGCCAGTAATACCGCTGGGTGTGCCATCCGCATTACTGCAACGCCGCCCCGACATCGCCGCCGCCCAATTGCGCATCGCTGCCGCCAGCGCCAAAGTCGGCATTGCCCAAACCGCTTTCTTCCCCTCGCTTAACCTGGGCGCACAAGGCGGTTTTCAAAGCAGTGATTTCGCCAAATTCATAGAAATGCCCAACCTGTTCTGGGCAATCGGCCCCACCCTGGCTGTGAGCCTGTTCGACGGCGGCCGCCGCAAAGCACAAGTCGCAGGCGCAGAAGCAGTACTTGATGAGGCAGGCCAGCGCTACCGCACAATCGTACTAGGCGCATTCCAACAAGTAGAAGACCAGCTCGCCTTGCTCAGCCATTATGGCGAAGCCGCCAAAGAAGAAAGCCTGGGCGCAGTCGCCGCCCAACGCGCCCTGACACTAGCAGAAATCCGCTACAAACAAGGCGCAGTCAGTTACCTTGACGTCATCGTCGCCCAAACCAATGCCCTGCAAGCGCAACGCAGCACCCGCGACCTCAACACACGGCAACGCCGCGCGGCAGTGCAACTGGTCAGGGCCTTGGGGGGAGGGTGGTCAGTGGAAGCGGGAGGGAGTTAACCTCCTGGTAAAGCCAGCTACCAAGAAGCATTCAATGCTGATTGCGTCGGTATGTGTGATAAAAAAACCGCTTCAGTTGTATCTGATAAGCGGTTTTTTTGTTCATGTTGATTTCACTCCAGCGACCGGGCCTTTACTCCCGGCCAGCGCCTTCCCTATCCCCGCAAACGACACAACATTAAGCGGAAATTCCAAAAACACATGCAACAGGCTCAGGAAAAGCAGGGCCTGCATGCCAAGATTGTAATCATAAGCGTACAGTGCCATCGACAACAGCCAGATCGTCACCGTCAAAAACAGGGTTTTCTTAGGCACCTTATACCATTGTATGACGGATGTTTTTGAAAACCAGTTCAGGTAATGATAGGTATACGCAAAAGCAATAAAGCGCATGACCACAAAGCCTGCATTGCTGCTAAAAATCTCGCTGGTGTTTGACAGCGCATCAAGATGAAAAACATTGATCAGGCTGAAGTTTAATAGTTCAAACTGAAAGTAAGATTGTTGAACATAGTCACTCACCGCATAATGCAAGCCCGCTGGCTGGATAAGAAAAAAACTTGCCGCACAAACGATCAAAACCGCGATAGACAAATATCCCGAAAACGACTTTTCTTTTAATGCTCCAAACAACATGAACGCCAGGGTAAAAATAAAGACGTGAATGACAGTAGGAAGAAAAATGCCCATCAAGAGTAAATAAGCCGGGGACTTATTCACGACAGCCACCGCCAGCAAGGCGAGAACCACAAGCGCAATCCTATACAGCCTGTCTTTGACAAGCGCAAATATAAGCGCCAGTAAAACCGCAAACGCCAATACGTCTGCAACAAAAGTGCTGTCCTTAGCCAGATGTGCAAGGGCAGGGAAGAAAAACAGAGCAAAGCACAGGCCAATCAAAAAAATGAAATCGTATTTACCCTTGGTGAAATATTTTTTCTTATGCAGCCAGCCTATTTCAGTAAGGTAATGCAATGGGCCAAGCACAGCGTAAGAGAATAAAAATAGTTCGAAAGGGATGACAAACGCAATGACGCAGGAAAAAATGATGAGGGCAGTGTTAATGTAATTAATGAGGTTGGCGGTCATAATTTACAACGCTGACAAAAATAAAGCATTTTATGCACTAATTGCGTACTCATTGATATAAATCAGTGATGAATTTTTTTTATGAAAATTTTCTGTTTAAACTAACGACATTTATTCTTCTAGATAATCTTGAAACGCATGAGCAATCAATTCAATGCCATATTCCAGCACCACCTATTTTTACCAATATTGTTGATTTCGTATTGAATAGTTTGCTGAAAAGCCTCATTCGTCAATAACGAAGTCAGAATTTGATGAATAATCGAGGTTCGTCTACGTTAAGAGAATCACTTGCCGCTCTGTAAATCATAGAGTTAATTTGAAATTGAAAAAATCATGCCGCTTGCATTGATGCTTTCAAACCAGGGCATTCTAGCGTATTGTCTAAGAAAATTGCTTCAGTTCCACGATATCTATTTTGTGCACTGTAATTCAGGCTATAACTAACTGTTTGAAAGTTTTGATAAAGATTTCTGATTTCTGGAACGTCATCATAGGACACCATACAATGCTGTCTTATTTGTTGTGCTGCTAAGGCTACTGCAGCATGATCATCATGTTTATAGTGATGCTCATAGAGGTCTCCTCCCTTTACATAATAGGGAGGATCTAGATACACTAAAGTATTATCAGGCAGAGGTGGTACAACATCGTTCAGAAGAGTAATTGCGTCTAAGTTATATAGACTTATACGACTTCTGTGATCAGCAATTGTTTGAATGCGTTGAATTAAATTTTCTTTTCGAAAGCGCGCATCAATTTTAAAATTTCCAGTTTGATTTTTCCCACCTATGACGCCTGCTTTTAGAATACCGGAACGATTTGTCCTATTCAGAAAAAAAGTGGAAAATCCTAGTGAGAGTGTGTCAGAATTTTCTTTGCTTTTTTGCACTTCTTTTTGTTCAAACCAGGAATGCATATTGATAGGCGTATTTGAGATCAACCTGCAAAGATTTTCTGTGTCATTTAGAACAGAGTGCCAAAAAGACCATACAGATAGATCAATATCGTTAATATGAATATGCGTAGCAAATTCTTGGATAACTAATTCCAATGCGATTGATGCTCCGCCAGCGTACGGTTCAACATAATGACCATCCATCAGATTATTATGCCGGAACAGCGCTTTGACGTACTCCGCAAGTTTGGTTTTTCCTCCAGGATAGCGTAGTGGCGAATGGTAACTAGACAAGAGAATCTCCAATTGAAACGTGGGCGCTACTTTAACGGTTTTTTTGAAATTTTGACAGTTTGATTTAGACGTGAGTAATTAACTGCATAAACGTAGCAATATTGTCCCAAATTGTTTTTAATTCAGAGCCAATTGGAGATGCGTGTCTACTGTGAACAAAAGAGTGCAAAGTTGTGATGCTGGTAGCATCAGTTTTAGGGTCACCACCACTACCCGTGAGCCTATGTACTATGGCCTCTTGTGCCTTATCAAGCTTTCCTAGTTGCTTAAGATGTGCGGCAACACTTATTGCCTTGTCAGCTAACGTTGCTTGCTGAGCTTTAATATTTTTTTTAACAACTGTAACTTTCTCGCGCGCTATAAAATCATCAAGGCTGAGTTCGATGTAAGTACGAAGTAATACAGCAACTGCATTTTCATTTTTTTCGATAGAAAGTTGCTTAAGTTCTTTGTAAATTTTAGCTAATCTAGGGCTATTTGTACTTGTAGATATAATAAAATTTTTTGGAATCAAAGTTGTCCTAGCAGTTGTTTTCACCCGAATTTTCGTAAGTTGAGAAGTCTGTATTGCTTGAGTCGTATTTTTTTGAGAATCAATGATCCAAGCTGGGCTAGTAGCTTCTCTTTTCGGCAATGATGAACTCGGTAGCTGATGCAAGTATTTTTGGCGATCTGCTTTTGATTTAAGCTTGGTAACGTTCCAATCACCGCTTGCTAAATCCGATACAATTTGCTTTACACCTTTTTCAAGTTCAGTAAGATCTACTTTTGATTGAAGAATACCCCCTGCTATTTCAAGTCCCAAGGCTTCTCTGATTGACGGATCGCCGAGTAGTCGGTTTAAGGTGGAGATTGGAAATGCCCCACGCTCAGTAAGATCCTCATCTGTAAACCAATTATGAATTTTTCCAAAATCCAACAAATTGAGACCTACATCGCCTTTTCGAAAACGGGCACGCTGCGTTCCGTCCCACGGCACGGTGCCAGCGCCTTCATTTTCACCAGTATGTTTTAAATTTATCCATACATCGGCATCTTCCCTAGACTTAAAAGTTACAAGTCCAGTTTTATTTATCGCGCTGAGAGCCACTTGGTTAGCTAGTTGTTTCATTCTTCTTACAAAAGCCAATACTCCAATGGCTGTTGGAATTGAGTCTAATAAAAGGGGCTTATTAAGTACCTTAAGCACGGCTGTGCGTCGATTCCCTTCAAGGACAATGAATCTCTTGTTAGTGGTTTCAATTGCTGCAATGAGATCAATAGGATTTTGGCCATTTGCTGCTATATGTTCTGCGAGCTTTATTGTCTTTGCCGGATTATCTAGCAAGATGCGCTCTAGCGCTTCTCGCTGACTACTTTGCTCAGCATATCTTGGGTTTTGAAGATCAAAATCAAGTTTGCTAATAGGTACGGTGACTATGGCCATTTGATTGTCCTTTTTTAATTTTCTCTAGAAAAATTGCGTCATACATTTTCAAAATCTTTGTCGTTCAAGTATTTGAATCACTCGTCACATTATTCAAGACAGGCAATCCTTTTTTTGAATTGATCTTATTGAGTCTATCTAAAAATGTAGCAGTGAAATTGTTGTCAAATTCTGAGTGATTGCAATAATAAGTAACATATTTTTTGAATTCAGCAATATTTGAATTAGCCCATTTTTTACAATGACTGATATTGATGATGCTTTCATTCTCAATATCAGTGGCTGTTAAGGATTTAATTCCATGTTGCTTAAATTCATGCAAGAACCAAGTTTTCTCGTTTCCGAATTTTCTAAAGAATGGATCATCATTCTTTAGACTAATAATAAAATGAATAATTCTTCTTTCAATCGCAAGATTATTTGCATCTGGTAAAACAAGAAAAATCGCTGTGTTTTTTATTTGAGCGATGTCTGAATCCTTAACATCTGCATCGAAGACAACTAATGAAGTTTGCAGTAACAGTGGAAAGTTTTTGCATAGATTTACAAGTGCTGTATAAGGCGTTCCTTGGTTAACGGCGTCTTGTTTAAGATTGGAATGAAAATTGACCAATTCCAAAATATTCCGTTTTTTAATTAACTTCTTTATATAATGGATAGCCATTTCATCTTCACAAAAAATATCAATTTTTTGCGATTTAATTACATCTTGAGGCTTTTCGAGAGTGAGTTCTTTATATGCGAGTTGATACTCTGGATTAATTAAAATCGGATAATTTTTATCCTCATTTGCAGTAGCGCAACTGACGAAATTAAAAACGATCCTTTTTGTATCAAGATTGCTATTGTGCTTTAAGTATATGTTTTGAATCAGATGTAAGGAATGCGTAGTAATAACGATTTGTACCTTATAGTCCATTGCCCATTTATATAGATAATTAAAAAGGCTGACTTGAGCAATTGGATGTAAGCTGCTTTCAAATTCATCTATACAAAAAATTCCATTTCCATGAGGCTGCCCTTTTTTAAATGCGCGTTGGAAACCGACTAAGCGATTGAAGATTGCACCTAGGTTATCCTCGCCGGAAGATATTGATTCATAGTCATAAGTTGCAGTTTTCCCTGTTGGCGCGAATGTTGTCTTAAGACCTTTTTGATGTATCGGGGCAAAAATCCCATATTCAGTACTTGGCAGTACGGATTCGTAAAAATCTTTTTGCTGAAGTTTTTCTGTGCTGCTCAGTTCAAAAGTTTTATCTGAATCGGGCCTAGCTTTGGTATCAACCAACGGGAGAAGTCTTTTAAGATTTAGAAAGGAAGTGTTATATGTGAAATTGCCATCACCTTTTTCCGCCCCAGAAACAACAACGCGATGTCTATTTGTAGAAACCGCCGTGTAGTAAATTTTGACCTCCTCTTTCAGCAACGGTTCTGAATCTAATATTTCAATTAATAAACTGTATGTGTATTGTTCTTTATCGTAAATTTCTGACAGTCGGAACACATCTTTCAATACAGTTTTAAGTTCTCGACCAAATGCATCTTTCGACAAACTAGAAAAAGGATGAGCGATCAAACCCATCAACGAAGTTTTCATTGTTCCATTGCGTCCAATTAGCAAAGTAACGTGACTTCCGAGCTCTACAGTCCTACTCTGAAATGTTCTGAATTTTTCTATTTCAATTGCTTTAATTGATTGGATACGTATTTCTTTATTGTCACCCAGGCCAAGTTCTTTTTTTGACTTTGCGATTGCCGTTATCATCATGTACCTGGTTATTTTAATAATGATTTAAATAAGGGAGATTTTGTGAATATTGAATTTTGTACATTCTAGCATTGTGAATTTATCTAAACGACAACTTAATAAACATTTATTAAAATTTATCAATTTATACTGAAATTCCATTTAATCAGGATGGAGAGAGTTTTTTGTATGAGTATTTTGAAACTCTTGCTTGAATTTGATTAGACTTTATATGCATTATTGGTGTAATGAGTCTTTGACTTTTTGAGAGAGTGAATTTGGCCTGATATTGTGTTGATACGTAACTTGAATGCAAAAAACCCGCTTCAGCACAAGGCTAAAAGCGGGTTCTTTGCATCTGGCAGATTGCTCTGCCAAAAAATTCTGGTGGTGATAGGTGGACTTGAACCACCGACCCCAGCATTATGAGTGCTGTGCTCTAACCAACTGAGCTATATCACCAAGAAGCCTGCGATTATGTCAGTTTGGCTTTTGGCTGTCAATATGCAAAACCAGATTTTGATGGAAACTGCGGCTATTTTTGCTTAAAAAGCAAAGCATTTCTAGTTTTGTGTCTGAATTAGGCTGCGTAGTGTAAAAATGAGGTTCACATTGATATCTATACCAAGCTTCACATCGGGCTTGGCGTTGTCTTCATGCCTGGCTGTTCAATGCCTGTCTGACACTCTCCATGATCTGCGCCTGCGCGTCGGCTGCGAGGCAGTCGATGATGATGCGGTTTGGCATGGATCTTAGCCAGGTGACCTGGCGTTTGGCGAGCTGGCGGGTGGCGATGATGCCTAGTTCGCGCATTTCTGCGAGCGTGGTTATGCCATCGAGATAATCCCAGGCCTGGCGGTAGCCTACGCAGCGTATGGATGGCAAGTTGGCGTGCAGGTCTGGTCTTTGTTTTAGGGCTTTGACTTCATCGATAAAACCTTGCTGTAGCATGGTGTCAAAGCGCAAGGCGATGCGTTGGTGGAGTACGCTGCGCTCTGATGGTTCCAGCGAGATAGCGTGCATGTCGAAGGGGGGGGCGGCGCGTTCCTGTTTGGCCAGCAGGGCGGACATGGGTTGGCCGGTGATGGCGATGATTTCCAGGGCGCGTTGTATGCGCTGGCTGTCTTGTGGTTTGAGTCTTGCGGCGGTTTCCGGGTCCAGCGTTGCCAGTCTGGCATGCAGGCCGGTTACGCCTATGCGGGCGGCTTCTGCATCGAGCTCTGCACGTATGGCGGGGTCTGCGCTTGGCAACTCGTCAAGGCCATCCATCATGGCTTTGAAATACATCATGGTGCCACCGACCAGCAGGGGCAGCTTGCCCCTGGCTTGTATCTCGGCGACCAGTCTTTGTGTGTCCTTGCGAAATTGCGCTACCGAGTAAGACTCTGCCGGGTCGATGATGTCGATGAGGTGGTGGGGTACTGCGGCCAGTTCTGCTGCATTGGGTTTGGCCGTGCCTATGTTCATGTCGCGATAGACCAGGGCAGAATCGACAGAGATGATTTCTGCCGGGTAGTGGCGCGCAATTTCCAGCGCGGCGGCGGTTTTGCCTGAGGCGGTCGGCCCCATGATGGCGATGACTTTGTTTACTGACATATTCATAGGGGTTGTTCTGCCGGGATCAGCGCAGGGAGGACGCGGGCGGCGATAAAGATCACGCTGCCCATGCTGCAGGCGATGATGGCGAGTGGGTAGACCGTGCCATTATGCGTTGCACCAACGATGCTGCCGATGATAAAGGCGACCAGCATGTACAGCGCCCCCATGAGGCCAGCAGCAGTGCCCGCCTGTTGCGGGAAAGGCGAGACAGAATTGGATTGCGAAATAGGGAAGTTGATACCATGCGCACCCATGGTCATGAACATGATGGGCGGTATCATGGCCCAGTGCTGCATACCTGCCAGTGTCATTGCCAGAAACGTAGCGCCAGCAGCGAGAGACAGGCTGCTGCCCATGCGCATGGTGATCTTGGTGCCAAAGCGCGCATGCAGGCGGCGGCATACCACGGTGCCGCTGAGGTAGCCGGATACGCCAAAGGCAAAACAATAACCGAACCAGGCTGTTGGCAAAAGCAGCACCTTGATCAGCACAAAAGATGCACCAGAGATGAAGACAAAAATCGAGCCATACGACAAGGCACCCGGCAAGGCATATACCCAGAACACTGGTGCCCCCAGCACGATGCGGTAATTGCGCAGCAAGCCGCTGACATTGGTGGCCTTGGCGTCTTTATACAGATTGGTTTCTGGCAGGCGCAAAATGACCAGGATGAGCAAGGCCGCTGCCAGCAGGGCATGCACAAAAAATGCTGCACGCCAGCCCAGATTGACTTGCAAGAATGAACCCAGGATAGGCCCCAGCAAAGGCGCGGCAGATACCCAACTGCTGGCTTTGGAAATGACCTTGATACTGTCTTGCGGGTCGTAAGCATCGCGCACGATGGCGCGCGCAATGATGACGGCAGAACAGCAGCCCAGTGCCTGCAAGAAGCGCGCAATAATCAGCATGCCCATGCTTTGGGATGCGCCACACAAGAGGCTGGCGAGCAGGTAGAGACTCAGCCCCGTTATCACCACCGGGCGGCGGCCAAAGCGGTCAGACAAGGGGCCTATGATCAGTTGCGCACCACCAAAGCCGGCCACAAAAATGGACAGCGTCAGTTGCACCGTTGAGGCAGGCACATCAAATGCTGCTGCCAGACTGGGCAGGGATGCCAGGTACAGGTCAGTGCTCAAGGGTTGCAGCATCAGGAATGCGACAATCAAAAAGAACAGCGGCGCTGTCGAGAACTGGGCGATGGCCTGCGCTGACAGGTTCATGGCTGCTTTGGGAGTTTGCACGCTCTTGATCACGTTTTTGGTCACGCTCTTGTCCACATCACTGACCACGCAAGAACATCTTGTCGAGATCATTCAAACCCAGTTGCACCCAGGTCGGGCGGCCATGGTTGCACTGGTCTGAGCGTTCTGTGTGCTCCATCTGGCGCAGCAGGGCGTTCATTTCTGGCACGGTCAGGCTGCGGTTGGCGCGCACGGCGGTGTGGCAGGCCAGGGTGCCGAGCAATTCATTGCGCCTGTCTATCAAGACGCGTGAGCCACCAAATTCACGCACTTCACGCAAAACATCGCGTGCCAGTGACTGGGCATCGGCATTCTTCAGGAGGGCTGGCACGGCGCGCACGGCCAGCGTGGTCGGCGAGATGGCGGCCATGTCAAAGCCCAGTGCCTTCAAGGTGTCCTGGTGTTCTTCTACCGTGCCAACTTCTACTGCATCGGCAAAAAAGGTGATGGGGATGAGCATGGGTTGCACCGGCATGCTGTTTTCGTCCAGAGCGTTTTTTAATTGTTCATAGAGTATGCGTTCATGGGCGGCATGCATGTCGACCAGCACCAGGCCTTTGCTGTTTTGTGCCAGCACATACACGCCATGTAATTGGGCGAGGGCAAAGCCTAAGGGGTAGTCATCATCTGGCAGGCTGTTGGCGATCTGGTTGGCTGGTGCATAGCTGGCACCGGCTTCATTGACAGCACTATTCACATTGGGGCGGAAGAAAGCGCCGTAGCTTTCCATACTCTGGGTGACGCCGCCATTTGGCTGTGGGCGGTAGGGATTTTGGTAGGCATTGCCGTAGCCGCCGCTATTGTTTCCGCCTCCACCACCAGCATAGGGAGATGGGTTGGCAAACTGCGCTGCAAAGGTGGTCTGTTCACCGGCTATCCACGGCGTGCTTCCATTTGCAGGTGCAGCGATGCCAGAGCCAGCAGACATGGGGCCGGGGACAGTACCAAATGCTGTCGCGGATGTTTGCGCCAAAGCCCGGCTGACAGCATGGAAGACAAACTGATGCACAGAGCGGCTATCGCGGAAGCGTACTTCTATCTTCGATGGGTGTACGTTCACATCGACCAGTGCGGGGTCCAGATCCAGCCCTAGTACGTAGGATGGGTAACGGTCACCATGCAATACGTCCTGATAGGCAGCGCGCACGGCATGCGTCAGCAGTTTGTCGCGCACGAAGCGGCCATTGACGTAGAAAAACTGCGCATCGGCACGGGCCTTGGATGCTGTCGGCAGGCCGACAAAGCCGTGTATGCGCAAGGGGCCTGCGCTTTCATCAAGGGACAGGCGGGCATTGGAGAAAGCTTCACCCAGAATCTGCGCGCTACGCTTGTCGATGGCGCTGACATTCCAGTGATCGACTGCCTTGCCATTGTGGCTAAGTGAAAACGAGACATCGGGTCTGGCCAGGGCAATGCGGCGCACGATCTCGGCGCAATGGCCAAATTCTGTCTGCTCAGACTTTAAAAACTTGCGTCTGGCCGGGGTGTTGTAATACAGGTCTTGTACATCTACCGTCGTGCCTAGCGCGCCGGATGCGGGTGAGACCTTGCCGTTTTCTATCTGCCAGGCATGGGGGGCATCTGCGGTGCGGGTGGTCAGCGTCAGCAATGATACCGAGGCGATGGAGGCCAGCGCCTCGCCACGAAAGCCCAGAGTGGCGACATGTTCAAGCTCATCGAGGCTGGCAATCTTGGAGGTGGCATGGCGGGCCACGGCCAGCGTTAACTGCTCTGGCGGTATGCCGCGGCCATTGTCGGTAATGGCAATGCGCTTGACGCCGCCTTCTTCCAGACGGATGACGACATTGCTGGCACCGGCATCGAGGGCGTTTTCCAACACTTCCTTGACAACGGCAGATGGCCTTTCCACGACTTCGCCAGCGGCGATCTGGGAAATCAGGTTGTCGGGCAGGGCCAGGATGGGGCGATGGGAAGCAGGGTTCGAATTCATGTCATGATTATACCTGTCAGGCGTCGCAGACATTGCTGTCTGGTGTATGATTGCGGCGGCTTTATGCACAGACTATCTAGACCCTGGGACAATAATGGATTTTATGCAACTCCTCGACATCATTTTACATGTCGATAAAATGCTGGGCACTTTCGTTACGCAGTATGGCACGCTGGTCTATGTCATTTTGTTCGCCATTGTATTTTGTGAAACTGCTTTTGTCGTTTTCCCTTTCTTGCCGGGGGATTCGCTGCTATTCATTGCCGGTGCCCTGTGCGCTTCGCTCAATTCACCATTGAATGTCTGGGTGCTGATCGCCATTCTGGTGATCGCTTCTATCACGGGTAACTCCATCAATTACTGGATAGGCAGCCTGATCGGCCACAAGGTCATGGAAAAAGATTTTCGCTGGATAGACCGCAACGCCTTGATGAAGACGCATATGTTTTATGAAAAACATGGCGGCAAGACGGTGGTGCTGGCGCGTTTTATTCCACTGGTGAGAACCTTTGCCCCTTTTGTGGCAGGTTTTTCTGAGATGACGCACAAGACTTTTCAGCTCTACAATGTACTTGGTGCCTTGTTGTGGGTGTTCAGCGTGGTGCTTGCAGGTTATTATTTTGGTAATATCCCTATCCTGCGCGACCATTTGAATACCGTCGTCCTGATCGGTGTCGGCGCAGCGGTTGTACCTGTTGTGCTGGGTGGTTTGTGGAAACTCTTCAGAGGCAAACGCAAACCTTCTTGAAAGCGAGTCTTTATCTTGAAGCCCAGGCAAATTTCATCCACGGTTATGTGGCTACAAGCCAGTGCACCAGACAAGCCTGCCCTGGGTCAGACCTGTAATGGTTGTGGAGTTTGTTGTGCGGCAGAGCCTTGTCCTGTGGCGCGGTTGTTTTTATTACAGTTTCGTGGCAGTTGTCAGGCACTGGAATGGCATGCGGATGTGCAACAGTATCGTTGTGGGATGTTGGTGCAGCCTGCGAAGTATGTGCGCTTGCTGCCGTTTGCCTGGCAGGGCTGGTTTGCCAGGCGGGTGAGGCGGTGGATAGCGGCGGGGACTGCTTGTGATTCGGATGCTAGTGTGGGGGAGTAGGTTTTGGACGGGGTTTGGGAAATTGCTTTTCCTTAATTGCGTTTGATAAGCGGCAATTGATTGTAATTTCGTAGGTTGAGCAAGTGGCGTAGGTTGGGCTACGATTTATCAGCCCAACACTCGGCTTTAAATTACGTATACGTTTGTTAAGGCCCAGTGTTGGGCTGATACCCCGTAGCCCAACCTACGCTCCGTTTTTGACTTGGCATGTGAATACCGCCTCTCCACCTACCTGAATATCACCGGCAAGATACTCGCGCAAAACAGGGCTGCGGCGATATTGCACACAACCAGTTTGCGGGGGGCGCTTAAATCTGGTTTCAAATCATCTGCGCGCATTTTTTCTTCCAGGGCTTTGGCTATTTTTTCTGCGGTCTCTTCGCGGCTGCCTGAGCCAGCGGCAGGGTTGCTTTCCAATACCCGGCCTATCACAGAAATAAAATCAAACTTTTGCAGCAGCGAGCTAAAGACCAGCTTGTTGACGGCGGACTGTTCTCCCATTTTATTGAGTTGTTCGGTGATTTTTTCATGGATGGCCGCACTGGTGCTGCCAGCGCTATGGGCTTTGTCCAGCAACTGTGGATAGCTGTCGGTCAGTTTGCCGACCACGAACTGGCTCAGGTCAGTACCATGGCGCTCTGCCAGAAAGTGCAGGGCAGCGGCGACACCCTGCTTTTTACCCACGAAGAAATACAGGATGGGTGCCAGCAAGGTCGTCACACAAAGCAATAATAATGGCAAGCCGCTGTGGCCCCTGCCAGCCCAGCTGGTAAAAAACAGTAATAAAACCAAGTTCAGAAATACGCCAAAGGCTGTGTAACCGATGAGGCGGGAAGTGATCTTTACGCCAGCCAGGGCGCTTACATTCAAGATGGTTTTGATTGCCATAGGGGCGGATATTTCCTGTAAGGGGGAGAATTTTCCCCATGGGTTGGTCTATGGCGGTAAATCATAGCATACAGATAACAGCACTCTTGAAAAGCTGTGTCGTTAGCGCGTCATCAATAACAAACGCAAAGCCAGCAAGGACAGCACTGCCGCCAGTATGTGTGCCTGCAATTTTGCAACTTTGGCATGGCGCACCAGGGCTCGGCGTATAACATGACCAAAACTGCTCAGCAGGATATGAAAGACAATACTGATGGCAGTCAGCGTAAGGCCTAATATGACTAATTGCTGGGTGACCATGCCTGCTTGTGCGTCGACAAATTGCGGCAAGAACACCATGAAGAATAACAAGGCCTTGGGATTGAGCAGGCAGTTCAGGCAGGCACGGGCAAATACGGTGTGTAGCGGTACGGTCTTGTCGGCAGTTTGCGTTGCTGAGGCAGGACTACGTAGCGCCTTGTAAGCCATCCACAGCAAATACACTGCGCCCGCGTAACGTATCAAATCAAATGACGGTGGCCATGCGGTGATGATGGCGGTGATGCCGCAGGCAGTCAGCAGCGTCAGGAGGATGTCAGCTGCACCTATGCCCAATGCGGCAGCGATACCGCCACGTATGCCGTATTGCATGCCACAAGTCATGACAAACGCCATGTTGGGGCCGGGTGAACACAGCAACAGCAAGACAGCAATGCTGAAGGTGGTTAGGGTACTCAAGCTGATCATGGTGGCGTCCTGGTGATTGCTGAAAAGATGCAGGCAGTGTAGTCTTTTGATCTGATACAGTAAAAAAATTGTTCTAGATACTCTCTTGTTACCATCTTATGGCCCTGGCTCGCTACAAATCCATCGTTGATGATTATGCTACCCGCATCCGCAGTGGCAAATTGCGGCCCGGTGCGCAGTTGCCTACCCTGCGCAAACTTATGCAAGAGCGTGGCATTGCCCTGGCGACAGCATCACGCGTTTACACCGAGCTGGAGACGCATGGCCTGGTAGCTTGCGAGATGGGACGTGGCACTTTTGTACGCGACACCAGCCTGCCGCGCGGCTTGGGGCTGGAGCAGCAGACCTTGCAATCAGGTGCGGTGGATTTGATTTTCAATTATCCCTGTTTGCCGGGTCAGGATGAGATGTTGCGTGAAGGCTTGCGCTGCATCGCCAGCTCAGGTGACCTGGATGCCTTGTTGCACGCAGCTCCCCAAGGTGGCCGCCCGCATGAACGGCAAATCACCGCCCGCCATCTGCGCAACCGTGGCTTGCGCTTGCCTGCTGAGCAGGTACTCATCGTCAACGGTGCGCAACAGGCTCTGGCGGTGACGGTGCAGGCCTTGCTGGCACCGGGAGATATCCTGGTCATGGATGCGCTGACGTTCCCCGGCATGAAAACCCTGGCGCAATCTTCGCGGCTGGATGTGGAAGCCTTGCCGCTGGCAGAAGGCAAATTGAACTTGCCAGCCTTGGCTGCGCTGTGCAAACGGCGGCCAGTGCGTGCCGTGTATGTGATGCCCACCATGCATAATCCCATGGGTACGGTGATGACGGACGCAGAGCGTAGACAACTCGCACAACTGGCGCAAAAGCATCAATTCCTGATCATAGAGGATGGCGCTTATGCCTTCCTGGCAGAGCCTGCACCCAAGCCAGTTTTTTGTTATGCGCCTGAGCAGACTGTGTATATTTCCGGCCTGTCAAAAAGCGTGGCATCGGGTTTGCGCATAGGCATGCTGGCTGCACCACCAGTCTTGATACCAGCGTTGGAAACAGCAATCCGCGTCACATCTGGCAATACGCCTTCATTGATGATCGCCCTGGCTTGCCTGTGGATAGAATCTGGTGTCGTCGATGAGCTGGAAGTAAGAAAGCGCAAGGACGCCAGGCAGAGGCAACGGCTGGCACGCACAATTTTACAGAGCTGCGATGTCAGGTCGCATCCTTCATCTTATTATGCGTGGCTGAGTTTGAGTGAAGGCGTGCGGGCTGAGCAGATCACCGCCGAGCTTGCAAAGCAAGGCGTCATGGTCAGCACGGCAGATGCCTTTTCCGCTGGTACAAGTGCGCCGCAAGCCTTGCGGCTGGCATTGGGGTCGATACCGCTTGATTCACTGGCGAATGCGCTGCGTAAGGTACAACTACTCTGTAGTTACTAAGCGCCTGTGCATTACATCAAGTACATCAAGTACATCAAGTACATCAGGCACATCAAGGACATCAGGTCATGCGGTTTTTAGCCAGCGGCGGGTTCTTGGAAAAATATTTCTTGATACCCTTCATGACGGCATCTGCCAGTTGATCCTGGTAGGCATTGTCGGTCAGCTTGGCTTCTTCTTCCGGGTTGGAGATGAAGGCGGTTTCTATCAAGATACTGGGGATGTCAGGCGCTTTCAATACTGCAAAGCCAGCCTGTTCAACCGAACCTTTGTGCAACCTGTTGATGCCGCTGATCTCACTGAGCACGACCTTGCCCAGCTTGAGGCTATCATTGATTTGTGCTGTCGTTGATAAATCCAGCAAGACGCTGGCAAGCTGCTTGTCATGGGTTTTGATATTCACGCCACCAATCAGGTCGGCAGCATTTTCTTTATCTGCCAGCCAACGGGCGGCAGTTGAGCTCGCCCCTTTTTCTGACAGGATAAATACCGATGAACCGCGCGCACTGGAATTGACAAAGGCATCTGCATGCACGGACATGAACAGATCTGCCTGCACGGCACGGGCTTTTTGCACCCGGACATTCAGCGGCACAAAATAATCAGAGTCACGGGTCAGCATGACGCGCATATTGGGATGCTGCTCTATCTTGGCCTTGAGGCGTTTTGCAATAGCCAGGACTACGTCTTTTTCACGGCTACCGCCACGGCCTATGGCACCTGGGTCTTCACCACCGTGGCCAGGGTCGATGGCGATGGTGATCATGCGCGTCAGTTGTACCGGTTTTTCCTGTTTCTCTATGGCAGGTGCACCAGGTTTGATTTCTGGCAGGGCATCCAGCTTGACTTCTGGCTTGGGCTCAACTTTTGGCTCACTCTTGCCCGCCAATATATCTGCCGGGTTGGCGGTCGCTACCGGTGCCTGGGTGATGGCACCTGGTTCCTTGTTCCATTCCCCTTTTTCTATCAATGCAGCCAAAGGGTCGGTGGGGTTGGAGGGGTAAAGATCGAATACCAGCCTGTGCTTGTAATTGCCTACCGGTGGCAGGGTAAATACCTGGGGGCTGACTTCTTCTTTCAAATCAAATACCAGGCGCACGACATTGGGGCGGTTCTGACCCACACGCACTTGCTTGATGTAGGGATCATTCGACTTGATCTTGGCAACTAGCTCCTTGAGCTTGGCATTCAACTCCAGGCCTTCAATATCGACAAACAGGCGATATGGGTCTTTCAGCACGAAGTGATTGGTTTTGAGCTCGCTGTCATTTTCCAGCGTGACGCGGGTATAGTCTTCTGCCGGCCAGACGCGCACGGCCAGTATCTGCGCCGCCCTGGCAGCAGGTGCCAGGACAGAGAGCAGCAGGGTACCGCCTGCCTTGAGCAGGACGCGGCGTTTTTGGGAGCGCGCTGTATCAGTACCAGGCGTACTTTCAGGCTTTTCAGCGTTTACAGATTCGGGGCGAACTTGAGTGATGCGAGACATGCGATACCTTTAGCAGACAACGCGTGCAATTCTACCTCACGACCGTTACCAGCGACGCGCAAAAATACATTCAAATCGGGTTCTGGCAGTACGCCATCGGCTTTTTCTGGCCATTCAACGACGCAGATATTGCTGTCATTAAACTCTTCCCTGAAGCCTGCTTCGGCAAATTCATCTGCACTGATCATGCGATACAGGTCAAAATGCATGATGGTGACAGTCTGTCCCTTGAGTGTGACCTGGTAAGGTTCCGCCAGGGTATAGGTCGGGCTTTTGACATTGCCATTGTGACCGGCGGCATGGATCATGGCGCGGGTCAGGGCGGTCTTGCCTGCACCGAGGTCACCATGCAAAAAGATGCTCATGCCCGGCGTCAGCGCATGCGCCAGGCATTTACCCAGTGCCTGGGTAGCTGCTTC
The DNA here is from genome assembly GCF_049340405.1 of Undibacterium sp. Ji42W. NCBI lineage: Bacteria > Pseudomonadati > Pseudomonadota > Betaproteobacteria > Burkholderiales > Oxalobacteraceae > Undibacterium > Undibacterium sp. Ji42W. Next base: position 54,081 of record NZ_JBMPOV010000009.1, read on the forward strand.
ATTGGCGAGTGTGGTCTTATAATGTGACATTTCCTGCAAAGTTCCTATTCATGAATCTGCCTAACATAGCACAACACCCTCAATCTGTGTACTACAGAGGGCTTAGCGCGTGAGTCTGGACAGCACAGCCCTAGCCGACTTGGCGGGGCAAATACGCCTGTGGGGCAAGGAGCTGGGCTTTGCCGAGCTGCGCATAGGTGACGTCGATCTGTCGCATATAGAAGGCAGCTTCCAGGCCTGGCTGGATGCGGGCTATCATGGTGAAATGGCCTATATGGCCAGCCACGGTACTAAACGCACCCGCCCGGCAGAGCTAGTGCCGGGCACGGTCAGGGTGATTTCTGCCCGTATGAACTATTTACCCAAGACTGAAAGCTGGCGGGCCGAAGAGCGGAACCAGGCTGACGATAAGGCTGTCATTTCCTTGTACGCGCGTGGCCGCGATTACCACAAAGTCTTGCGCACTCGCCTGCAGCAACTGGCTGACCGCATAGAAAAAGCCATAGGCCCCTTCGGCTACCGGGTATTTACTGATTCAGCCCCGGTCATGGAAGTGGCGCTGGCCGCCAAGGCTGGCCTGGGCTGGCGCGGAAAACATAGTCTGTTACTCAGTCGCGAAGCGGGCTCCATGTTCTTTCTGGGTGAAATCCTGATTGATATCCCTTTGCCTGTTGATGAACCAGTTGGCGAGCATTGCGGCCAGTGCAGCGCTTGCATGGATGTCTGCCCGACCAAGGCGATCGTTGCACCTTATACCGTCGATGCGCGCTTGTGCGTGTCTTACCTGACCATAGAATTGCACGGCAGCATACCGGTGGAATTGCGCCCGCTGATAGGTAACCGTGTCTATGGTTGTGATGATTGCCAGTTGGTGTGCCCCTGGAATAAATTTGCCCAGGCCGCGGCTGTGGATGATTTTTCTGTCCGCAATGGACTCGACAATGCCCGCATGGTGCATTTGTTTGCCTGGACGGAAGAGCAATTCTTGCGCATGCTGGAAGGTAGCCCGATACGGCGCATAGGGCATGAGCGCTGGTTGCGGAATATTGCGGTTGGGTTGGGGAATGCGGCGGTGAGCATGTGCGGGGATGTTGAAATCGTGGCCGCTTTGCAGTCTCGCTTGGTACATCCGTCTGAGATGGTGAGGGAGCATGTGGTTTGGGCTTTGGAGCAGCATGGGGTGGACAGTTAATCCCTCAAATAGCGACTAATGAATACGGTATTCATAAACCGAACTCGTAATGTCGTCGCTCCAGCGAAGGCTGGAGCCTAGGGCGTTTGTTGCATATTTGTGTCGCGTGTAATGCGATTGCACTTCGTAGAGCCAAGCCGGGTTTCGGCCCGGCAGCCGAAATTCTTACTTTGCGTCGCCAAAGAAGGAATTCAAAGAAAGGCGACCCAGGCATCATCGCCCCCTGACGGGGTTCCCGTTTTTGCAATACAAAAAATGGGAAGCTCCGAAACTCGCTAGGCTCGGACAACGGTCATTTCTTGATCCATTTTCTGTATTGCACAAACGGCGTCTACACATGGGAACTGCCAAGTTCAACAACAACCCCAAAGTCAAACCAAACACCAACAGCAACGCGACCTGTAGGCAGTTGTGACGCTAATTTGTTGCTTCCACACCCTATGTGGCGTAGCTAACAGTTTTCTGCGACAATCATCTCTTATCATGCTGCCATGGCTTGTATGACAGCAGACGTTCATTAAATATATCTACACACAGCTTATCATGCCCCAAAAACGCATTTATGCAGCTGTATGTTCAGCTCTCCTGTTATTGCTTTCCCCAGTCAGCGCGCTGGCGCTGGAGGGAGATGCTGAATTGCCTGTGCTTTCTCTGGAGCAATTGAGCGAAGTTGTCATTACATCCTTGTCCCGCCAGGAAGAGAGGCTGGGCAATGCGGCGGCCTCGATTTATATTATTAGTGCAGCTGAAATTGCCCGCAGCGGTGCGCGTAGTTTGCCTGAGGCCTTGCGACTGGCGCCGAATTTGCAAGTGTCGCGGGTCGATGCGCGTAATTATGCGATCACTGCCCGTGGCTTTAACAGTGCGTTTGAAAATAAACTGCTGGTGCTGATTGATGGGCGCAGTATTTATTCTCCCCTGTTTTCTGGCGTCTTCTGGGATGCGCAGGATGTGCTCATGGCGGATATTGAACGCATAGAAGTCATCAGCGGCCCTGGTGCGACTATCTATGGCGCGAATGCAGTCAATGGGGTCATCAGCATCATCACCAAGTCAGCCAAGGATACGCAGGATGGTGTCCTCGGTTTTGTCGGTGGCAGCAAAGACCGCGTGGGTGGGTTCCGTTATGGTGGCGAATTATTTGACAAGGGCTATTACCGGATCTATGCAAAAGCCACCGAGGTAGATGATACTTTCACGGCTGCCGGGGGCAACACCCACACTGGGTTTCGCCGTTTGCAAGCGGGTTTCCGGTCTGACTGGCTGATCCGTAATTATGGCATCTCTCTCTCGGGCGATGCCTACTCTGGCGAACTGGGCCAGACGAGTACGGCTGACATACATATCAGTGGCGCCAATCTGACAGGTGCCCTCAATAGCAAGCTCGACAATGGTTCTGACTTGCATCTGGGCGTTATATTCGACCATACTGAACGTAATCAACCAAATGCCTTTGCCGAGCGCCTTGGCACAGTGGATTTACAGGCGCAACATAATCTGCATCTTGGCGATACACACCGTTTTTCATGGGGTGGTGCGTACCGCTATTCAAGTGACCGCATCAGCAATGGCCAGGGCTTCGGTTTTTTGCCAGGCGACCTGAGCATGCATTGGGGCAGTGTGTTTGCCCAGGATGAAATTGCCATCGACAAGCGTTTGAAGGTCACCATAGGACTAAAGTCAGAGCATAATAATTACACGGCCTGGGAACATTTGCCCAATGTACGCCTGGCCTGGATGCCAGATCAGTCTAAATTGATATGGACCAGCCTGTCACGTACAGTGCGTGCGCCGTCACGCATAGACCGTGATTTTTATTCTCCGACCAATCCACCTGTGGTGAATAGCATTCCACAGTTTGGAATTGCGGGTGGACCAGACTTCCAGTCTGAAGTGGCAAAGGTTCTCGAAATCGGTTACCGCGCTCAGCTTGATAATGGTTTTTCCTACTCACTGACTGCGTTTACCAGCCGCTATGATAGTTTGCGTACGCTGGAACCCCAGACAAGCGGTGGGGCGGTATTTCAGAATATGGGCGAAGGCAGGACCAGGGGGTTGGAAGCATGGTGGCGCTGGCAGCCAGTGAGCAAATGGCGTCTCTCGGGTGGTCTGGTCGTGCAAAACATCACTACCCAACTTAAAGCCGGTAGCAAGGATTCCAGCGCCAGCAGCGGGCTGGCAAACAATGATCCGCGCCGCCATTGGACCTTGCGTTCTTCTTCTGATTTGTCGCAGAATCAGCAACTGGATGTATCGTTGCGCTATAACTCAGAACTGTCAAATCCGGCCGTGCCCGCGTATTACGAGATGGATGCACAATGGTCATGGCGGGTGCGGCCCGATGTGGACGTTGCGCTCATAGGGCAGAATCTTTTGCACGCTACGCACACTGAATTTGGCGGTCTTGCCGGTAGAAGTGTCTTTGACCGTGCCGTGTTGTTAAAAATCTCCAAGCGCTTTTAATCAGCCATCATGACTGATATCCATCTCAAGCTCTCAGATCAAGTTCAAGTTCAGGTTCAGGCTTCTATCAGTCCTGACTGTCATTCCAGGGTTGCGCCATTCTTTTGGCGTACGCTCGCTTGCATGTTTTTGCCATTTTTTGTGATTTGTACTGCATGGTCAGTCAAGGCTGAAGTACCGCAGGAACGCAATATCAAGGCGGCGTTCATTGCAAAATTTATTGGATATATTGATTTCCCGGCAGTTGAAGTTGGCAGTGCCGAGACGCCGCTGGTGATCGGTGTGCTTGGTGCTGACGATGTGGCAAATGATCTGACGCGCCAGGTCAGCGGGCGCAGTATCAACGGACGTATAGTGACCGTCAGGACGCTGGGGCCAAGGGAAAAACTGGATGGCTTGAACATCTTGTTCATTGGCGTGGCTGAATCAGATTCCGCCGAAAGGCCTTTACGCAACGCCGCCTCTTTGGGTATCTTGACGATCACAGAATTTGACAGCGGCATGCGGTTGGGCAGTGTGATCAATTTCCGTATGGTGGATGACAGGGTGCGTTTTGAAGTGTCTTTACCAGCTGCTGACAAAGCAGGCCTGAAGCTGAGTTCACGCTTGCTGTCGGTTGCTTATCTCGTGCAAAAAGCGACGCCATGAAAACATTATTTGAAACCAACAGCGTCAGAGGCAAGCTGATCATGATGGCGATGATCACGACGCTGGTGGCCGTGATTGTCGCTTCTGTCGCCATGCTGATTTACGACCTGGTGTCCTTCCAGCGTTCATGGGTCAGTGACCTTTCTACCCAAGCAGAAATTGTCGGCAAGGCAGTGGCACCCGCGTTGAGTTTTAATGATAACGCTGCTGCAGAACACAATTTGGGTATGTTGCGCGCCAGACCGCAAATCCTGGTAGGAGCAATCTATGATGCCAATGGCAATCGCTTTGCTGGCTACAGGCAGCCGGACCTGGTTTCACCGGCCTATCCCGAATCACCGGGCGCATCTGGTTATACGATAGATGGCAGTGAATTGCATGTCTATTACCGCGTCATAGAAAACGGTGAATTTCTTGGCACGGTATACATCCGCGAAATTTATCCTCTGTTTGAACGGATCAAGAGTTACAGCATGATCCTGGTGTCTGTCATGCTGATCAGCCTGTTACTGGCAGGTATTGTAGCCTCACGTTTGCAGGTGGCCATTACCACGCCTTTGGGATCAATCACTGATGTTGCCCGCCGGGTCATACACAACCGGGATTTTTCCTTGCGGGTAGAAAGCCGCGATGGTGGCGAGATCGGTACGCTTGTCGCTGCATTCAATGACATGCTGATTGAACTGGGCCGCCGTGCCGATGCACTGGAAACGACCAATACCAGGCTGGAACAGGAAGTGCGCATACGCGAATCAGCAGAGGAGGCGCTGTTGCAGGCCGACCGTCGCAAGGATGAGTTTCTGGCGACGCTGGCACATGAATTGCGCAATCCGCTGGCACCCATACGCACTGGCCTCGACATCTTGCGGATGAAAGAAGGCGACAAAGCGGCAACGGCCAAGGCACGGGACATCATGGAAAGACAACTGGTGCAAATGGTGCGCCTGGTTGATGACTTGATGGATGTCTCACGTATCAATACCGGTAAACTGGCGATACAGGTGGCACCCGTGTCGCTGCATGCCATCATCAATAATGCAGTCGAGATTGCCCGCCCGCTGATCGATAAGTTTGCCCATCAATTTGAAATACAGTTACCTGTTCAGAAATTGATGATCGCCGGCGACGCCACACGACTGGCGCAGATCGTTTCCAACCTCCTCAACAATGCAGTCAAATATACACCGCAAGGCGGGCAGATCAGTTTGACCGCTGCGCTGGACGGCAATGATATTGAAATACGCATCAAGGACAATGGGATAGGCATTGCGCCACACATGCAGGAAAGTATCTTCGACATGTTCAGCCAGGCTGATTCGTCGATAGAGCGTTCCAATGCCGGACTGGGTGTAGGCTTGTCATTAGCGCGCCGTCTGGCAGAATTGCATGGCGGCAGCATTGTCGCCCGTAGCACCGGGATGGGCGAGGGAAGTGAATTTATCTTGCGTTTACCAGCGTTGGCTCATCTTGTAGCGGATGAGCAGCAGGCGGCAGACAGGCAAGCGGCGAATGCGAAATACCGCATTTTTCTGGTGGATGACAACGTGGATTTCGTCAAGGGATTTGGCGAGTTGCTGGAATTGATTGGTCACACCACCCTGATCAGCCATGATGGCGCGGAGGCGCTCAGTATTGCCGCCGCGTTCAAACCTGATTTTGCTTTCCTTGATATTGGTTTGCCGCATTTGAATGGATATGATCTGGTGCGTGGATTGCGTCTCAAGCCTGAACTGCAAAAAACCGTCATGGTCGCCATCACAGGCTGGGGTCAGGAAAAAGACCGTCAATTGGCTCTGGATGCTGGTTTTGATGCGCATCTGGTCAAGCCTGTCAGCTTTGATCAGATTAATGCAATTTTGTGCGACCCTGCGAATCGCCATGGTCAAAACCGCGTAGTAGCGAAGGGATGACCATGGTACAGAGCAGGGCGGCTTAACGAACCAGGCTCAGCCAGACCGGCAAAGTCAGCACGGACAACACCGTACTTGCCGAAATCAGGAAGGCCACAAATGGCCCGTTACCACCCATGCGCGCCGCCAGCACATAAGCGCTGGATGCGGTGGGCAGGGCGCAGAAGACCACGGCAATCTGTAATTGCAGTGGCGGCAATTCCAGCCAACGGCCAAGGAACAGGGCGATCAGAGGCAGGGCCAGCAGCTTCACCGATAAAAAATAGGTGGCTATGCCCTTGGCTTCACGCAGGCCGGACAGGCGCATGCCAGCACCAACGGCCAGCAAGCCTAATGCGATCGATGCATTGCCTAATCGTGACAGGGTGGCGGCTATGCCTTCTGGCATGGGAATTTCAAGTACGCTGAACAAGACCCCGCTAGCGGTACCGACGACCAGCGGATTGCTGGCGATTTCTTTCATGAGCCTGCCGCTATTGTGTGCCAGCGCATATACCGCACCCATATTGCAGATAGGCACGAGAAAGCCAATCAGCAAAGCCATCAATGCGGTACCCTCATCACCCGCCAGACGCGAGGCAATCGCCAGGGCGATGTAGGAATTAAAACGGAATGCTGTTTGCACACCGGACTCAAATATCCTGGGGGCGGTCTTGAACATGAATTTGGCCAGCCAGCCCAGCAACATGCCACAGGCCGTGGTGATGACGGCGACTTGCAGCAAATGCCCCGTCGAGTGAAAATCAAAGCGGGTGCGTGAAGTTGTGTAAAACAACAGGGCAGGGAACATGATGAAATACACGATCTTTTCCACCCCGGCCCAGAAATGCCCGCCCCAGTGTGCATGACGTGCCAGCAGAAAGCCGATCAGTATCAGACTGAAGTCGGGAAACAGCAGGGTGAAGATGGACATCGGTTTACTTCATCTATTTACTTGAGCAGCCCCGCCAGCTCCACCGCAGTTTTGACTTGCATCTTGTCAAAAATATGGGCACGGTGTACTTCCACCGTACGCATGCTGATACCCAACTGGTCGGCAATGACCTTGTTCATTTTGCCGAGCAGGATCAGGTCCAGCACTTCTTTTTCCCGGGCAGACAGGCTGGTTAATCGGTCATGCACCAATGCTGCAGAACCTGCCTGGCGCGAGATGGCAAGGGCTTCTTGCACCCTGTCCATGAGCTTGTTGTCGTTGAAGGGTTTTTCAAAAAAATCAAAGGCACCGCGCTTCAGCGTATCTACTGCCATCGGTACATCGCCATGACCAGTCAGGAAGATCACGGGCAAGCGCTTGGTCAATTGCCGCGCTGCCAGCATTTCAAACAGGTTGATGCCAGTCAGGCCGGGCATGCGCACATCCAGCAGAATGCAGTCGCCCTGGCTGTCAAACATCAGTGGTTTGTCGAGGGCGATCAGGAATTTTTCTGCACTTTCATAGCTGTGTGCGGCAATTTGCCTGGACCTGGCCAGCCAGGATAAGGAGTCACGGATGACCTCTTCATCGTCGATGATATGTAACATGGTATCTCCCGTTTTTTGTGCGGCGCATTATGTATTTTTTGCTAACTTGATGCGCTCGGATAGTCTTGTATAGGTAAAGCGAATTGGAAAATAGTACCACCGGCAGGGTTTTCATGATGTGAGAGCTTGCCGCCATGAAATTCTATGGCAGTGCGGCAAATGTTCAAACCCATGCCCATGCCGGCAGACTTGGTGGTAAAAAACGGTGAAAACAGTTTCTCAGCCACTTCTGCCGGTATGCCGTGGCCGCGGTCGGTCACGCTGACGATCACTTGCTGGCTGGCCTCATCCATTGCCGCTTCTACTCGCAGTATGCGTTTTTCTGGTGCCGTGGTTTGCATGGCTTCAATGGCATTTCTGGTCAGGTTCAGCAAGACTTGCTCCAGCAATACGCGGTCTGCCAGCACCAGTGGCAGCTTGAGCTTGACTTTCCATTGCAGGGCGACATGGCTGGCCTGTGCCTGCAGTTCCACCAGCGGCATGGCACTTTGTATGAGGTCAGCAATTTGCAGGGGTTCACGGGCGGCTTCTCGTTTTTTAACAAACTCATGCACGCTGCGTATGATTTGCCCAGCACGCTGCGCCTGGGCATTGACTTTTTCGAGCGCACTCTGGAACAGGCTGCGGTCTATCATGCCCGCCTGCAAAAGGTTGACTGCACCAGTGGTGTAGCTTGATATTGCCGCCAGCGGCTGGTTCAGTTCATGCGCCAGCATCGAGGCAATTTCACCCATGGTCGCCAGCTTGGCACTGGTGTGCAATTTCTCTTCCTGCTGGCGGGTCAGTTCTTGCGCGCGCCTGAGCTCAGAGATATCGAGGATGGAGCTCATCCAGCCCGCCTGCTTACCCTGTTCATCGATAAGGGCAGATTCATAGATCAGTACCGGGATGCGCTCGCCGCTGGCATGCTGGTATGTCGTCTCGAAACCCTCGGACGGCACGGTACCGGCCAGTAACTGGGTAAAGCGCTGCTGATATTCTTCTATCGCTTCTGGTGCCCAGTAAGGCATGGGTGGCATGCGTCCTATGATTTCTTCCGCCGGGAAACCTACCATGCGGCAAAAAGCCGGATTCACATAAGTCAGGCGGCCTTCCATATCACGCGCACGCAGACCGGTGACCAGGGAGTTTTCCATGGCAGCGCGGAAAGTCACCTGCTTGCGCAGCGCCCCCTCGGCGGCCAGCCTGCGGTTGATATCGCGCCACAGGGCCAGCAGGCTCCAGATCAGGCCTATCGATAGCAGGATCACCGACAAGACCAGCAAGTTCGACAAGAGCTTTGGTTCAGTCTTGATGCTGTTGGTGCGCAAAACCAGGGTCAGACTGGGTAATTCCCAGGCGCGGCTGTGGGTATACACGTTTTTGCCGCTGCCACCGGCGCTGCGTTCGGCCAGGATGCGGTCGTCAATGTCGGTGATGGTGATCTGGTTATCCTGGGCAAACCACCAAGGCACCAGCTCCTCCAGTATGGCATTCATGCGGTAACTGATCATGATGCTGCCTACCCGGTGATCGTCTTTGATCAGAGGGATCTGGCAATGCATGAGGTAAGCATTCTTGGCATTGATTTCCAAAACGGGTTTCATGCACACCGTTTCTTCGCTGACATCAAGCTCGCCAAATTCAAACTTGGGCAGGGGCAGCCTGTCATTATTTGCCGGTATGACTTCGCGGGTATCCACCAGTAATTTATTGCTGGCGTCATACCAGGCGATGCGCTGGATTTCGCGGTTATTCTTGAGTATGGTGCGAAAGCGCTCCAGCACGGCATCTTTTGGCAACTTGGCCGATTTGATTTCATTACCAACCTGGCGCAAGACCTCGTCGTTGCGATTGAGCTGGAATTGTATGGCCTGTTCTACCCATAGTGAATCAGCGATCAGTTGTTCCTGACGCTCATTGGCCTCCATGCGTTGTGCTTGCCACGGTAACCAGATCAGTGTGGACAAGAATAACAACAGCAGCAAAATGGGAATAATCCAGCGCCACTTTTGATTGGGCCAGGATTGGGAGCGTTGGATGCTTTTCATAAAAAACGAGTTTATCGCAGCCTGATCATTGCTGACAGGGGTAATTTGTGGATGCGCAGGCTTTTCAGCTCATGATACCCGCCAGGCTGTATCGAGGTTTGTAAAACAAAGGGCCAGAAATAGGTCTATTTCTGGCCCTTCGCTGGTTTACCTGGCTTACATCATACCCATGGCCCGTGGCAGCCATAAGGAGAGGCCCGGCCAATACGTGACAATCACGAGGAAGACCAGCATCGTACACAACCACGGCATGACTGCAACAGTCAGCTCGGTAATACTCATTTTTGAAATGCCACTGGCGACATACAGGTTCAGGCCCACTGGTGGGTGGCAAAGGCCTACTTCCATGTTCGCATCGATCAGGATACCGAAATGGACGGAATCTATGCCCAGGCGCATTGCGGCCGGATGCAGAATAGGTGCCATGACCAGGATGATGGACGATGGTTCCATGACATTACCAGCCAACAGCAGCAGGATATTGGTAAAGAACAGGAAACCAGCCCTGCCCAGTTCTTTGCCCAGTATCCAGTCAGCCATGAGCTGGGGAATGTTCTCATGCGCCATCAGGAAGGAAAACAGCACGGCATTGGTAATGATGTACAACAGCATGGCTGACAACGCCGCTGAATTGACCAGCACTTTTGGAGTATTCGCTATCTTCATGTCCTTATAAACAAAGACAGAGATAAAGAAAGCGTACACCGCACTCATGGCCGCTGCTTCTGTCGCAGTGAAGATGCCGCTATAGATGCCGCCGATGATGATGACGACCAGCAGCAGACCCCAGATACTTTCGCGGAATGCCTTCCAGCGCTCGCCCCAGGTAGCCCGTTTCATGCGTGGGTAGCCATTTTTCCTGGCCAGGAACCAGGTCGTTGCACACAGCATGGCGGTCAGCAGCATGCCTGGGAATAAACCAGCGACGAACAAGGCACCAATCGAGGTATTGGTAGAAATCGCGTAAATCACCTTGGGAATCGATGGCAACATCAAAATACCCAGAGAACCCGCCGTGATAATAACGCCTGCACCAAACTGTTTGGGATAACCTTGCTTGACCATGGCAGGCAAGATGATGGAACCAATCGCCACCACAGTCGCCACGCTGGAGCCGCATACCAGAGCAAACATGGCGCAGGAAATAATACCCGCCAGCGCCAGGCCACCATGCCAGTGACCTACCATGCTGGTAGCAAAATTGATCATGCGCTTGGCAACACCACCATGAGTCAGGAAGTTACCAGCCAGGATAAAGAAAGGGATAGCCATGATCTCGAACTTTTCTATGCCAGTGAACAGCTTCAGGGCCACGGCTTCGATTGGTACCTGAGTCAGCAGGTACATGAACATCAGCACTGTCAGGCCCAGGGCAATTGAGACCGGGATGCCAGTCAGCATCAGCGCAATCAGCAAGGCGAAGACAATACCGACCTTGCCTACCATGCACATGGCACCAAGTGCCAGGACGATGCCACACAAGACGATCGTGGCACGCTGTTTTGACATCTGTTTGATGCCCAGTGTATCAATGGCGGCGCTCATTACACACCTCCTTTCGCTGCTGCTGTTGCCGGTTGCAATTGGATTTCATTTTCTTCATCACTCAAGCCCTCTACATGGGCATGATCATGTACTGGTAATTCGCCTGTGCGATTGAAGACAAGCGCAACCTGGATAAAGCGGAAGCACATTAAATAAGAACCCATCCAGACTGCGGAATAAACTATCCAGGTAGGCCATTCCAAATCAGGCGTAGTCGGACCTTCAGTGAGTTCGCCTACAGGCAGGCCCAGGGTGTGGAAAATGGCATAGTGCATGCCGTTTTCCCAGACAAAGGTCAGACCCAATGTGCCAATGATGCCGGTAAAGATCATGCCGCATACCAGTGCGGTATAGACAGTGGCATTGCGCCATTCTGACGGCAGGCGGGTCACCAGCACGTCGACGCCTACATGCACGCCAGCGCGCACCCCATAGGCGGCACCAAACTTGGCCATCCAGACGAACATGATGATGCACAGTTCTTGTGCCCAACTGAAATGCAGTGACAATAACCAGTCTTGCACTATTGGGATATTGAAGCCGGTACCGTAACGGTGAAGAACGGAAATGAAGATGATGAACGTTGCACCACCCATGAGGGCAGCGATAATCCACTCTTCCAGATGATCGAGAAATTTCATGACAGGATCCTATTGGAAAAATTAACGCGATGTTGAAAAGACAGGCAGTATCTTTTTATGTCTTTGCCTTGCTAATATGCCTTGCCAATGTGGCTTGGTAATAAGATCTGATTGCGCGCCTTATAGCTGATCAAGGACAGATACACGCTTGCCGCGCTACGTTGCAGTCGTCACCAGCTACAAATTTGTATTCCGTATCAATGCAGCAAGTCAGGACGACCAGCGGACTTCAGCCAGGTAATGTGGATTTTTGATTCATTGAGTCCCCGTATTGTAAAAATTAATTTTTATTTTGTTGCTCATTTTCAGGTAGCACTGCAACTGCGGCAACTGTGGTTTTCCACATTATGTTCATGAATGGAATAAATACAAGTATAGTAATTTTTTTGCTGAAATGGCTGACTCAGTAATATTTCTGTCTGCTAGTTGCTGGACTTGTGGTTTTCCACAGTTGGCAGATAATGCTGGCATTGCAATAATCTGTGCAAGAATAGACACAATCCATAAAAACGTCCGGAGACAAATATGAAACTGAAGTCAGTACTGTTTTCCCTGTTGACCGCATCTCTGGTCAGTGGTGCCGCATTTGCGCAAGCGCCTATCGTCATCAAATTCAGTCATGTGGTTTCCAACGATACGCCTAAAGGCAAAGCTGCCGAGCGTTTCAAGGAACTGGCAGAAAAAGCCACCAAGGGCCGCGTCAAGGTTGAGGTCTATGCCAATAGTACTTTGTACAAAGATAAGGAAGAACTGGAAGCCCTGCAACTAGGTGCGGTGCAGATGCTGGCACCTTCGCTGGCCAAATTTGGCCCGCTGGGTGTTAAAGAATTCGAAGTATTTGATCTGCCGTATATTTTCCCATCCAAAGACGTGCTGTACGCCGTGACAGAGGGCGCAATTGGCAAAGACCTCATGAAAAAACTGGAACCCAAAGGCATCATTGGCCTCGGCTTCTGGGACAATGGTTTCAAGGTCATGTCTTCCAACAAACCCATGCATTTGCCAGCCGACATGAAGGGGCAAAAGCTGCGCATACAATCATCCAAGGTGCTGGATGCACAAATGCGCGCCTTGGGTGCCAACCCTCAGGTGCTGGCATTCTCTGAAGTTTATCAAGCCTTGCAAACCGGCGTAGTGGATGGCACAGAAAACCCGCCATCCAATCTATACACGCAAAAAATGCATGAAGTACAAAAACATGTCACCGTGACTAACCATGGCTATCTTGGCTATGCTGTCATCGTCAATAAAAAATTCTGGGATGGCTTGCCAGCAGATATACGTGCCCAGCTGGATGAGGCGATGAAATCGGCAACCAAGTATGCCAATGCTATTGCCCAGCAAGAAAATGACAATGCACTGGAAGCAGTTAAAAAATCTGGAAAAACCACGGTCTATGTGCTGACCGACAAAGAAAAAGCGGAATGGCGTAAGGCTTTGTTACCTGTACAAAAAGAAATGGAAGGACGAATAGGCAAAGAGTTGATTGCCAACGTCAACAAAGAAGGCGCTAAATTGGGCTTTAAGTAATTGGGTAATCAAGTAGTTAGCTAGACTTCTGAAATTCCTCAAAAACCACCATGGCATGAGCATGGTGGTTTTTTTTGACTTGTCCGTACGGTGCAGTAGTTTTTAATCAACAAATTTCAGATGATATTTGAGTCATGCTTGAATGGCATGCAGGCCAACGGTTCTTACAATCACCAAAATGGTGAAAAATTTGGTTTGATCCGCCTGTTTTTTATGCGCAGGTGTACTCAGCATGCCGTCGCCTGCCAATTGTTGACGCATTGAGGATCATCAGATGCTTGTCATATTTAGTAGGTGAATACGTTAAACAAAGTAAAGTGACGAAATTTTGAAAGAAATTACCTAGTTTCCCGCAAGGAAATACGGCATTTTTTATTTTGGCAGAATTTAAATCGGTGTTGCCTAGCACATTTTTTAGGTTTATGATCGTTTTTCACATATCTGCAACAATGCACTGTTTTGTATCATTTTTATTTTGAAAGCCAAAACTTGTCATGCTATATTCACGGCAGTTCAGAATTCTGCAAGACAAAAAGAAGAATAAAAAAGGTACACAGGTTTAAAAGGCGGTAGTGCAAAATAACGGTAACGATACCGTACACACTGAGGAGACGCGCGTTTTTACTACAAGCTGAGCGAATGTGATAAATTTAAAAAAATCGCAGACGCTAAACAGCCAAAAACGCGAAAGATGTTTTAAGGGCGCATCGGATGATGCGCCTTTTTTCTTTTGTCAAAAAGGAAAACCATGTTGAACAAAGAACACAAAGAATCCAAGGAAGCAGTTTTTTTCTCCGCCATTGTCGAAGCTCCTTTTGGTGCCGTTGGCATACGCTGTGAAGACCAAAAGATTAGTGAACTGGTCTACCTGCCACCACGCTTCCAGGAAAAAGCACCTTCAGACAAAGTAGCTGAAAAAGCCGCCAGGCAAATAACGGCCTATCTGGAAAACCCCGATTTTCAATTTGACCTGCCTTTGAAAGAGGCCGGTACGGCATTCCAGGGCAAGGTCTGGCAGGCTATTTCTTCCATACCGCGCGGCCAGGTGCTTACCTATGGACAGATCGCCAAGCATATACGCTCTGCACCACGCGCAGTAGGGCAGGCATGTGGTGCCAACTGGTACCCTCTAGTTATCCCATGTCACCGCGTTACTGCTGCTGGTGGTTTGGGTGGCTTTGCCCACAATGATGATGAGACAGGATTTCACCTTGGGGTGAAGCGCTGGCTGCTGACACATGAGGGCGTGGCAGGTTTTACCCAGGAAAAATTGTGGAAGTAAAACCGCTACCTGTCATTTTGCCGGAAAAATTGACGTCACAAATCGATCAGTTTTGCGATGCACTATGGCTGGAAGACGGGCTGGCAAAAAATACCATAGAAGCTTATCGCCGTGACATGCGCTTGTTTGCTGAATATTTGCATGAGGGTCAAGGCAAGCATTTGTATGAAGTCAACCATGCAGACATAGGCAATTACATTGCAGCCAAACACGGCACATCCAAAGCCAGTTCTGCCAACCGGCGCATGAGTGTGCTCAAGCGCTTTTATCTGCTGGCATTCCGCCAAAACCTCATCAGTGAAAACCCCTGTACCAAATTACGCTCGGCCAAACAGGGTCAGCGATTGCCCAAGACACTGAGCGAAGCCCAGGTGGTTGCCTTGCTGCAGGCGCCGGATGAGACAAATCCCCATGGTTTGCGCGACAAGACCATGTTGGAATTATTGTATGCCTGTGGCCTGCGCGTCAGCGAGCTGGTGGGTTTGCGATCCATAGAGGTCGGCTTGAACGAAGGCGTGCTACGCATCACCGGCAAAGGCGATAAAACCAGGCTGGTGCCGTTTGGCGAAGTAGCCCGCATCTGGCTGGAGCGCTATCTGCGTGAGGGACGGCCTGCCATCTTGAACGGGCAAATTGATGATGCCCTGTTTGTCACAGCGCGTGGTGGGGCCATGACGCGACAAATGTTTTGGATACTCATCAAAAAATATGCAATGCAGGCAGACATTACTACCCATTTGTCACCACATACCTTGCGCCATGCTTTTGCCACCCATCTCTTGAACCATGGTGCTGATTTGCGGGTGGTGCAATTGTTGCTGGGACATGCGGATATTTCAACGACGCAAATTTATACACACGTAGCGCGTGAACGCTTGAAAAAACTGCATGCCATGCATCATCCGCGTGGTTGAGCGAATTTGTGCCCGACAAAAAAAATCCACGCTGATCAGCGTGGATTTTTTAATTGAAGCGTATTGATTTATTTTACTGCCGTATTCTCATCCAGGAATTTTTCTACCCTGTTCCAGAAGTCGACATTGTTATTTAATTGGCGCCAGCCGTGGCCTTCACCTTTGTAAGTAATCCATTCAACTTTTGTGGTGGCGGGGACGGCTTTTTTGAAGCGCTCTCCATGAACCAAAGGTACGCGGACATCTTCCACACCATAAGCAAGTATCAGCGGTTTAGTGAGTCGTTGCGCTTGTTCAACGGGGGAAGTCGCTTTTAATTGAGCGGCATCTTTTTGCTGGTCACCAATCAGCACTGGCATGCCATAGCGCGCCCATGTGCTTCCAGCAGTATCACTCCAGCTAACATCATAAAGCAGATTGATGTCAGTGACGCCTACCCAGCTTATGCCACAGCGGTACAGCTCAGGTTCTTTGATCAGGCCCATGAGTACGGCATAGCCGCCATAGCTGGCACCTGCAATGCAAATACGTTTAGGATCAGCATAACCTTTCTCTATGGCCCACTTGGTCACATCCGTGACGTCGTCTTGCATTGCCAGGCCCCATTGCCTCCAGCCAGCTTTATGGAGCGTCTTGCCATAGCCTTCGCTGCCGCGAAAATCTGGTTCTATGACAATGTAGCCACGAGAAGCAAGAAATTGCGTCTCTCTATTCCAATTCCAGTGTCCGCCGCGGACGTAGGGGCCGCCATGTACCATGACGACCATAGGCAAGTTCTTGCCAGTAGTGTTGTGTGGAATAGTCATGTAAGTCGGTATTTCCATACCATCCCTGGCTTTGACTTTAACAAAGTCTTTATATGACATGTCCTTGGCATTGATTTCTGGTTTGCGGTCACCAATTGCTGTGAATTGCTCAGTTTTTGTGTTGTAGATGAGATAAGAACCTGGATGAATATCCGAACGTGAGAAAACTACCACCAACTGGGTATCAGCATCAGTTGCAATGGACAAGCTGTTGATGGTGTTAGGCAGGGCCTTGTCAATTTTGGCCTGCAGGGCTTTCAATTTATCATCAAGCCACAATACGCCAGCTGCATCTGTCTCGTAAGTGATACCCAATAATTTATTGAGTTTTTTGTTGAAAATGAAATTGCCGGTAAAGTCAAAACCTTTAGTAGATATGACGGGCGTGTCATCGATTTTATTTTTTTCCAGGTCATAGCGATACACTGAAGTTGTATCCTGACCTTTGTGCGCTGTTACATACAATTGACCATCAGGTGAGATGAACGCTGGCGAAAAACCATCTTCTTTTGTCCTGTCATAGCTGATCAGGGTGCGCCATTGCTGGGTTTTTTCATCCTTGTAGTCAACTCCTGAAAGATTATCCACATTCGTATTGGCAATGCGAAGAGCGCCAGTTTTATCAATCATAAAACCAACAGCATTTTGTGGAGTTGCAACTATTTCACTTTGACCCGTAACGGTGTCAAGCTTGAACAATGACGAAGTAGGGTTATTACGCGTGCCAGATCTGCGGGTGACATATATGTCGTTTGAGCTGGCGGTATTCACAGGACTCAGGAAACTGTGCCCATACGATAACACCCTTGCATTGCTCGCTCCAGAGCCACCTACCAGTTGGCGGAACTGGCTACCATCGACGTTGACCGCAAACATGCCATTCCCACTGCGGAATTCGTCCTGGCCAGCATTGTTATCCCAAGTGCTGAAAATCAACCTCTGGGCATTAACCCAGTGAAAATCATTGACGTCAGTTTTTTCGTAACCAGCAATTATTCTTGGAGTCATGGTGGTAGTGTCCATGACAGACAAGACAATCCGGTTATTTTTCCCAGCAGCAAGCATGGCGATGGTTTTTCCATCTGGAGATACCTGCACTTTTTCAATTTGCAAGTTCTTGAAGAAATTCTCAACCGGGATTTTTTCTGTTGCCGGTGTTTGCGCATGGACTGGCACTGCCAGGCCAAAAGCGATAACTGCGCAGATTGATAGCTGCTTGCACATTTTGGTGAGCACCTGATTCATTCTTTTTCCTATGAGGTTCAGTGTTGAAAAATAAGAAGCACTAAAAATAAACGCCCCGGATTACGAGGCGTTTATTCTTTACACTACGTCAACCGATCAACGGAAAACGTATCTTGCTGACAGTGTGAAATAACGGCCAGTGTTGTTATGCAAGGTTGTATCGTAACCTTGTTGAACAGTTGTACTGGTGTTAGTGCCAGCTGCATATGGCGCTTTGGAATCAAAAATATTTTTGATGTTCAGACCCAATGTCAGGTTTTTGATACCAGAGTAAGAGTAGCCCAAATCTACAGTTGTCCAGCTTGGCAGTTGGCAATCTGGGAAGTACTTGGTGTAGTTAGGTTGGCTTACAAAGGTCGTTGTTGCTCCGGCTGGAACACCTGCACCATAGTAGCAATATGGTGTTGCATAAGTCGTAGTGCCATCGTAACGGCGATAGTAGTTCACGCTGTCTGTATAACGAATGGAACCGTATACAATGTGCGGGCCTTTTTCCCATGAACTGCTGAATGTTGCACGGATACGTGGGATATTGCCGACAGATGTAGCCCAGTCATTCAAACCACCAGATGTACCAACAGCATTTCTTTCCAGATCACCAGTTGTTTCAGCACGGCGATAGGAGAACAGGTAAGTACCACGCAGGGAAGATGTCAGCTTGCCATTTTCACCGAGGTTGTTACGCATTTTCACTTCGAGATCTGCACCGCTGGTTTCTGTTGCGCCCTGGTTGATCCATGGTGTTTTAACAGCCAGCAATGGACCTGTACCTGGGATAGGATTACCGTTGGCATCTTTCAACAGATTCAGCGGATTGGTATCGCGCAGAATGTAGTCAGCAGGGAAGTTGCCTGGGTGTTCCAGCAAGAATGTGGAACTACTCAGAACAACGGAGCCTTCCTGACGCAGTTTGTAGATATCCAGAAGTACGTCGAAGCTGCTGGTTGGGGAGTAGATCAACCCCAGGGAGTAGCTCTTGGATTTTTCTGGTTTCAGATCAGGATTGGCACCACCTACACCGGAAACGCTCTTGGAACAGTCTGCTGGTTCTGCACCGACTGCAGGATTCGTACCATTCGGGCAGCGGACAGGATCAACTGTACCGTTCAGGAAAAACTGTGCACCACCAGCTGCTGTTTGAGACAAGCCAGGAGCACGGAAGGCTTCTGCGTAAGTACCACGGAACGCGAGGCCATCAGATACTGTCCATTTTGCACCGACTTTTGGTACAAAATTGCCTTTGATTTTCTCGTATTTGTCGTAACGGCCAGCGAAATCCATTTCAAAATTCTTGAAGAATGGAGTACGGAATTCAACAAATGCGGAAGATACGTTGCGTTTGGAATCAATTGCAGTCGTTGTCAGACCCAGAATGTCACCACGGGCATTGATAGGGTCTGGATCGATAGCCAGTTTTTCCTGACGGAACTCAAAACCAGCTGCAAAGCCAATAGCGCCGCCGCCGAGTGAGCCAAACTCAGTTGTAGCCTTGCCATCCCATTGAGTAATCTCGGAAGTACCGATATTAGTCAGGTCAGGGCTGAGAGTAGGATCAGCAGCGATAGATGCCAGCGAACGGTTGTCCGTGATCAGCTTGCGCAGTGTTGGTAAATACAGGAAGCCATGAGAAATTTCCGAGCGTTTTGAACGATTCCACAAAACTGCAGATTCCCAATCCCAAGTCGATACCGTACCTTTTAAACCTGCAAGCAAGCGGTAACCTTTGTTATCGAGATCAGTACCTGTATTCAGGTTTTCAAAACGATAAGAAACGGCTGTGCGCGCGTCCTTGTTTGGATTGTCTGGATGACCGATAGGCAAGATAGCCTGGAATGGCGCAGCCAGACCACCAACCAGGAAGTTGGTCGTTGGTGAGGTGCCACTGATAGTACGCGCTGGCGAACGATAGATGCGCTTGGTATCAGAATAAGCAAATTCAGCGAAGCCGGACAGTTTGTCGTTGATTTTCAGGTTGCCTACAGTCATGAAATTGACGTCATCACCTTTGCTCTGTACATCTGTAAATGCGTCGGCATTGTAGTTACAGAACGTGCGGCCAAACAAAACGCTGCTAGACGCAATATTGTTCTGAGCACCACCAACGATGAGGCGTGAAGGATCACAATTGGTCTGATTGATGACCGTTGCACCTGTCGTAAAGAAGGACAGTGCGCCTGGGGTACGTTCTTTGTAGAAGAATGCCTGATTTGACACACTGCTGCTGTACGGATTCAGACGGAAGTTAATGTCGGAGTACAGCTTGGCTTCAATGTCATTTGAACCGTTTTGAACGGTTGTTGCATTTTGTTTTTTGTAATCAACAGCAAACAGAACGTTGTAGCCTTGCGACGCGAAGTCACCAAAACCGATAGTACCATTGACATTTTGACGGCCGAATTCACGGTCATCGTTGGCGCTGATGTTCGTGGCGATTTCACCACCTTGATAATCACGCTTGGTGATAAAGTTAATAACGCCAGCAACCGCGTCAGAACCGTACACTGCAGATGCACCGTCTTTGAAAATTTCTATTTTTTCAATTGCGGAAAGAGGCAGGGAGTTCAGGTCATACAGTGTTGATTGACCATTGTTCGGATTTGCATAAGCAGATGGTGCCATGCGACGACCGTTCAACAGTATCAGTGTGGATGTGGAACCCAAGCCGCGCAGGGATGCTGTTGCTACACCGCGAGAAAAACCATTCTGGTCAGGCGTGTCGTTGTAGCCGCCTGTACCCATGGAGGGAACCTGTTTTAATAATTCCAATACCGTTGTCGCACCACTTTGCCTGATTTCTTTAGCAGTGATGGTTTGTACTGGTGATGTACCTTCTTTATCGGCACGTTTGATGTTCGAGCCGGTAATTTCAATGCGTTGTGGTGCTTCAGTCTGAGCGTGGGCATAACCCCCGATCAACATGGAGCCAGCAAATACGCTGAGCGCCAGGCGCACGGACTGCACGCCTATTTTTTCTTTAAATATCATTATTGTTCCCTCTTTGTTGATAGACCAGATGCAATCGGGTGCCGGATCCGTTTGGCAGACAGGTTTAGTTCAAAAATTTTGTAAATTTGAAAACAGTTCTGTGCTGCTGCCTGATGAAATGCTGCCAAATCCATCCTCTTTATAAATGCGTGCGGGAAGTGAAAGGCAATGAATCAAACAGAACTTTATTATGTAAATAAAATACCTTTCCGGGAAAGCATTTGTTACTTTTTTTTGTGGGATTGTTGTTTGACAACGACAGGAAATGAAAATTTAATTTCTAATTTTTCATGAAAATGAATTTTTAGTACCTTTTTGAAAATCCATTTATTTTTATATAAATTCCAGTTATAAGCTTATAAAAACTGGGAAAAGTCATCAGTTTTCAGAAAATATGATGGATTTGCTGGTATTTGCCTGTTTAATATAAACCTAAGAAATGCGAAAAAATTTTCAAATTCGCGAATTTCTGTAAAAATCTGGCCTGCTAATAAGTTCCTGCGATATGTAAGAACTTGTAACGAGAAACAAGGTCTATGAACTTAGCAAATCACTGCTCAGTGAGTAGTTTGCGGCCAATTTATCTAACTAGGAAAAAACATGAAATTGTCAAAAGAAGTACATTTTAAGAAAAAGACCTTACTCCTTTTGTTATGTGCATTGAGTGAGGCAGCTCTTGCCCAGACACCTCCTGCGACGCCAATCGCCGCGCCTGTTGCAAACGGCACGCCGGCAGCAACACCGGCTGTTGCACCTGCACCAGCAGTCGCGCCTTCTGTTGGATTGCGCCCTTTTAAGGATGTTATCAAAGACGCCAAAGAGCTCAAGGGGTTTTTTAATTTGTATCAGAAAGACGACAAAGTCTGGCTGGAAATTCGCCCCGAACAATTCGACAAGCCATTCTTGTTTACTTACAACATCCCAAATAGCATAGGTGAGCGTGGCTTGTATGGTAGCCAGATGGGGCGTGGTTATCAGGCCGTGTTCAAGAAAATTGGTAATCAAGTACAGTTGCTGGCCAAGAATACCCAGTTTTATGCCACTCCTGGCACGCCACAGGCGCTCGCAGTTTCCCAGGCGTTTTCGGATAGTCTGCTGGCCAGCGCCAGCGTGTTGAGTACACCCAATTCAGATTCGAAAGGCATACTGGTCGATGCCAGTGCTCTGCTGTTCAATGATATTCCCGGCTATTCGACGAGTCTGGAATATGCCTACCGTACCATGTATATACTGGATAAGACCAACACCAGCTTTGGCAAGCTCAATGTAGATGAGTCTTTGGCTGGTTTGTTTGTGAATGCCCATTTTGCAACGCCACGTATTGCTGCTTCACCATTGGTGCCGCCACCAGTGGCATTGCCTACGCCACCACAAACGACGCCTGATCCGCGCAGCTTCTTTGTCGGGTTTTACTTTAACTTTTCTGCTTTACCGACTGAAGCCATGCGACCACGCCTGGCAGATGACAGGCTGGGGCACTTTGTCACGACCAGCTACGATTTCACCGAGGACCTCAAGCCCAAGACTTCGCGTTATTACGTGAATCGCTGGCGTCTCGAAAAGCAAGACCCGGCTGCTGCCTTGTCGGAGCCAAAACAGCCTATCGTCTATTGGCTGGACAAGAACGTGCCAGAGAAATATCGCAATTCGATTACTGAAGGCGTGCTTGAGTGGAACAAGGCTTTTGAAAAGATAGGCTTCAAAAACGCTGTGGTCGTCAAACAGCAAACTGAAAAAGACGCTTTTGACACCATGGATTCACGTCATGCCTCCATACGCTGGTTTGTTGGTGCAGACGTTGGCTTTGCTATTGGTCCTTCTCGTGTTGATGACCGCAGCGGAGAAATCCTGGACGCCGATATCGGTATGTCAGATGTGTTTGCCCGCGGTGCCCGCCGCATGATAGGTGAAGATGCACAGACACATGCGCTGCATACCCAGGGTGACTGCAATTTTGCCCACGAAGCATCGATGGAAATGGGTTTCGCCATGGACTTGTTGGATGCCCGTGGTGAAATTGACATGGATAGCCCGAAAGCAGAAGCACTTGCACAAGCCTATGTCAAAGACGTCATCATGCATGAAATTGGTCACACTCTGGGCTTGCGTCATAACTTCCGTTCTTCCACCATCTATACCCTGAAGCAATTGCAAGACCCGGCGTTCACCAAGGTCAATGGGATGGCTGGGTCCGTCATGGACTATGTGCCTTTCAATCTGGCGACCAAAGGCGAACCTCAAGGCGAATACGTCATGTCTTCGCTTGGCCCTTATGATTACTGGGCAATCGAATATGCTTACAAGCCTATCGATGCCGACAAGGAAAAAGATGAGCTGACCCGTATTGCTTCACGCTCTACCGAGCCATTGCTGGCATATGGTACGGATGAAGATTCTGCAGGTAATTTGGTTTCTGATCCTGATGTCAACGTTTTTGATCTGGGCTCTGATCCGCTGCTCTATATACAAAAACGTTTGACGATTTCACGCGAATTGTGGGATAGGCTGCAAACCCGCCAGTTAAAAACAGGCGACAGCTATGAAACCCTGCGTCGCAGTTTTGAATACGGCTTTGGCCAGTTTGCCCGCACCGTGCCGCTGGCGACGAAATATGTTGGCGGCACCACTTTCTTGCGTGACCATGCCGGTACTGGTCGTGCCACTTTCACGCCTATCGCGGTAGAGCGTCAGCGTCAGGCCTTGAAATTGGTCTCTGACAGTCTGTTCACGGCCAAAAGTTTTGTATTTACTCCAGAACTCCTGAGTCGTTTGGGTGTGGACCACTTCCAGCGAGCCAGCCGCAATGATGTGTCCATATCTGCACGTTTGCTGAGCCTGCAAACTGGGGCTCTGGATCAGTTGATGTCGGATCTGGTGGCACAACGCATGCTCAATAATGCAGAGAAATTGCGCGACCCTAAAAAGGTATTGTCCCTGCATGAGCTGTATGGAAACCTGCAGTCGAATATCTGGAGTGAGCTGGCAAGTGGTACAGATATCAGTTCGGCTCGCCGTAACCTGCAACGTGAACACCTGAAGCGTTTGTCGAATGCCTTGCTGAAACCGTCTGCCACTGCACCTGCGGATGCCCGCAGTTTGCAAAGAGAGCAGGCGAACCAGTTGCTGGTGGCCATTCGTGGTGCAGTAGGCAAACCTATGAGCCCGGAATCCCGTGCACATTTGTCTGAGAGCCTGGCGACCCTGAATGAAGTGTTGAAGGCGTCATTGGTGAGGGCAGGCGTGTAATCGGATCTTCTTTATAAAAATTCCTACTGATTGACTGGGACTGATGGACTTTCTTTAAAAATCAGCTTTAACCTCGAAACCCCGTGCTTTGCGCGGGGTTTTTTATTGATGGCGAGAGTTAATCACATTTGTCGATGTTGCAGGAAGTTGGTCCTGAATCAACGGAAATTATAAGCTTACTCAAAAAAACAACAGCCCTAAATATATTTTGAATATTATATAAAGTTTAATTTTTAAAAACATAATTTTGGGAAAGAAGAAAATTCCACGAAAAACCCAAAAATTATCGAGATATCAAAAACAATATTTCCAAATCCGGGAAATATGCGGATTTTTGCATAAAGCTAATAAGAAAAAACTAAGTAAGTCACATTATGTAACAGTTCATAATCATTGTTCTTTCGCAGAACATTATGTTTTTGCAAGTAATTTGTCCGGTGAAGTAAAGGGGGACTGTCATTTTCCAGAGGAGACAATGACGGCTTCACCGAATTAAATTCGAGCAAAAATGATGCGTTGATGTTTTGGGAAGTACGCGCTAGCAATTAGAAAATTAAAACAGAAAGGTAATTCATGAAGCTGAGTCGTCTCGCATTTGCAATGTCCAGCATAGGACTGTTCTCCATTGCCACCGGTGTATTAGCACAGGTAACAACCCCACCAGAGGATGAAAAGAAAGTAGAAAAAGTCCAGAAAGTGGAAGTGACTGGTTCAAAAATTAAACGTATCAACTACGAAACAGCGTCGCCGGTACAAGTGATCAGTCGCGATGAAATCGCTCGTGGTGGCGCAACTTCCCTGACAGATGTACTGAAAACAATTTCTTCCAATACAGGTGGTATTGATGAAAATCGTACCAATGGCTTCACTGCCGGTGCATCAGGCCTGAATCTCCGTGGCATCGGTAGCCAGGCAACATTGGTGCTGATTAATGGTCGACGTCTGGCCGCCTATGCTCAGCCTGAGTATCAAACCACATTCGTCGATTTGAATTCTGTCCCTATCGGTGCAGTTGAGCGTATTGAGATATTGAAAGATGGCGCGTCAGCCATTTATGGTTCTGAAGCGATGGCCGGTGTGGTCAACATTATTTTGCGCGACAATTATCAGGGCGCAGAGATCACAGGCTCACTTGGACAGTCGCAAAGGCATGATGGCGAAGAAGTGCGTACTTCCCTGAGTTATGGTTTCGGTAGCCTGGTGGAAGATCACTATAATGTCTACGCGACTCTCGATATCCGTCAGCGTAAGCCTATGTTCATCAGCAAGCGTGATGGTTATCTGAGTACAGAGGACCTGCGACCGTATGGTTACAAAGACAATCGCTCTTTGTATACCTTCCCAGGTAATATCTACTGGACTGACAAAGCAACTGGTAAATTTGTTTCCCAAACTCTGGACAAGAATTGCCCGGCCAATAGTCTGGTTCCAGCCGATACTTTCTTTGGGGCCGGTACACTTGGCAACGCCTGCGTATTTGATGATTTGAAAGATGCATCAGTCAACTCTGGCGGTAAAACTGACCGTGTTGGTCTGACCAGCCGTGGTACATGGCAAATCAATGCTGATACGACTGCATTTGCTGAAATAATGTACAACCAGAATAAAGCGAGTGTTACCGGTTTGCCTCACTGGTTTGCAGGTCAGAATGGTCTTGACACCGGTGCTTTGCCAATCACGCATCCACAATACCCTAAAGAGTTGATTGACCCTGTTACAGGTAAAACGCTGGCTGGCGGTAACGGCACTGTCCGTGTTCGCGCATCCCTGAAAGACTTCCCAGGTCAGGGTCTGGAGAATACGACTGATTTTGGACGTTATCTTGCTGGCTTGAAAGGTACTTACGCTAACTGGGACTGGGAATCTGCGCTGATGTTTAACACCAGTAAAGTAGAATCCAAGGCGACCGCAGGTTTGCTGGCCAAGCCATTTATCGCTGCCTATAACAACGGTACTTTCCTGTTCGGCAGCTCGGCACAAAACGCCGAGCTTTACAAAAATATCGTGACTGACTCTGCCGACAGCTTCAAGTCTGGCATGTATATGTGGGATGGCAAAGTGTCTGGCGAATTGATGCAATTGCCAGCTGGTCCATTGTCTATCGCTATCGGCGTTGAAGCGCGCCGCGAAACACTGGAAGTCAATCCTTCTCAATTGTCGATAGATGGTGAGTTATATCACCGCGCCCAGTCGCAGCCTGGTTACAAACGTGGCCGCAATATTGCATCCACTTATGCTGAGTTGTCTATACCTATCTTCAAAACACTGGAAGGTCAGGTCGCCGCACGTTATGACCGTTACTCCGATTATGGTAATTCCACGACCCCAAAAGTCGGCTTGAAATGGAATGCACATTCAACACTGATGGTCCGCGGTACCTATGCAACCGGTTTCCGTGCGCCGACTCTGGTAGAAAACTCTACCCAGATTTTGAAGGCTTTCCTGTCTTATCGTGATCCTGATCGCTGTAACGATCAATTCAAGAACGGCTGCCAATGGAGTAGTGCCTACGAAAGTGGTTCCAATCCTGGCTTGAAGCCAGAGACAGCAAACAGCTTTACACTGGGCCTGGTATGGGAGCCAACGACATGGTTGAATGCGAGCCTGGATTTCTGGCAAATCAAGCGCAAGGATGAAATTTCCACATTTGATCTGACCACAGTTCTGGCAAATCCTGGCCGTTATGCAGGCAACCCCGCCGCTGTGATCACTCGTGATCCTTTGACTGCCGCTGATAAAGCGGCTGGTGCTACCGCTGGTGAAATCACCAACCTGAGATTATTGCTGACGAACGTTGCAACGACGCAAGTCCGTGGCGTTGATCTGGATGTCAATGGTAATTTTAACCTGGGTGAGTATGGTCGTCTGAATCCTAACTTCAAAGTGACTTATAACCATTCCTATAAATCTGCACCTTCACCAGAAACTGAAGCAATTGAGTATGCTGGTTCCCGTGGTCAGCCACGTGTGCAGGCAACTGCCGGTGTGGCATGGGAAAAAGCAGCCTGGAAACTGTCTCTTGATGCAGTGCATATCGGACACATGTCGTCCAATGGTGATTTCACTCAGCCATGCGTATTTGAAACTCAGGGTTATGCCAACCTGTGTAAAGATATCCCATCTTTCACAACGTTTAATCTTGGTGGCAGCTATTCTGGCTTGATGAAGGATCTGAAATTGAGCTTTGCAGTCAGGAACGTATTTGACCGCATGCCTCCGTTTGCGCCAAGTGCAACCTCCGCCCAGGCAGTTGCAGCAATCACCAACTTGCATGATGTTGTTGGCCGTTACTTCCAAATCTCTGCTTCTTACAAGTTCAAGTAATGTGGTGAACTGATAAATGCCGGAATCATTGATTCCGGCATTTATTTTTTCTAAGCGTTATTTTCTGACGCTTGACGATAAAAATCAAATTGATAAAAACAAATTCTTCTGAGGGAGATAAGTCGTGAAGAAACAATTTTGTAAGACCGTACTTGCCAGCATATTGTGCGTGGCAGGTGCAATGAGTTTGCCGGCCTACGCAGATAAATCCATTCCTGTAGCAGATTTTTTCAAGAAAGCGCAATTTGGTGGTCGTCCAGTGCTGTCCCCTGATGGACAAAGCATGGCCGTCGTGACCCCAAGAAATGGGCGTTTTGTGTTGGCCATCATCCGTCTTGATTCTCGCCAGCCAAAAGTGATCGCATCTGATCCGGATTTTGATATTGTTGCTCCTCAATGGGTCAATGACAAGCGACTTGTATTCAGCCTGAGCCGTGGCAGCGATGTTGTACAGGAAGACAATGATGGCGGCGGACTTTTTGCGGTGAATAGTGACGGTACCAGCTTCCGTAAGTTGGTACCCACCAGAAAAGAAGCCAGAGGTGGTAATGTAGCTTATAAACCTTTCTCGGTATTGTCACGTACTTTTGACGGTACTAATGACTTGATTGTTGTCAATAACCAGCGCGGCCGGGATGTCCAATTGGGTGCGTCTGATGTATTGCGTCTTGATACGGTATCCGGCAGAACCAAGCTCCTGACTTTTGATAATCCTGGAAAGATAGGTGACTGGATACTGGATCATAATAATGTGATACGTGTTGGTGTCTCAGCCAATGTCGATCCCGACAATAAACGGATCAAGCAGACCATATATTACCGCGATGGCGAGGGCACTCCCTGGAAAGTCATTCATCAGGCATATATGGATGAAGGCAAGGAAATGCATCCTTTGGGTTTTGACTTCGATAACAAAACCTTACTGGTAGCGGGCCGTTTTAATGGTCGCGACAAGATGGCTGTGCATATCTGGGACTTTGACAAACAGGCAGCAGGTGAAATTATTGCTGATCATCCTGATGTCGATGTGGCAGACCTGGCGATGGATCGCCTGCGCAAAAAACTCATAGGTGTAACTGTTGACGGCATGCAGCCGGAAACAATTTTCTTCGATGATGACTACGCCAAAATGCAGGCAACGTTAAAAGCCAGCTTTCCCGGGCAAGAAGTTTCTTTCCAGTGGAACGGGAAAAATGTTGTTGTCTTTGCCCGGAGTGACAAAAATGTCGGTGCTGTCTATTTTTATGATACCGATAAAAAAGTCATGGAACCTGTCTACGTCGTCAAGCCAGAATTGGAGGGCAAAAAACTATCAGAGCAGAAAATCATCAACTACCAGGCCCGGGATGGTTTGAATATCCCCGCATACCTGACTTTGCCTGAGGGTACATCCGCAAAAAATCTGCCTTTGGTGGCATATATTCATGGCGGGCCACATGCGCGGGACCACAATGGCTACGACCCAATGACGCAAATGCTGGCGTCCCGTGGCTACGCTGTATTGCAACCGCAATTCCGTATGTCCACAGGCTTTGGCTGGAAACATCATACTGCTGGCTGGAAACAATGGGGCCTGACCATGCAGGATGATATTACGGACGGGATTGAAAATCTGGTCAAGCAAGGTATTGTCGACAAGAACCGTGTCTGTATCATTGGTGCCAGCTATGGCGGTTATGCCACCATGTACGGTTTGGTGAAAGACCCTGACCTGTACAAATGCGGTGTTAACTGGGTGGGTGTGACTGACGTCAAGATGTTATTCACTGTTAATTGGTCGGATATGTCCGGTCCTTATATGGATAATATAGGTGCGAAAATGCATGGTGACCCTAAAACCGATGATGCTTATTTCCGTAAAGTATCTGCGATAGAAAATGCTGACAGGATCAAGGCTCCTGTCTTGATGGCATACGGTAGCGAAGATATCCGGGTACCTTTGATTCACGGTGAAAAAATGCGCGATAAATTGAAAGCGAAAGGTAATACCGTGGAATGGATGGTCTTTACTGGCGAAGGACATGGCTGGTCAAAGGAAAGTAACAATATCAAATGGGGTGAGGCCGTCCTGAATTTCATCAACAAATATATCGGCGACGATTCTCCCGCAGCCAAAAAGCAATAAGCACTTAGTAAAGTAATACTGACGCAGTGTGAAACCGGCAAGTTCGCCTGCCGGTTTTTTTTATTCCGCATTGGTCAGCGGCTAAATTATGCAAGTTCTCAATCGAAGGCTATAATTTGCAGCGGCATGACAGCCATCTATTTTGCAAATCCTGTTTTTGAGAGTGTAATTTGGCCAAGAAAGAACATGTATCAGTCACCCAGGCAACCCAGTTGCTGCGCAAGCACAAGGCGGAATTTACTGAGCACCCGTATGCGTATGAAGAACATGGTGGCACTTCAGTTTCTGCCCGTGAACTCGGTGTGGATGAGCACCACGTCGTGAAAACCCTGGTCATGCAAGATGACGCTGCCAAGCCCATGATCGTGCTCATGCATGGTGACAAAAAGGTTTCTACCAAAAACCTGGCCCGGCAGGTAGGCTGCAAGTCAGTCGAACCCTGCAAGCCTGAAAATGCGCAAAAGCATTCGGGCTACCTAGTGGGTGGCACATCCCCCTTTGGCACTAAAAAGGCCATGCCTGTTTATGTAGAGCGCAGCATACTGGCGCTGCCAAAGATTTATATCAATGGTGGCCAGCGTGGTTATCTGATAGGTATCGCTCCCGGCTTGCTGGAAAGTCTGTTGCACGCACGGTCAGTCGATTGTGCGCTCGACGAATG
Organism: Undibacterium sp. Ji42W; assembly: GCF_049340405.1. NCBI lineage: Bacteria > Pseudomonadati > Pseudomonadota > Betaproteobacteria > Burkholderiales > Oxalobacteraceae > Undibacterium > Undibacterium sp. Ji42W. Next base: position 84,149 of record NZ_JBMPOV010000009.1, read on the forward strand.
AATCCAGTTTCAAGAATTTTGCCAGGGTAGCTGATTCTGCTACTGGCCTGGCTTATACTTGCGAAGCTTAAAGAAATGAAGGAATAAGATGAATACTATGCTGGCGGCAGTTGCCGCCTACCTGATCGGTTCACTGTCGTTTGCAGTGGTGGTCAGTAAATTATTTGGCCTGGCTGATCCGCGCACGTATGGCTCCAAAAACCCGGGAGCGACCAATGTACTGCGTAGCGGGAACAAGGCCGCGGCGGTGTTGACGCTGTTGGGCGATGCCTTCAAAGGCTGGTTGGCGGTATGGCTGGCAATCCGCTATCAGGATCAGTTTGATCTTGGCGACACCGGCGTTGCCATTGTTGCCCTGGCAGTGTTCATCGGCCATTTGTGGCCCGTGTTTTTCAAGTTCGTTGGCGGCAAAGGCGTGGCGACGGCAGCTGGTATATTGATCGGTATCGATATCTGGCTGGGTGTGGCAACGCTGGTGAGCTGGCTGATGGTGGCGGTTGCCTTTCGTTATTCTTCACTGGCAGCCCTGGTAGCGGCGATATTTGCGCCTTTTTATTATGGCTTGCTGTTTGGCCCGGATGTCAAAATGCTGGCGATTGCTATCATGAGTGCCTTGCTGGTGTATCGCCATAGTCAGAATATCGCGAACCTGATCGCAGGCAAGGAAAGCCGCCTGGGTAGCAAGAAGGCAGCAGTGAAAGAAGACAAAAAAGAAGATAAAAAGCGAGACAAGAAAAAATAAGTCTTAAATATTGTAAATAAATCTAGATTATTCGCTACCCCTCATTTATGCTTAAAAAGCGCCGAGCTTTTTTATTCATAAATGAGGGGTTTGCTTATGCTGACGCGATTTGTGAAACACGGGATGGCAGGCTTGTTCATTCTGGGCTTGATGAATTTTCCGGCCCTGGCAGCAGAGCATGGCAATGCCAATGAGGCCAAGGCCATGGTGCAAAAAGCCATTGATGCGATGAAAAAGCATGGTGTCGAGGCGACTGTAGCCGAGATCAACAAGCGCGATGGTCAGTACCAGGACCGTGACTTATATGTCGTTGTCTATGACATGAATGGCAAAAATCTCGCCCACCTGAATCCCAAGATGGTAGGCAAGGAGATGTTTGACCTCACTGATGTCGATGGCAAATTTTTTATACGCGAGCGTATAGAGCTGGTCAAAGCCAAGGGCAAAGCCTGGCAGGATTATAAATTCGTCAACCCTAAGACCAAGCAGATTGAACCCAAGTCCATGGATGTGGAGAAATTCGAGAGTGTGATCGTCGGCTGCGGTATCTATAAATAGCGCTGCTGTGGATAAAATCAGGCGGCAATCAATTCTTGCAAAGGCCAGCGCGGCTTCACATTGAAACCGTAATCCCTGGTCGCCAGGCCGGGATTGTTTTTGAGACGCATCGCACCGGCAAAGGCGATCATTGCGCCATTGTCTGTACAGAATTCCAGTTCGGGGTAATACACCTGAAAACGCTTCTTTGCCGCTGCGGCATTCAGGGATGCACGTAACTGCTGGTTGGCACCGACACCACCGGCAATCACCAGACGCTTCATGCCACTTTCCTTCATCGCCGTGACGCACTTGGCGGTCAGCACGGCGACGATGGCATCGACAAAACCACGGGCAATATTTGCCTTGTCCTGCTCACAGATATTTACAGGGTGGTTTTTAACAACCGTCAGTACCGCTGTTTTCAAGCCAGAGAAACTGAAGTTCAAGTCCTTGGAATGCAGCATCGGGCGTGGAAACTGATAGGCTGCTGGGTCACCAAACTCTGCCATGCGCGAGATAGCAGGCCCACCGGGATAAGACAGGCCAAGCAGTTTTGCTGACTTGTCAAAGGCTTCACCAGCAGCATCATCCAGGGTTTCTCCCAGTAACTGATAACGACCGACGCCATCGACACGCATTAATTGTGTATGCCCGCCAGAGACCAGCAGGGCGATGAAGGGGAATTCCGGCGGTTGGCTGGCCAGTAAGGGGGACAATAGATGACCTTCCAGATGATGAACACCCAATACGGGCTTATCCAGCGCCATAGCGAGGCCGCAGGCGACCGAGGCACCCACCAGCAAGGCACCAGCGAGTCCAGGACCCTGGGTATAGGCAATCGCATCAATGGCTTGTTTGTCTATTTCTGACTTACTCAGCACTTCTGTCAGCAAGGGCAGGACGCGGCGTATATGGTCGCGTGAAGCCAGCTCTGGCACAACACCGCCATATTCCTGATGCATGGCGATTTGCGAATGCAGGGCATGGGCAAGCAGACCGCGCTCTGTGTCATACAAGGCAAGACCGGTTTCGTCACAGGAGGATTCAACGCCGAGAACTATCATATCTGTTTCTAAGTAAGGAAAAAGCAAGCGAATGACATAGGCATGGCAAGAATGCAAGTGATTGGCCGCTTGTCTTCCAGCACAGGGATTGGTGTGATTCTTGCTATCACTGGTAAACGTAATTATATCTGGCATAGGCCATCAATGCGCGGCAAAGCGAATACTGACGAAGCGGCAACACCAGTATCATCCAGTCTGCGGATTGTGGTGGTGAACACGGTCATCCAGCGTGAAGACGAGTTGCAGGAACACGCCCAGGCACAATTGGCCCGCTCACGCGCCTTGCGTATAGGTTTGCTGCAAGCGGGTTATAACATCATTGCTGTTATTCCTGGCGACATCTACATGAGCGAGCGCATCGCCCAGTTGCAGCCAGACATGATCATTATTGATGCTGAATCTGACTCGCGTGATGTGCTGGAGCACATGGTGATGCTGACCCGTGATGCACCTCGCCCCATCGTTTTCTTTACTGAAGATGGCAACCAGTCGAACATGGCTGCCGCCATGGAAGCTGGGGTCTCGGCCTATGTGGTTGCCGGTTTGCAGTCTGAGCGCATCAAGCCTGTGCTCGACGTTGCCATGGCGCGTTTCAATGCTGATCAAAAGCTGCGTAGTGAATTGTCCGATACCAAGGCCAAGCTGCAAGAACGCAAAGTCATAGAACGTGCCAAGGGGCTGCTGATGGAGCGCCATCATCTTTCAGAAAACGAGGCTTATCAAAAAATGCGCAAGCAAGCCATGGAAAAGAACCTGAAGCTGGTGGATCTGGCGCAGCGCATGCTGGATGTGGCGGATTTGCTCGGTGGCTGAGCCAAGCTTGTGCATGCAAATGGTGCGTTGCGTCATTTGAGTGCGCAGCAACTGGTATTTTTAAGAGGATTTCGCTTCACAGTATTGGCATGAGGAGCTAAGGCCTTTAATTTGAGCTGGCACGGCAATTGCTGTAGCAAAAGAATGTGCCAAAGCTGGTGCTTAAGAAAAATGTGAGTCTGACTAACGGCGGTTACCTCACAAGACAAAGGTGTCTTTCCATCCGGTTTATCCGTGGTGGAACGACACCTTTTTTATTATCGACGGGACTTACGCAAAATTGTCCTGGCAAGGCGTAGCGACGAAGACAGTACTTTACGTACGGCGAGGAGCTAACAACGCAGCCAGGGCGGTTTTGCGTAAGTCTTAATAGAAATTAATTTAGCTGGAGTGCAGACATGTCAAATCAGGAATCTTCTAACAACCTCATCAAGACGCAGGAAGAAAATGAACCTAATTTCAAACGTCGCAGTTTCTTGCAAACTGCTGCACTGGCAAGTGGAGCGGGCATCATGGGCTTGAGTACAGGTGGGGTATGGGCAGCGGGATCAGACAAGCCAGAAAAAGAAGAAGTACACATAGGCTTCATCCCTCTGACTGATTGTGCTTCTGTGGTGATGGCGTCAGTGCTAGGCTTTGATAAAAAATACGGCATCAAAATTATCCCAAGTAAAGAATCCTCCTGGGCCAGCGTGCGTGACAAACTCGTCAATGGCGAGCTGGATGCCGCGCATGTGCTGTATGGCCTGATCTATGGCGTGCAACTCGGCGTAGGCGGGAATAAAAAAGACATGGCCGTGTTGATGACGCTGAACAATAACGGCCAGGCCATTACTTTGTCGAAGAAGCTGGCAGAGAAGGGCGCAGTAGATGGCGCCGGCCTGGCCAAGCTCATGCAGACTGATAAGCGTGAATATACTTTCGCCCAGACTTTTCCTACCGGCACTCATGCGATGTGGCTGTATTACTGGCTGGCTGCACATGGCATCAACCCCATGAAAGATGCCAAGGTCATTACCGTACCACCACCACAGATGGTGGCAAATATGCGGGTCGGTAATATGGATGGCTATTGCGTAGGTGAACCCTGGAACCACAGGGCGATTGCCGATGGCATAGGCATCACTGCGGCAACCACACAAGACATCTGGAAAGATCATCCGGAAAAAGTATTGGGTACCACGTCTGAATTCGTACAGAAATATCCCAACACGGCGCGTGCCATGATAGCTGCGATCCTCGATGCCAGCCGCTGGATAGATGCCTCCTTGTCCAACAAGACCAAAATGGCAGAAACCATTGCTGATAAGTCCTATGTCAATACCTCGGTTGATGTCATCAATCAACGTATTTTGGGACGCTATCAAAATGGCCTCGGCAAGACCTGGGACGATCCCAACTACATGAAATTCTTTAACGATGGTGCAGTGAATTTCCCTTACCTGTCAGATGGCATGTGGTTCCTGACCCAGCACAGGCGCTGGGGTTTGCTAAAGACTGACCCCGATTATCTGGCAGTAGCAAAAGCCGTCAATCGCATTGATATCTACAAGGATGCTGCGACCATGGCCAAGGTATCCGTTCCCAAAGATATTATGCGCAGCAGCAAGCTCATGGACGGTACCGTCTGGGATGGCAAGAACCCTGCTGCCTATGCAGCTTCTTTCAAAATCAAGGCTTAAGGAGTAGTCATGAATACCTTGGTGCAAAGTGCCATGCCCGCGACAGATGATACAGCCAGCGCTGCAACAACAATGACGGAAGTGAAAGTGGCAAAGGAAATCAAACCCAAAACAGAAAAAAAACCTCGCTCGTTCCGGCCTTCTTTTCTGAGTGTGTTGCCGCCTTTATTTGGCATAGGCATGCTGATTTTGATCTGGGAAATCATCGCAATCAAGAACACGACCTTCCCTTCACCATGGGTGACTTTGCAGGAAGCCATCAAGGTATTTTCTGACCCCTTTTATCAAAAAGGGCCAAATGACCAGGGCATAGGCTGGAATATTTATGCCTCGTTAAAACGTGTGGCGGTGGGCTTTGGCCTGGCAGCGGCAGTAGGCATACCGTTGGGGTTTTTGATAGGACGTTTCAAGTTTTTGTCCGGCATGTTCAATCCCATCATCAGCCTGTTGAAACCAGTCTCTCCGCTAGCCTGGTTGCCTATCGGTTTGCTGGTGTTCAAGTCTGCCCATCCGGCGGCGATCTGGTCCATTTTTATCTGTTCCATCTGGCCCATGATCATCAATACCGCGATCGGTGTACAGCGTGTGCCGCAAGATTATATGAATGTCGCCCGCGTGCTTAATTTGTCGGAATGGAAAATCATTACCCGCATTCTCTTGCCCTCTGTCTTGCCATATATGCTGACCGGTGTCCGGCTGGCGATAGGCACGGCCTGGCTAGTGATAGTCGCGGCAGAAATGCTGACCGGCGGGGTAGGAATAGGTTTCTGGGTTTGGGATGAATGGAATAATCTGAACGTACCACACATCATCATTGCCATCGTCGTCATTGGCATGGTAGGCCTGCTACTTGAACAAATTCTGGTGGCAATAGCACGCGCCTTTACTTACGAAGATGTGGGGACATGATCATGAATGAAATCGATAACAAATATATAGAGATCAATCAGGTAGAGATGGTCTTTAATACCAAAAAAGGTAGTTTCCATGCTCTGCGTGATATTAATCTCAATGTCAAAAAAGGTGAATTCGTCACTTTGATTGGCCATTCTGGTTGTGGCAAATCGACCTTATTGAATCTGATTGCTGGTTTGACCAATGCCAGTTCTGGCACTTTGTTATGTGCACACAGAGAAATTTCTGGCCCATCACCAGAACGTGGTGTGGTGTTCCAGAATCATTCTTTATTGCCCTGGCTGACGTGCTATGAAAATGTCTTTCTGGCAGTGGAACGTGTGTTTGGCGCGACCGAGAATGGCACGAAGCTGCAAAAACGCACCATGCAAGCCTTGTCGCTGGTGGGATTGACGCATGCCGAGAAAAAACGCCCAAATGAAATTTCTGGTGGCATGAAGCAGCGTGTGGGAATCGCCCGTGCCCTGGCGATAGAACCAAAAGTCTTGCTCATGGATGAACCCTTCGGTGCCCTTGACGCACTGACGCGTGCACATCTGCAGGATGAATTACTAAAGATCGTCGCCAAGACACACTCCACCGTGGTCATGGTCACTCACGATGTGGACGAGGCGGTATTGTTGTCTGACCGTATTGTCATGTTGACCAATGGACCAGCTGCGACCATAGGCGAAATTTTACAAGTGAATCTGGAGAGACCCCGTGACCGCGTGGCACTCGCGCAAAATCCGCAATATGCCGCATACCGTACTCAAGTGCTGGAGTTTTTATATCACCGCCAATCACATCCTGTGCATGATGCTGCATGATCTTGAGCGAGGCCTTTGCCCGGTTCTCAATCGACTAGGCGGCTCTAGGCTATTTCAAAGTCGCCAGTATGTGAAAAGTTTGCCATCGCCCCATTTTATTGTTTCTGACAATGAAATGGAGGCTCGGCATATTATTTACTGTTCATACAATAAATTATCTAAATGCAATGTTTGATATGTTTTCTGTTCAAAAGAGTTGCAATATGAAATTTAAATATCTGTTCAATTCGCAAAATGAAAAATAGTTTTCATTTTTAATGCGACTAATTGTGACAATATGTGCAGAAATCAATTAAATCTATGAGAGAATGCCTAATTCTTTTGGAAACATTTTTTTACAGATTCATAGGGATTTGTTGATGTGAATGTGGTCAGGAATACTTTGGGGCAAATAATTGTTCTGCTGCAAGAATCCAGGTATTTTTCCATGAATGCGCAACAGGTTCTGGCTTCTTATATTGATTGCATGACATGTTTCGCTGGCTTTTTCTTAATGAAAGTGTATTAACACCTGCCGAGCACGCTGCATGGAAATTAAGTGCACTACGTATCATTTTGATGTCTGGCTTTGTGCTGGAGGCGGCGGTTGCGATTCACAGTTCCCTGGATGCAATCGCAATTGGTGCTTATCAGGTGCTGTGGGTGGTTGGCTTTTTCTATGCGGTGCTGGCATTGGGGCTGTACTACTCATCCCGTCATCTACGCGCCGGTGCCGCTATACTCATAGGCACGGTATATGCGTCTGCATTCGCCATTGTTTGTCTCATCGATCAGTTCGAAATAGCCAAGTTTGGCTATATCTTCATCTATACCACCCCCATTATTGCCAGACTGTTCTTCGGTACCCGGCTCGCCATAGGTCTCATGGCATTCAATATATTGCCTTTTCTTTTGCTGCTACTGAACCGGCCGCTGTTCAATGTGCCTGGGTTTGATGTCACCCTGCCAGCCAGCAATACCTACATCCAGTCATTACTGTTTCTATTCTTTAATACCTGTGTACCACTGGCTGTGTTCAGGGTTTTGCATGAACTTGATGTATCGGCATTACGCTATCGTCAGGCCAGTGCCGCGCTGGAAGTCAGCCATGCGCAATATGAAGAAGTGTTCCAGAACGCTGGCACAGCCTTGTTGTTGACTGACGCCAGTGGGCAAATCCTGCAGGCGAATCAGCTTGCCAATAATTTGCTCGGACGTGACGCAGATGATGACAGTGACCGTGCCTTGTTTGGTTGGTTGTCACTGGATAACAGTGTGCGCCTTAAAAGCCCGAATGCCGAAGAATCAGAAAACATGCGCATGTCGGCCTACCGCACGCGTGATGGCAAACTGGTTGCACTGGAAAATATTTCTCAGACCTCTACCGATCACTACATTGTCGCCTTGCGCGATGTTTCTGGCCTGCATTCCATGCATCATGCGCTGCAACTCAGCCTGCAACGCGAAGACTACCTGAGCCGTCATGATGCATTGACCAATTTACCCAATCGCGATATGTTGCGCAGCCATCTGCAAGCTGTGTTTGCGAGTAATGATGAAGCCAAAGTTACTGCTCTGGTGTCTTTCCGGCTAAACAGCATACGTCATGCCAACCAGCAGTTTGGTGCCCATACTGGCGATATCCTGTTGCGTCGTTTTGCCGAAGAATTGTCGCGTGCCTTGCCCAAGAATTGTTTTTGCGCGCGCCTGCGCAGTATTGTGTTTTCATTTGTCGTCGAGAATTCGCGTACCCCAGGTGAAATCATCAAGCTGGTAGAAAAAGTCAGGAATAATTTACCCAAAGAGCTGGAAATCAATGGCGAGAATTTACTGATACAGTTCTCGGCCGGTATCGCCCTGGTGAGGCCAGAAGATATTGATCCAGATGACCTGATACGCCGTAGCGAAGTGGCGCTGGATACTGCCCGCCGTTCCAGTGACCAGAGTGTCACTTTGTTTGATGAAGAAGATGCCCTGCAAATACGCCGCAGCGTCGAGATCGAAGTCGGTATCGTCAATGGTCTCAAGCAAGATGAATTCCGCCTGGTATATCAACCCAAGGTCGATAAGAATGGCAAGATCGCGGGCCTGGAAGCCTTGCTGCGTTGGGAATCACCTAGTCTTGGCAATGTTGCACCAGCAGAATTTATTCCGATTGCCGAGCGTGCTGGCCTGATACGCCTGATCAGCAACTATGTCATGAACCAGGTGTGTTGCCAGGTCAGGGACTGGCTCAACCGCTTTGCTGATTGCCCCGTGATTGCGCTGAATTTGTCAGCGACAGATATCGCCCGCAATGACTTGCTGCAACTGATAGACAATTGTTGCAACCGTTATGATATTGCGCCTTCTTATATCGAATTTGAAATTACTGAAACTGGCCTTATCGCGAATGAAGCACTGACCATACATCATCTTGATGAACTCAAGGCACGCGGTTTCACTATCGCGATTGATGATTTTGGTACTGGCTACTCATCGCTGTCCAAGCTCAGTCATTTTCCAGCGCAGAGCGTGAAAATTGATCGCTCCTTCGTTGCCCAGATAGGCAATAACAAGAAAAGCGAAATGATCATCAAGGCGATTATCTCGCTGGCCAATATCCTGTCTTGTCACACGGTTGCCGAGGGTGTCGAAAACGAAGAGCAGGAACGATTCCTCAAAGAGATAGGTTGCGATTACTTCCAGGGATATTATTATTACAGGCCACTCGAAGTCTCGGCGCTGGAATTGCTGCTCACTGAAATGCCAGCCAAAGAAGCTGCGCCATCTTATCAATTCAAACTTGCCTGACATTCTTCATGTCATATTTCCCGCATATGCATCAATGATTTGCGATCAAATGCGCATAAAAATTTGTGCATCTGCGGAATTGTTCATCACATAAATTAACATTCGCTGTCAACGCCATCCACGAAATTGCGTTGGATAGTGTAGATTGATGCTTTGTGTGTGATCATGTTCAAGCGCTGGTTTAACTTAAGTCGTTTAACCTAATTCGTTTTACTTAATTCGTTTAGCAAATTAAGCGTCACTGAGTTCGTTTTGCTTATTTCCAACATTTTGCACAGAGTAACAATTTCGTCTGCACGTTTTGGTAATTTCAACTACACTAAAGTTGTAGTGTGCTGGCTGGCAATTAATTTGATGTGAGCAGTTTGATCTGAATTGCCACCAGACCGGTTCGGTATTTGCAAGTTTTCTGCTTATCCATGGAGGTCGGGATGAATATCTTTGACAACTACACCGCGCGATATGAGCGTACTCGTGAAGAAGAGTATTCCATGCAGGAATACCTGGATCTTTGTAAGAAGGACAGGCTGGTCTATGCCAGCGCTTCAGAGCGTATGCTGGCTGCCATCGGTGAGCCTGAGCTGGTTGACACCCGGCATGACTCGCGGCTCTCACGCATCTTCTCAAATAAAGTCATCAAGATCTATCCTGCCTTCCGAGAATTTTACGGCATGGAAGAAGTCATAGAACAAGTCGTTTCCTACTTCCGCCATGCTGCGCAAGGTCTGGAAGAGCGCAAGCAAATCCTGTATCTGCTAGGCCCTGTCGGTGGCGGTAAATCATCCATCGCCGAGAGACTGAAATCGCTGATGGAGAAGATACCCTTCTACTGCATCAAGGGTTCACCCGTCAATGAATCGCCTCTCGGTTTGTTTAACGAAGATGAAGACGGGATTTTGCTCCAAGAAGATTTCGGTATCCCGCGTCGCTACCTAAAGAATATACCCAGCCCATGGGCGGTCAAACGCTTGCATGAGTTCAATGGTGATATCAACCAGTTCCGCGTGGTCAAACGCTATCCCTCGGTATTGAAGCAGATTGCAGTTTCCAAAACTGAGCCTGGTGATGAAAATAATCAGGATATTTCTTCCCTCGTGGGCAAGGTCGATATCCGCAAGCTCGAAGAATATGCGCAAGATGATCCTGATGCATACAGCTATTCAGGTGGCCTTTGCCTGGCGAATCAGGGCCTGATGGAATTCGTGGAAATGTTCAAGGCACCGATCAAGGTCTTGCATCCCTTATTGACTGCCACTCAGGAAGGCAATTTCAAAGGTACAGAAGGCTTTGGCGCGATACCTTTTGAAGGCATCATACTGGCGCACTCAAATGAGTCAGAATGGAAAACCTTCAAAAACAACAAGAACAATGAAGCTTTCCTCGACCGGATTTATATCGTCAAAGTACCGTATTGCCTGCGCGTTAATGATGAAATAAAAATCTACGACAAACTGGTCCGTACTTCCTCACTGGCAGCCGCACCGTGTGCGCCCGGTACCTTGAAAATGATGGCGCAATTTGCCGTGTTGTCACGTCTGAAGGAACCAGAAAATTCCAGCATCTTCAGCAAGATGCAGGTCTATGATGGCGAGAACCTCAAGGATACTGATCCCAAGGCCAAGTCTCGTCAGGAATATGCTGATTATGCTGGTGTTGATGAAGGCATGAATGGTCTGTCAACTCGCTTCGCCTTCAAGATTTTATCCAAGGTGTTTAACTTTGATAATACCGAAGTGGCGGCCAACCCTGTGCATTTGCTATATGTGCTGGAGCAGCAGATAGAACGCGAACAATTTGCGCCAGAGATTGAGCAAAAGTATGTGTCCTTCATCAAGGAATATCTGGCACAGCGTTATGCCGAATTTATCGGCAAGGAAATCCAAACTGCCTATCTTGAAAGCTATTCCGAATATGGCCAGAACATCTTTGACCGTTATGTAACCTTTGCCGATTTCTGGATACAGGATCAGGAATTCCGTGATCCAGATACCGGTGAGAGTTTTGACCGCGATGCCCTGAACAATGAATTGGAGAAAATAGAAAAACCGGCAGGTATTTCCAACCCTAAAGACTTCCGCAACGAAATCGTCAATTTCGTGCTGAGGGCGAGGGCGCAGAATGCCGGTAAAAATCCAGCCTGGACCAGTTATGAAAAACTGCGCACTGTCATCGAGAAAAAAATGTTCTCGAATACCGAAGAATTATTGCCTGTCATTTCCTTCAATGCTAAAGCCAGTGCCGACGATTCGAACAAGCACCAGGAATTTGTTGAACGCATGGTCGCCAAAGGCTACACCGCCAAACAGGTACGCCTTTTATGCGAATGGTATTTGCGTGTCAGGAAATCTTCATAATTGAAATGCGACTGAAGAGCAGGGAAATTTCAGGGCAAACGGGAGAGCATTTTGGTTCATCTGATTGACCGGCGTGTCCAGGGTAAAAATAAATCTGCCCCGAATCGCGAGCGCTTTTTGCGTCGCTATAAAGGGCAGATTAAAGATGCTGTTGCCAGAGCAGTCAAAGGTCGCTCTATCACTGATATAGAAAGTGGCGAGCGTATTTCCATTCCCGTCAAGGATGTCAGTGAGCCAAGTTTTGGCCACGCCCATGGCGGTGTATGGGAAGGTGTGCAGCCTGGTAATGAGCAATATCAGCGCGGTGACCAGGTAGCCAGACCTAAAGGCGGTAGTGGTGGTTCCGGCAAAGGGCAGGGCGGCAATAGTGAAGACCCCAGCGAAGATGATTTTGTTTTTCAATTGTCGCGCGAAGAATTCATGAATTACTTTTTCGAAGATCTGGAATTGCCCAATATGGTCAAGACCCAGCTCACTTCGACGACCGATTTCAAGAGCCAGCGTGCAGGTTATAAAACTTCTGGCACGGCATCCAGCCTGCATGTGCTGCGCTCGTTGCGCGGTGCCATGGGCAGGCGGATAGCGGTGGGTGGCAAGTCTGCCCGCAGGCTCAAAGATGCAGAAACAGAGATGACAGTCTTGCTTGAAGTCGGTGTAGATCCGAAGGATCCACACTTCGTCGCACTCAAGCAGGAAATACATCATCTGCGCACCCGTTTGCTGGCCATCCCTTTTCTTGATCCATTTGATCTGCGTTACAGCAACCGCGTCAAGGTACCCAAGCCCGCCAGCCAGTGCGTGATGTTTTGTCTGCTGGATGTATCGGGTTCCATGGATGAGCAAAAAAAAGATACGGCAAAACGCTTCTTCATCTTGCTATACCTGTTCCTGACACGCGCCTATGAAAAAATAGAAGTCGTTTTCATACGCCATCACACAACGGCGCTGGAAGTGGATGAAGACGCTTTTTTTCATTCGCGTGAATCGGGTGGCACCATCGTTTCTTCAGCACTGAATCTGCTCTCGCAAATTGTGCGTGAACGTTATGCCGCATCGGACTGGAATGTGTATGTGGCCCAGGCTTCGGATGGCGACAATTGGGACAATGATTCTGCCACCTGCAAGCAGTTGCTCCTCAATAGCATCATGCCTCTCGTGCAATATTATGCCTATGTAGAAATTACCGATGGTCAGCCGCAAAACCTGTGGCTGGAATATGAAAAAGTCGCCGAGCAAAGTGCACACTTTGCGATGCAAAAAATAGAAACGCCGGCCGATATTTATCCGGTTTTTCGGGAACTGTTCAAGAAGCAGCCGAAATGAGGTAATCCATGGAAAACGACCATGTCAGCCCCAGGAAAAAACATGCCCGCGCCTTGCCCGAACAATCAGAATGGACTTTCGAACTGATAGAGCAGGCGCACGAAGAAATACGCCGCGTAGCCGGGCAATTTGGGCTTGATACCTACCCAAATCAGCTGGAAATCATTACCGCTGAACAGATGATGGATGCCTATGCCTCAGTCGGCATGCCGGTATCCTATAACCACTGGTCTTTCGGCAAGCATTTCTTATCAACGGAAAAAAGTTACAAGCGCGGGCAAATGGGGCTGGCGTATGAGATAGTCATCAATTCCAATCCCTGCATTTCCTACCTCATGGAAGAGAATAGCCTGACCATGCAGGCACTGGTCATTGCGCATGCTGCTTACGGGCATAATTCCTTCTTTAAGGGGAATTACCTGTTCCGTACCTGGACTGATGCCGAGGCTATCATTGATTACATGTTGTTCGCCAAGAATTACATTGCCGACTGCGAGCAGCGTTATGGTATGGAAGCGGTGGAACTCATTATCGACTCTTGCCATGCCTTGCAGAATTATGGCGTAGATCGTTATAAACGCCCTGCCCGCATTTCTCTTGCTGAAGAACGGGAGCGTCAGGAAGAGCGCGAGAAATACATGCAGTCCCAGGTCAATGACTTGTGGCGCACCATTCCACGGCGCAATGAAGCACCTGAGAGTATGGTCAAGCAGCGTTTCCCGGTAGAGCCGCAAGAAAATCTCTTGTATTTCATCGAGAAATATTCTCCGCTGCTGGAACCCTGGCAACGTGAGATCGTACGCATCATACGCAAGGTGTCGCAATATTTTTATCCACAGCGCCAGACCCAGGTCATGAACGAGGGTTGGGCTACCTTCTGGCATTACACCATACTGCAACAACTGTATGAAGAAGGCGTTGTTGGCGATGGCTTCATGATGGAGTTTTTGCAGAGCCATACCAATGTCGTCTATCAGCCACCAGTAGGCAGCCGCTATTTTAACGGCATTAACCCATATGCTCTGGGCTTTGCCATGATGCGCGATATCCGTCGCATCTGTGAAGACCCGACGCCGGAAGATCGTGAATGGTTCCCTGATTTTGCCGGTTCTGACTGGCAAAAGACATTGCAGTTTGCCATGCGCAATTTTAAGGATGAAAGCTTTATTGCCCAGTATCTGTCACCCAAGCTGATGCGTGATTTTCATTTCTTTTCCATCCTTGATGATGATAGTAAGGATAAATTGCTGATTTCTGCCATTCATGATGAGCATGGCTACCGTTATCTACGCGAGCAACTGGCAGGACAATACAATCTCGGCAACCGCGAACCCAATATCCAGGTCTGGTCAGTTGATATGCAGGGGGACAGGGCCTTGACCCTGCGCCATACCCAATACCTGCGCCGCCCGCTGAACCCGCAAACAGGCGAAATGCTCAAGCATGTGGCCAGGCTTTGGGGTTTTGATGTGTATCTGGAAACGGTTGATCCTGAGTCCAAGGTCCTGGCAAGGCAGGAATGCAAATGGGAAAAACGCAACAGGCCCTGAGTTTTTCAGGCTGGCAGGAGAGGATGAGCTTAAATCCCGGTAGCGACAGTGCTGTCTATCAGTTAGAATGAAAAACGATTATCAGAAGACGGAGACGCGCCATGTATCTGGACCACCCAAAAATTTCTGCCACCAATAGCGAAACCGAACCAGACCGTATAGAACGCCTCAGCCGTGTATATGGTTATGCGATGGGGCTGGCAGATATTGATGGCAATACCGTGTGTATTACCAAGCTGGCCAAGATACATGATCACAAAGGCACGCTCATGGTGATCTGGTACGATGCGCCGACACAGGCAGAAAAGAATTATTTTGTACGGGCCTGGAATAGCCGTATTGGTGACGAAACCGAGATAGTAGAGCATGCCCTGATGCTTAATGAGCCGGTATCCAACGCAGAGTAAGTACGTTCCTCCCTCTGTTCAGAGGGGGAATCAGTAGCACATGACCAGGTTTATACCTGCCATGTGCGTATTTGTTGCCTAGTGTTTCAAATCCCCCAGCAAATCAGAAATACCTGCCCAACCAATTTCTATGCCTATGCAGAGCAAAATAAAGGCAGACAGGCGTAGCAAGACGATAGCGCCGACATCGCCGAGTATTCTCTCCATATTGCGGGCAAAGCGATAACACAGGTAAATAACCAGACTGGTCAGCAATACCCCTATCAAGGAGGCGATGCCGGTAATGATCCAATCTACTGGCTTGTGCGGCATCTGCGTGCCCAGCGTGACTGAGGCGGCAATGGTGCCTGGCCCCACGGTCAGAGGGAAGCTGAAAGGATAAAAACTGCGGCGGCGCAGTTCTTCACGGGTCCAGCTGCCGCCATGGGATGCGGCGACAGAGTTGCGCAAATTATCCTGGCCCTGGTCGTTCAATAATTTCCAGCCCGCCATGGCAACCACGATGCCACCGGCGACCCTGACGATGGGGAGGGAGATGCCAAAAAAATCCAATACGTAAGAGCCTATGAAGATGGCTCCCATGAGAAGGAAAAAACAATTCAGGGCAATGCGTTTTGCCAGCCGGTTAGCCAGCGGTGGTTCTATCGGTCCTGTCATGGACAAAAAGATAGGTGCAATGGCAATGGGGTTCAGGATGGGCAGCAAGGTGATCGGTACTACGATCAAGGCCTTGAAAAAAATGATCATCGTGATGCTCATGTACACTCCTTAAATATGGGCTAGTGATTATGCATCAGAAATTCGGCTACCGCGACTGTGCGGTCAGACTTTGAAGTACAAATTGATACTTTTTGCAGATAGATGACTGTATTGGCATGATTTACAATATATGCATGTGGTAATGTACAGCAAATTTGCAGTAAATCTGCGACCGGAAATATATGAATGCATTGTATAAATTTGCTGCATTGGCAGCCTTGGGCGTGTTAGCAGCTTGCGAGACGGCTCCCCTTTCTTACCTGAGTGGCAAGCCTGACCGCCCTTTGATTGACCATGAATACCCAGTCCGTATCGTTGCGGTTGACCAGACTTATTATTTCCAGGGGCCGGTTTCTGTGACTCCCGGCAAGCATCTCGTCACATTGGAGCTTCGCCATTCCAGCTCACGTCTGCCGACCCAGAAGACACTGGCACTCGAAGTGCAGCCATGCACCCGCTACTACCTCACAGCCAAGAAAATATCCCTGATGGAAAGTAAATGGGAACCGCGCATCTTCGACACTGAGCAGGTAGGTGGTTGTAACGCTGAAGAAGAATTGAAGAAAGCCAGCGCCTCTGCCGGTCTTGCCGTATCTCGTTCATAAAATTTGGCAGGCATGGCATCGACTTAAATGCAAGAATCTGGGTATTTGCTTAAAATAGCGCTCCGTAAGCAATCCACACTCAGGCTTGGCACTTATGAGCATCAGCTTTTCCCCCTTACTTCCTGGACATCAGGACTTGCTCTGGAATTTTCTGCACATTGCTCTGTGGGACCCGCCGCCTGCGGCTTTGCGCCCTTTGGAAACGTTGCAACTGCCCCATGTACGCCTCTATGCAGAAGACTGGGGGCGTGCAGCGATATCGGTGTCATTGCCAACATTGAAGGCGACGGTGCTCCCATAGGTGCGTGCTGGATGCGTCTCGTGCCAGACGGGATGGGGCTGGCGTATATCAATGAACATACACCGCAGCTTGGCATTGCGCTTCTGCCCTCCTGGCAGCACAAGGGCTACGGCAAGTTAATGATGCTGGCCGCATTGGATGCGGCGCGCCAGCGTGGCATAAAACAGGTTTCTCTCACGGTACATCCAGAAAACCCGGCGGCTGGGATGTATAGCTCTTGCGGTTTTGTGCAGACCGGTGTCAGGAATTCTTATCTGCTGATGCAGGTCACATTATAAAATTCAGCCGCATTTTCTCAAATCATCAGAAAGAAAACATGCCTCATCTGACCGTAGAATATTCCAGTAATCTGCCCTTGCAAGCCAGGGAATTACTGTTGCAAATCAATACTTCATTAGCAGAGACAGCTCATTTCAAGGAGATCGATATCAAGAGCCGGGCAATCTGCTTTGATGAAGTGGTCATTGGCACCGCGCCTGCTGCGCGCGCTTTTTTGCATGCCAAACTGGTGATATTGAAAGGGCGCAGCACCGAAGTCAAACGTGAACTATCAGAGCGTGTGCTGGCCGTCATCCAGGCTGCACAAACCTGGCCGCAGGGGCTGGATGTGCAGCTTTGTGTTGAGGTGCTGGAAATTGACAAGGAAACGTATGCAAAGGCGCATCTGGCTAATTGATAAGGCCATCATAGCCACAGCATAAAGCCACAGCGCCTTTGGTTTAGTCCAGTTTAAAAATCAAACTTCAATTCACCGACTACACTGCGTTGTGTGTAGGGGTGAAAAGCCCAGTATTTTTTATTGTTCAAATTATCTATGCCAACTGAGGCAACCCATTGCCTTGCCAGTTGATAACGCACCCGCACATCAGCGACCATAAAACTGGAAAAGCCCTGATAGGTAAAGGCATTGCTGTCGCTGTTGTCGAGTGAGCCATATTGCTTGCCGCTATAGCGTAAACCCAGCGTGGTGCTGAACTTGTCGTCAGGGCGGTAGCTGATGACAAAATTGGCGCGCCAGGCGGGCACACGCGGCTGCCATTTGCCGATGCTGGCCGGGAATTTGTCATTGCGCGTTATTTCAGAATTGGCATAAGTCAGGCTGGCTACCAAATCCAGCCCACGGGTGAATACATCATTGGCCTGATAGGCAAGTTCCAGTCCTGTTGTATGGATTTCATCGACATTCTGGATATTCGTGACATTAGGCGTGACCAGGGTGTTCACTTGTGAATAAAGTGCGTCCCTGGTTCTCTCATGGAACAGGGTAGTACGCAGGAAACCCTTGCCTTCATTCAGTGTCCGTTCTGCCGTCCACTCCGTAGTCCAGGATTTTTCTGGTTTCAGGTTGGGGTCATTGTTGACGATGGCAGTGGTGGAAATACTGCCCTGGTAAAGTTCAGAGACGGTAGGCATGCGTACCGCACGACCTGCTGATGCCTTCAGGGTCCAGTCATCATTGGCTTTGAAGGCGATGGCTGCCTTGGGTGAGAAATAATTTTCCTTGCGTTCAGCAAAGGGCAGGGTACTGGTCGCGGATGAGATGGCTCCACGATCTGCCTGCCATTGCTCAAAGCGGCCACCAACAATGGCTTTCCACTGTGGATTGATGCGCCATGCATCTTGTGCATACAGGCTTTGCAATTGGGTATTACCCTGGAAGGCAGAGAAGCGCTTGAGTGCGCCGCCATTGATCCAGTCATCCGTATCCGACACCAGGGTACGCATTTGATAAGCCTCGCGCTGGTAGCCAAATTCGGCAGTGTGTTCTGCTGTCGGTCGCCAGATGGCTTTCAGGGCCAGGGTGTTCCAGCCTGTACCTGCTCCATCGGTAATCCGGCCATTACCACCGCCGTTGGCCTGCGGGATTGCCACTGTCGGCGCACGGACGATATCCTTGCTGTAGTCGTACAGGCTGGCTGCCACTTCCCAGTCAAACTCGCCTTTGGTATTACTCCTGAGATTCAGGCCATGGGTGATATGTTCAAGCTGGTTTTTGCTGTTCGATATATCAGTAGGGGCCAAGGTATATTTTTTACCGGCGATGTTGATGTCGCCGCTATATACCGCATTGCCAGCAGCATCACGCAAGTAACTTTCTACGCCGCTATCCATATTATTGCGCCAGTAGCCAAAGGTATAGCTGGCGCGCAAGGTCGGGCTAAAGTCATATGCCAGCTTGATCTTGGCATGGTCTTGCGTGGTGTGGTATTGACCTGTCGCACCGAGTATCCACCAGTCCAGGCCTTGTGGATTTTTGTCGGCTATGGCACCGGTTACTGCCGTGCCTGCGTTGCTGCTGACGCCAGTTGAAGCCAGTTTGTTGGCAAAGGCGATAGGGTGGCCATCGCTATCAAGCTGGTTCACATTCAACCACCAGGAAAATGCCCCCTGTTTATTGCCAAGGCTAGCGCTGAGCTGCTTGCCGCTATAGCTCTTGTCTGTGCCATATTGCTGGAAGTTTTCGCTAAAACCAACCAGCTTGGCATGGGCTTCAAACTGCTTGGGCATGCGCGTCACATAATCGACTACGGCACCGGCAGAGTTACCTGCATAGGCGGCAGAGAAGGGGCCGTACAGCACATCCACCCGCTCGATTTCTTCTGGCGTTACCAAACCCCAGCGCGGCGTGAAGCTTGCACCATTGCCCAGCAAATTCGACAGCAGGATGCCATCGGCATACACCATCGAGCGTGCGCTGTTACCTGTGCCAGATGCCCGTGTCGCCAGCACCGCATGATTGTAATCACCGACATAGCGCTTGCGCACCAGCAGGCTGGGCAGGTATTTCAGGGCATCTTCTGCATCTATGGCATTGATGGTTTGCTCCATGGTTTTGGCATTGATGCCTTCTATGGTGGTTGGAATTTCCTTGGGCAGGGAAGAGGGTCTGTCACCATTGATGATGACACGTTCGGCCTGGGTGGCATTATCTGTTGTTTCAGTCGCCAGGACAGTCGCTGGCAACAAAGATAAAGGGAAGGCAGCAGCCATTGCTACTGCCAATGCATGCAAGCGCAAAGGACGTAAAGAATGAGACATATAGATCATCTAAAAATTGGAAAGCGCAGACGAATGCGCAAAGCAAACTTGCCATTGCGAGTAGCAAGGCAGGTTTGAACTAATTCAATTTTTAGATGGATGGCGGCCCGCGTGCCGGTAGCGGGGCCGCGACGATCGCAGCAAGGTGTGCTGCCGGTATAGCGCGGGTAGCGTAGGAAAGAGCGTGTGGTGCAGTAAACACCGTGGTTTGCGGGAAGCTGGCGGGCAAACTGGCGGCCAGGCACATGGAGCAATCCAGCAAATGCGTCATGCTCTTGCCAGTTTCTTTGGTGCCACTGCCATCAGCTTTGATGAATTTATAGCCAGTGCTGGTACAGATCAGATTCATGCCCTGCTCGCCAGCTTTCACCACTGAAGATGCCATGGCGACACTCAGCGTCAGTACATACATGAGCAGTACTGCGCGCACCAGGTGGCGAAAACACGACAGGGGAAAATCATGGGCAGACATGGGGCTGCATTGTACCATCCTTCTGTCTCGCTACAAATCTGCTGTTGGATGTCAGGAAAAATAAGCAGACTGACATCAAAGCAAACAAATTTGGGGCTATCATGGCGATTTTCGGGGCAAGCCTGGTCTGGGCCGCACAATGGCAGACAGCTAAACCTGGACGAGTAGTCCGGATGATAGCCAGGCATGAGCTCCTTTACTCAACAGGTATTTGGCATAAGCAGAAGGATAGATCTTGAGACAAGTTAGCCTGGGTCAGCAACTGACCCGCACCAAGCCCATAGACCATAGCGAACAAGTTACGGATGACCAGGGTCATGCCCTGCACCGCTCATTGGGATTGTTTGCCCTGACCATGATAGGTGTGGGTTCTACTATTGGTACCGGTATTTTCTTTACCATGGTTGAGGCTGTGCCCAAGGCCGGGCCCTCGGTCATTTTGTCTTTCATCATCGCCGCGATTACCGCTGGCCTGACTGCCCTGTGCTATTCTGAATTGTCTTCCCGTATCCCGGCATCAGGTTCATCTTATTCTTATGCCTATGCTACGGTAGGTGAGTTTGGTGCCTTCATCGTCGCAGCTTGCCTGTTGCTGGAATATGGCTTGGCTGCCAGTGCCACCGCAATTGGTTGGTCTGCCTATCTGAATAATTTCCTGACTAATGCCCTCGGCTGGCAGATACCCGAAATGCTGCGTTCACCCATGATCGTGGCCGGTGCCAATGGCGTAGAGTTTCATGCGGGTCAATTCAATCTGCCGCCCATGGTGTTGGTGGCGATTTGCTGCATACTCTTATTGCGCGGTGCGAAGGAGTCTGCCACCGTGAATGCCGTCATGGTCATGATCAAACTCGTCATCCTGACTTTCTTTGCCATCGTGGCATTCTCCGGCTTCAATGCCGAGCATTTTACGCCTTTCTTTAATACCGACAACAGCAAGGGCCTGGCTGGCATGGCTGGCGTGACGGCTGCTGCGGGCACTGTCTTCTTTTCTTTCATTGGTCTTGATACCGTGGCGACAGCGGGGGCTGAAGTCAAAGACCCCAAACGCAATGTGCCTCTGGGCATCATGGCGGCGCTGATTGTCGTGACAGTATTTTATTTACTGGTCGCTGTGGCCGCAGTTGGTGCCCAGCCCGCCAAGATGTTTGAAGGACAGGAAGCCGGCCTGGCGGTAATCTTGCAAAACGTCACAGGCAAAACCTGGCCTGCATTGATCCTGTCTGCTGGTGCTGTCATTTCTGTATTTAGCGTGACCCTGGTGACCATCTATGGACAAAGCCGGATTTTGTTTGCCATCAGTAAAGACGGTTTGATCCCAAGTTCTTTCCAGCGCGTGCATGCGCGCACCCGCACCCCTGTTAGCAATACCATCATGGTGTGTATATTGGTGGGTATCGTGGCTGGCCTGGTTGACTCCACTTTCTTGTGGGATATGGTCAGCATGGGTACTCTGGTCGCCTTCATGGTGGTGTCGGTTGCTGTGCCTGTCATACGCAGGCAAAAAGTTGGGGAAGGTGCTGGGGGGTTTCGCGT
Organism: Undibacterium sp. Ji42W; assembly: GCF_049340405.1. Taxonomy (NCBI): domain Bacteria; kingdom Pseudomonadati; phylum Pseudomonadota; class Betaproteobacteria; order Burkholderiales; family Oxalobacteraceae; genus Undibacterium; species Undibacterium sp. Ji42W. The sequence continues at coordinate 105,832 of NZ_JBMPOV010000009.1, forward strand.
GCCTTTTGGCCCTTACCTGATACCAGGCATGAGCATACTCGCCTGCCTGTATATCCTCAAGGATTTGTCGGCTACTACTTACCATGTCTTCTTTATCTGGATGGCAGTCGCGATTGCGATTTATTTCCTGTATAGCAGAGCCCATTCACACTTGAATAAACAGTAATAAGCCAGATATTCCTGAAGCGCCCGGTTTGTGGCGTCTTCAGGAAAAGAGCGAGATTATGAAACTGCCATTATCAAGTTTTGCCGCCATAGCCATATTCACAGCACTCTCGGCATTAAGTTCTGTTGCGTTCGCTGAAAATATAGGCAGTGTAGACACTGCTTTCAAACTCATAGGGCCAGACCATAAAGTCGTCGTGGAAGCTTATGATGATCCCAAGGTAAATGGTGTCACCTGTTATATATCACGCGCTAAAACCGGTGGCATCTCCGGTGGTCTTGGCCTGGCAGAAGACAAGTCAGAAGCCTCCATTGCCTGCCGTCAGGTTGGCCCCATCAGTTTCTCTGGCACACTTAAACAACAGGATGAAGTCTTTAATCAGAGTTTGTCCATCTTGTTCAAGAAGCTACGCATCGTGCGCATGGTCGATCAAAAACGCAACGCCCTGATCTACCTTACTTATTCGGACAAATTGGTTGATGGCTCGCCCAAGAATAGCGTTACTGCTGTTGCGGTAGATCGTAGCACTCCCATCCCAGTCAAGTAGTGCGCTAAAAATCGACGGAGAAGCAGTCAGGGCTTGATATGTAAAAAATGTTTGGCTTTGCTATCGGGCAATGAATTGCGCTTACAATAGCGGCTGTAAGCGTAATCCCTTCCTGGCGTATTAACTGTACTACTGTGTACTATTATGACAAGCTCTGCCGCAGCCCCCAGGCTGACCACTGAACAATCCGTTGATGCGCTCGTCAAGACGATACGCATACCGCCACGTCCCAGTTTACTGGCAGACGTGCAGGCCGAGCTTGCCGCCAATGATCCTGATCCTCGCAAACTGACTGGCATTATTGCCAATGACGTGGCGATGTCTGCATCATTATTGAAGCTCGCCAATTCGTCTTTCTTTGGCTTGCGCCTCAAAGCAAAGTCGGTCGAGCATGCTGTCAATTTGTTAGGTATTACCCAGTGTGGTAATTTGATGACAGGGATTATTGCCCGGCAAAGCATACAGGTTGAAAAAATCTCTCTCGTCAAATTCTGGGATTTTTCTACCAAACGTGCGCAAGCCATGACACAACTGGCCAGGCGCATGCGTGTTTGCCCGCCTGACCAGGCCCATACCTTTGGTTTGTTTTGCGACATAGGCATACCCTTGTTGCTGGAGCGTTTTCCTGATTACAACGAGACGCTGGATCTTGCGAATCAAGAGGCTCGCGAAGCCTTCACTGCCATCGAAGAGCAGCGCCATACCACCTCGCATACAGCCATAGGTTCATTGATGGCGCGTACCTGGGGTTTGCCTGAGAGTGTATCTTTGGCGATACTTTTGCATCATGACTATAGTGTCTTGCATGACGCCAGTACTGAAGACTCAGTCAAAAGCCTGATTGCCCTGGCCCTGCTTGCTGAATATGGAATACAAAAATACCATGGGCAAGAATTTTCTTGTGAATGGGAAAAAGGTGGGGCAGCCGCCTGTGAATTTTTGGGCTTGTCTGCCGATGAAGTCGAAGACAGGTTTGAAGAATTGCACGAATTATTCAATCACGCGCATTAGCCTGTATTAACAGTTAACAGGCGGCTCATTTACCATATAAAAGCCGTCCTCTCATGGACGGCTTTTTAACAGGTTGGCTGGCAACATAAACATTGCCCGCAATAATTCAAACACACCAGCCACTGCTATGCCTAGCACACGGAAGGGCAGCAGCACCAGCCAGACCAGTGGGTACAACACCAGTGCCAGTATGGCAAGCGGCCAGCAGAGCACAAACAAGATAATCCAGATCAAAAAGCCTAGCATCATTTTTCCTTAAGCGATGATGGCGCGCAACAGGCTGCTCAGGATAACCAGAGCGATAGTAGCGATGACAACGCCGTCCATGTTTGCTGTGATGTTCATGATATTTCCTTTCAATTCGGGTGGGAGTGATTGCACTGTAGCCCGGGGCCGTGTAAGCCACCAGCCACAAGCGACGAAGTGCAATTTCTTAGTATCGGAATGCATTTGCAGGCGATGAATTGAGGGAGCTATTTATCGCCTTAGATCATGATCCTTGGGCGCGATATTCCTTGATATTTTAAAAATAAGTATTTACCAAGGCTTTTAAAAAATGCTTGACTAGGTGCTCTTGAGCCTGCACACTCAAATTATTAGTCAGCTGCATAATAATTATTGTCAAAGAGAAATATGGCACGTCCTTCACAACAACTTGACGAAGTTTTATTGCAAAGCGGGCGCGCCCTGTTTGCTCGGCATGGCTGTGGCGGTTTGTCCCTGCGCATGCTGGCTGAGCATGCAGGCGTGAATGTCGGCATGTTCCATTATCACTTCAAGAATAAAGATAATTTCCTGACACAGTTGTTGCAAACCATGTACGACGAAGTGTTTGTGCAACTGCAGGCTGAGGTGAATCACGAAGGCTCACCTGTGCAGCGCCTTCGTGAGGCTTTGTATTTGCTGGGTCGTTTATTACGCGAACATGGCGGCTGGATAGGCCGGATATGGGCAGATGCTGCCATGGGCGAAAAAGTGGCGAGGCAGTTTCTCGAAAAAAATGGCTCGCGCCATGTATTGCTGATCACTGGTTTGCTGATGCAGGCCATGCAGGCTGGCGAGATAGCCATGGCACCGCCTACTCATGCCCTGGCGTTCTTGATGGCCAGCGTCGCCGCGCCCATGGTGATTGTCCCGCGTGCACTGGATATGGGCTTTGTACCACCCATGCTACAAGAACCTTTGAGCCAGGTATTAAGCGATGCTGCCATTGCCGACCGCGTCAACCGCGCCCTGTATGCCCTGGCAGCAAGCAATGAGGAGTTACATCGTGTATAAAAGATTTAAACCAGCAGCAGTATTTCCATCGCTACTCGCCATCGCAGTCATTTTGGCCGGCTGCAATGAAAAGGCGTCCACCGGTTGGTCAGGCTATGCAGAAGGTGAGTACGTTTATATCTCTGCACCACTGGGCGGCAAACTCGACAGCATTAAAGTACAGGCAGGCCAGCAAGTCAGCAAGGATAGCCTGCTGTTTGCCCTTGATGCAGAAGCTGAAAATGCCGCCCATGATGAAGCCAGTGCGCGCCTCACGAGCGCGCAGGCACAAGCCAGCAATACAGAAAAAGGCAGGCGCCATGAAGAAATTGCGGTCACCCAGGCGCAACTGACGAGTGCCCAGGCACAGGCAGCGCTGGCAAAGCAGGAGCTGGCACGCCAGCAGCAGTTAGTAGGACAGGGCTTTGTTTCAAAATCCCACATCGATGATGCACAAACCAATGTCAAACTCGCTGAAGCCCGCGTGGCAGAATTGAATGCGTCGCTGAGTGTCGCAAAGCTACCAGCACGCGTAGATGAACGTGCTGCCGCCCAGGCCAGTGCTGATGCAGCAAGAGAAGCGCTGCGCCAGACCACCTGGCGCTCGGGGCAAAAATCACAAAACGCACCTGCGAATGCACTGGTGGCCGACGTGTTTTTCCGTCAAGGCGAATATGTACAACCTGGCCAGCCCGTATTGTCCCTGCTGCCTCCCGAAAACCGTAAAGCCAGGTTTTTTGTGCCGGAAGCTGAACTTGGCAAGATCGCCGTTGGCCAGGCAGTCAGCCTGCATTGCGATGGCTGTGCAGCATCCGTACCTGCCCATATATCCCGCATCGCCAGCCAGGCTGAGTACACACCACCCGTGATTTATTCAAATGCGCAAAGAGCCAAGCTGGTGTTCATGGTCGAGGCCAAACCTGACCAGCCCGGCAAACTGTTGTTGCATCCCGGCCAGCCTCTGGATGTTTCGTTGTTGTCTGCAGCAAGTACAGGAAATGCACAGTGAATGCCGCAATAGATACAGGAAATCTGGCCATCAATGTCCATGGCCTGAGTAAATCCTATGGTGGCCGCGCCGTGGTTGACAAGGTTGAACTGCAAGTTGCCAAGGGCCGTATCTGCGGTTTCCTGGGGCCAAACGGCAGTGGCAAGACTACCACTATACGCATGCTGTGTGGTTTGCTAACACCCGATGCTGGCACAGGTTCTTGCCTTGATCTTGACATTATCAAGCAGGCAGAACAGATCAAGCGCCAGGTAGGTTATATGACGCAAAAATTCGGCTTGTATGATGATCTGTCGATACGCCAGAACCTGGATTTCGTGGCGCGCCTGTTTGAGCTGCCAAGCAGAAAAAATGCAGTTGATCAATCGCTGGAAAGACTGGGCCTGACAGCCCGCCAGCAACAACTGGCCGGATCATTGTCAGGTGGCTGGAAGCAGCGCCTGGCACTGGCGGCCTGCCTCATTCATGAACCTCGCCTGCTGTTGCTGGATGAACCCACTGCTGGTGTGGACCCTAAAGCACGTCGTGACTTCTGGGACCAGATCCATTTACTGGCTGACCAGGGCATCACGGTGCTGGTGTCCACCCACTATATGGATGAGGCAGAACGCTGCCACGAACTCTGCTATATCGCCTACGGCAAAATACTGGCGCGTGGTACTGAGGCAGAAATCATACGCGACTCCAAACTCAAGGTCTGGACACTGCAAGGGGAACAACTGGGTTCCTTGCTGGAACCCTTGAAATCAGCACCTGGCGTATTAAGTGTCGCTGCTTTCGGCAATAGCGTCCACGTAGCCGGGCTGGATGAGGTGCTGGTCTTGCAGGCGCTGGACACCATCAGGCATCAGGCCAATATACAAATCACGCCGAGCGCTGCGAATCTAGAAGATGTTTTCATCAGTCTGATCGCCAGTGCGCCTGATAATTTTTCCAAAGACGACCTGCGACAAAAACAGCAAAAGGCAGCAGCATGAGAAATTTTTCGCTGGCACGCATGTTCGCCATCTTCATCAAGGAATTCCAGCAAATGATGCGCGACCGCATGACCTTTGCCATGGCTGTCGGCATCCCCATCCTGCAACTCATCCTGTTTGGCTATGCCATCAATACCGACCCCAAGGGTTTGCCAACCGCTGTGGTCAGTACAGACAATAGTGCCATGGCACGCAGCTTTGTCGTTGCCATGCAAAACACGGGTTACTTCCGTATCGATTCGGTAGGCCAGAGTGAAAAAGAGGCAGAAACTTTGCTCGACACCGGCAAAATACAATTCATGCTGGTGATACCGCCACAATTCACTCAGCAACTGGTGCGCGGTGAAAAGCCAGCCTTGCTGATCTCTGTTGATGCGACTGATCCCTCAGCTGCCGGTAATGCCATCGCAGCGATGAATGTTATCGCCACCCAGGCCCTGCATCATGACCTGAAAGGCCCTTTGCAGTACCTGCAACCCGCCACGCCGGCTTATGAAGTGCGTGTGCACCGCCGCTATAATCCCGAGGGCCTGTCACGCTATAACATCGTCCCCGGCCTGATAGGCACCATACTCACCATGACCATGGTTATGCTGACTTCACTGGCCATGACACGCGAACGTGAACGCGGCACCATGGAAAACCTGCTCGCCACTCCGGTGCGCCCGGCAGAAGTCATGGTCGGCAAAATACTGCCCTATGTATTGATCGGTTACATACAACTTGGCGTCATCATCAGTGCTGCTTTCCTGTTATTTGAAGTGCCCATGATGGGCAGCTTCAACCTGCTCATGAGCATGATAGGCGTGTTCATCCTCGCCAATCTCGCAGTCGGCTTTACCTTTTCCACGATCGCAAAAAACCAGTTGCAAGCCATGCAAATGACCTTCTTTTTTTTCCTGCCATCCATGCTCTTGTCCGGCTTCATGTTCCCCTTCCGCGCGATGCCAGAATGGGCACAAGTCATAGGCGAAGCTTTGCCCCTGACGCACTTTCTGCGTATCGTGCGTGGCATTTTGTTGAAAGGAAACACCGCAGGCCAACTCGCACCTGAATTGTGGCCCATGCTGGTGTTTTTATTGCTAGCGGGTTTTGTGGCTTTGAAGCGGTATAGGCAGACTTTGGATTAAGGTTGGAAGCACCAATGCCAGGGCTCATACTGAAACCCGTTGCTATTCCCAGGCGGGTAAGACATCTGAAAACCAAAGCGCACAGCATTATTTTGCAACCACGCAAATGCTGCGGTAGTGTCAAAAGAGATTTCCAGCTCAGGGTCTTCTGGTGTGGCGATGTCGATGGCGCGGCCAGTGTGGTGCTCACTATAACCGGGTGGGGCGCAGACCAGTAGAATGTCCTCTAGTTGTTGGCCTTCAGCCAGCTTGTCGCTGATGATCTCGGTTTGTCTGGCGATACTGCGAAAGGCGGAGATCATCAGCAGGGCGATGCCATCCTCGCTGGCGGCAGCCCTCATGGCTTGCCAGGCCAGATTGGTGGAAGGTGTCAGCAGGTATTGCCTGCCATCCTCGCCGGTTTCTGCCAGTACCAGTTCTATGGCTTCTTGCTGCAATAGCAGGCCACGCTGTTCCAGTAGTTGCGGCGGGATGGTGAAGTTTGCTGCCTGGCTGACGACCATATTTATTTCGCCTTCAGGTTCGCAAGCAATGTATCGAGCATGGCGGCGGTTTCTGCATCTGGCATGCCATCGAATTTTGCTGGCCTGTACTTGGTCTGGAATGCCACCAGCACACTGCGGGTGGTTTCATCGAGCAGGCCGGTTTGTGGAATGCCATAGCCGTATTGGGCAAGCTTTTGCTGGAACCATTTGATGTCCGGTAGCTGCAACTCATAAGCTGTCATGCGTTGTGCGACTTCATCTGCCTTGGGCCAGGGGATCAGGCCAGCATCGGCCAGTTGCTTCCATGGGAAGAGCGGCCCTGGGTCCGATTTGCGTAATGGGGCGATGTCTGAATGGCCGAGTATGTACTCAGGGCGTATCTGATAACGCAGAGAGATATCCTTGACCAGGGCAATCACGCGGTCAATCTGCGCTTGCGGAAAGGGGAAGTAAATCCTGCCTTCTGGCGTATCCTTGAAACCGAGATTGACGATTTCTATACCTATGGAACTGGCATTCATGCGGCTATAACCTTTCCATTCACTAAGTCCTGCATGATAGGCCATATGGTTTTCTGGTACCAGTTGCCAGACCTTGATGGGGTCTTCATCACCGACCAGGTAATTGGCGCTTACAGCTTGCTGGCTGAGTACCCGCAGTGACGTAGGTTGATCCAGCGCGGTGTAGTGCAGGACGATGAATTGCACACGTTCTTCCTGGCTCTTGGCAGAAATAGTGGTATCAAGTTTGCCCATGGGGCCTACGGTGGCGCAGCCACTGATGAAGATACTGACTGCAGTAAACAAACTATATAACGTGATTTTTTTCATGATTGTTTCTTGAGGTGTCGGGCAGCGAGCCGTGCTGCGGAAAAATGTGCCTGGCAAGTACTTTGGCGCAAGGAGATATCGGGTGCTAAATTCTGGCGCAGGGATTCTACGATGGCCGGATGCAGGTCCTGCACGCGGCCACCGAGTGCGATGGGTTTATTGCCAAAACGGGCGCACATGGCCATGCCCAGGCGGGCCAGTTCCTTGCCTGCATTTTGCAAGATGGACATGGCGACAGGGTCACTGTAGGCAGCAGAGGCAACGGCCAGCGCAAGTTTGCCTATGTCGCCACGGCTGCGGTGATAGATAAAGTCACGCGATATATTCCAGTCATTACCACCGATGAGCTTGAAGATACGTATCGCCATTTCTGAATTTTTCCACTGGCCCGGATTTTCATCTTCGGCACGCCAGAGCTTGCTGATGGCTTCGCGTGCTATCCAGAAACCGCCTCCGGCATCATCGAGCAGGTAACCGCGGCCACCAGCCCGGTGAAATTCGCCATCGGCATCAATATAGGCAGCGATAGAGCCGGTACCTGCATAGATCAGATAGCCAGTGCCGGGTTTGAAAATATCAAGATAGGCAATTTCTATATCATTGCTGACCAGGATGTGCTGTTTTTTCAGGTCAAAGCACTCAGCCAGCATATCTGGCAGCGTTTGTGAGTCGCCACCAAAGCCGGTGATGCCTGCGCGTATGCTACCGACCTGGCCATGGCTGCCGGTGGCAGCTGCGAGACTGGCAAATATCTGGTGCACGGCTTCTCTTCCTTCCGGGCTGTCTGTTTGCAGCGCGGTCAGGCCTGCGGCCGTGCCGCTGGCAAGGATCTGCTCATCCTGGGTTGCCAAAGCCCAGCGTGTCTGTGTGCCGCCTGCATCTATGCCTAGCGCAATGTCTGTGGTTTGTTGTGCCAAGGTCGCTTGCTGGTCAGGTGACATGGATACAGGTTTCTGTTGATTTTGGTGAAACATCGTCGAGCTGAATTGCAAAAACTGGCAGTTGTTCGTTTATCATAGGGCGCTTCTGGCGCTGGCAGCGAATGAAAAGATACATCCGGCTTATAACTTTTTGCTATGAAGCTGCAGCAAAATTTCAATCGTCATCCCGGTATTTTACTGGGAAGATGATCCAGGCCTTAATTCAAGAAAAAGATAAAAATGACAAGCGAGACAGCTATTGCAGTCAAAAAACCTGAAGTTCCTGCGGGCGGGGTCTGGCGCTGGATACCCTCATTGTATTTCAGCCAGGGGATTCCTTACGTCGTAGTAATGACACTTTCCGTCATTATGTACAAAAATCTGGATATTTCCAATTCAGATATTGCATTATATACAAGCTGTTTATACCTGCCTTTTGTGATCAAGCCGTTCTGGTCTCCCTTTGTAGATATGTTCAAGACCAAGCGCTACTGGATTGTGACCCTGGAACTGGTGATCGGTGCCATGTTCGGGCTGGTGGCCCTGACTATCCCCATGCCAGGATTTTTCCAGGCGACCCTGCTGGTATTTTGGTTACTGGCCTTTAGCGCAGCCACGCATGACATCAGTACTGACGGCTTTTATATGCTGGCGCTGGAACAGCATCAGCAGGCGGTTTTTGTTGGTGTGCGCAGCATGTTTTTCAGGATATCCATGCTGACCGGGCAGGGTGCCCTGGTCTATCTGGCAGGTACCTTGCGCGATGTGACTGGTGATGCAAGACTGGGCTGGGTAGTGGTCTTTTGTGTTTTGGCCGTGATGTTCATTGGTCTGTCGGCTTACCATAAATGGGCTTTGCCACGTCCCGCTAGTGATAAGGCGCATGGTGACCCTAATCAGGTGGTTGCAACTTTCTTTACGATCTTTGGCAAGTTCATCCAAAAGAAAAACATCTTGCTGACGATTGCCTTCCTCTTGCTGTATCGCTTTGGCGAAGCACAATTGGTGAAGATGGCACCGCCGTTTTTGCTCGACAGCGTGGATAAAGGCGGCCTTGGTCTCTCTACTCAGGCGGTTGGTATTGTGTATGGCACCATGGGCATGATTGCATTGACCATAGGTGGCCTCGCAGGCGGTGCCCTGATCTCTCGTTTTGGTTTGAAACGTATGCTTTGGCCCATGGCCCTGGCGATCAATGTGCCGCATCTGGTATATGTCTATCTGGCTTTTGTACAGCCAGAAAATATCTATCTGATTGGTGCTGCCGTTGCTGTAGAGCAAATGGGTTATGGCTTTGGCTTTACAGCCTATGTGCTGTATATGATCATGATCGCTGATGGTGAACACAAGACCGCGCATTATGCGATTTGTACGGGCTTCATGGCGCTGAGCATGATGTTGCCAGGGATGTTCAGTGGCCGCTTGCAAGAGAACTTGGGCTATGCCCATTTTTTTGTCTGGATATGCATCGCTGCCGTTCCTACCTTTGTTGTAACCGCCCTCATTAAAGTGGACCCGGCCTTTGGCAAAAAAACTGAATAGAGGCTGAATAAAATATGAACAGAACCGCTTACCCCTATCATTTTCAAAGCAACAGTTACAGCTCAGCACAGTCTGGCAGTAGTGTCATTGTCACTGGTGCCGTGCATGGCAATGAAACCTGCGGTACTCATGCAATCCGCCGTGTCATTGCAGAACTCGAAGATGGAAGCCTGCAATTGCTGGCTGGGCGTCTGACGCTGGTACCGGTATGCAATCCGCTGGCCTACAAAATGGGACAAAGAGAAGGCGAACGCAACCTGAACCGTCGCCTTATACCGACAGCAGATGTGCAGGAATTTGAAGACCATGTAGCCAACTGGCTATGCCCTTTGATGGCGCAGCATGATGTCTTGCTCGATCTGCATTCTTTCCGCGGAGAGGGTGATCCTTTTGTCCTGATAGGGCCAGAAAATAATCGCGGCGCCATAGAATCATTTAGTCACGAACAGCAGGAAATGGCGATGGCCATGCGCCTCGGCGTACATCGCCTGGTTGATGGTTGGCTTAGCACTTATGCGCATGGCGTACAACGCCGCCAGGAGCGACTGGCCCATGATGCGGATGCCAAAACCGTGGCAAATGCAAACACGCAGTTTGGTGTAGGTACGACAGAATACATGCGCTCGGTCGGTGGTTATGCCATGACACTGGAATGCGGCCAGCATCTTGACCCGCAAGCGCCAGCAGTAGCCTATGCCGCCATCGTCAACAGTCTGTGTCATCTCGGTGTGATCGCTGGTGTAGCGCCAGAACCTGTGACAGAGATGGAAGCCCTGCGCATCTATGATGTCATCGACAAACTGCACGATGGCGATAGTTTCGTGCGCGAATGGCGGAGTTTTGATGAATTGAAACAGGGTGAACTGATAGGCATGCGTGCCGATGGTACTGAAGTCAGGGCAGATCAGGATGGCCGCATTATCTTCCCTGACGCTGGTGCCAGTGCCGGTGAAGAATGGTTTTACCTGACCAAACCCAACCCCCGACTGGCCCTGGCCGCATCTGGAAAGTCGACAGCATGAGTTTGCGTTTCCTTTGTGCCGTATTGCTGGGTATGTCTACCCTGGTCAGCGTGACGCCTGTACATGCTGCAGCCAGTACAGAAAAAGTCTTGCGCGTGCTAGTGACAACGCCGGAGAGCAGTCTCGACCCGGCGGTAGCATCTGACGTACCCTCCGTCAGTATTAATGAGAATATTTTTGAACCCATGCTGCGCTATGACTACCTGGCGCGCCCTGTCAAACTCAAGCCAAATACCCTGAAAAGCATGCCAGAAATCCTGGATCAGGGTAAAACCTATGTCCTGCATCTGCAACCCGGCATCATGTTTACACCTGACCCTGCATTCAAGGGCAAGCCCAGGGAATTGACGGCAGAAGATTACATCTACAGCATCAAGCGCATCTATGATCCTGCGGTCAAGTCGCCGTGGCTGTTCATGTTTGAAGGCAAGTTGCTCGGTGATGAAAAACTCAGATCCGCCAAAGATGGTAAAAGCCAGGACTTCAATTTGCAAACCAGCATACCCGGTTTGCAAGCGGTGGATAAATACACGCTGCGCGTACGCCTGAACGCACCGGACAGTAATTTCCTCTTCATCCTCGCGACTACCGCAACTGGTGCAGTGGCCAGGGAAGTAGTGGAAGCTTATGGCAACCAGGTCGGCAATCATCCAATAGGAACTGGCCCTTTCATACTAGGGCAATGGCAGCGCAGTTTTCGCATAGATTTACTGGCGAATCCGCAATACCGCAAAGTGGTATTCAATGACCAGGTCACCGATGACGTCACCAGGAAAATCGCCGCCAACCTGACGGGGCAGACTTTGCCGCGCGTCAGCAAGGTAGAAATCAAGATCATGGAAGAACAGCAATCGCGCGTGTTGGGCTTCCTGAACCACGAATTCGATTATCTTGAACAAGTGCCACCACCACTGTCAAACATGGTGCTCGATAATGGCAAGCTCAAGCCTGCATTGCAGCAGCAGGGAGTGCGCCTGTCGCTGTTCACGCCACTGCAAACCTATTACATGTGGATGAATATGGAAGACCCGGTGATAGGCGGCTACACGCCAGAGAAAATTGCCTTGCGCCGCGCCATTGCCCTCAGTTATGACAGCAAGGAAGACATCGCCCTGATGGAAAAAGGCCTGGCGATACAGGCGCAATCGCCTTTGCCGCCGAATGTGCTGGGCTACGATGCCAACTATAAAACTCCGGCGCAATATGATGTAAAGCTAGCCAATGCCTTGCTTGACAAGTTTGGCTACAAGCGTGCCGCAGATGGTTACCGTAGCCTGCCTGACGGTCAACCACTGTATTTGCAAATGCATAGTCTGGCCAGCACGACTGGCCGCTTGCGCGATGAAGTCTGGCGCAAGAACCTGGATGCTATTGGTATCCACGTCAGCTTCAAGACTGACAAGCATTCAGAAGTCTTGCGTGCTGCCCGTCTGGGTAAGGTGCAGATGACCGAGGCCAACTGGATTGCCGATTTCCCTGATGCCGAGAATTTTTACCAGCTTTTGTATGGCCCCAATGCTGGTCGTGCCAATTATTCGCGCTTCAACCTACCTGCCTTTAACAAGCTGTACGAAGAAGCCATGCGACTGAGCGACAGCCCGGAGAGAACGGCTATTTACCGGCAAATGGCACAGCTCATGCATGGTTACAGCCCCTGGGTGCCGCGCATACATCCGGTAACGGCAGATGTATCCCAGCCCTGGCTGCAAAATTACTACAGACACCCGGTGGATTTTACAAGCTGGCGCTATGTTGATGTGGATGTTGCAGCCCGTAATAAAGTACTAAAATAATTTGTATTGATAGTCTGATGGAAGTTCAAAGCCTGATCATTCCATCTGGTTATATGTCATCGGTAAGTTTTCATTGGCAGGTGCAGGTGACTCACCCTATGCTGCGATTATGTAAAACTCTGTTGTGTGGAGAATATGTGCGTTGTGAATTGATTGCGGATCATCCTGATTTTTGCCAGCTCGACACCGTTGGCGGCATAGTTATCGATTTACGTTATGTCGGTGCTGACAATTTTGTCGGTCGTGAGTTATATGGTGATCTTGACTGTAGCTGGCTGCACCGCGAAGCGGTAACTGCCCTGCAGGCTGCGGTGAACTGGTTGCGCGAACATCACCCCGACTTGCGCATCCTGGTACTGGACGCCCTGCGCCCGCACCGCGTGCAGGAAATGCTGTGGCAGCACCTGGATGGCACCCCCTTGCGCATGTACGTTGCCGACCCGGCACGGGGTTCCATCCACTCCTTTGGCATGGCGGTGGATGTCACGCTCATCGATGCCGATGGCAAGGAACTGGATATGGGTAGTGGTTTTGATGCCCTCGAAGAAAAATCCCATCCCGCACTCGAACAAAGAATGCTGGCTGAAGGGCAGATCACACAGCACCAACTGGACCAGCGTGGCATATTGCGGGCGGCAATGGCGCACGGTGGCTTTCGTGGCATCAATAGCGAATGGTGGCACTTCAATTGTGGCGACCCGGTGGTCGTGCGTGAAACCTATTTGCGTATTGACTGAGGATGAAGTCATATCCTGTCCGATATGTGCTATTGCTTTTATCCTTGATAGCAAGCACGACCATGGCGCAAGTCAATCCGACAACTGAACAGCTGGTGACGCAGCAATTGGCTACGATCGTCGCGCAGCCAGATAGAGCGCTTGCCAGCCTGTCCGTACTTGCAATCAAGTCTGGTAAAGTCGTTTATCAGCAACAGTTCGGTCAGCGTTATATAGACCTGCAAAACCCCGCCAATAATCTTCCCGCCGATAATCAAACCCTGTTCCGCGTCGCCTCGGTCTCCAAGATGGTGGCCGCCATAGGTGCGATGCGCCTGGTAGAGCAGGGCAAGCTGGATCTGGATGCCGATATCAGCAACTACCTGGGTTTCAAACTCAGGAACCCGCATTATCCAGATGTAATCATTACTACCCATATGCTGCTGAGCCATACCTCATCCCTGCGGGATGACGGTGGTTATAACTTTCCGGCGGATGTCACTATGCAGAGTTTTTTGCAACCTGGTGGCAAAAACTTTGCACAAGGTCTGCAATGGGCTGATCCGGCGACAGCCAAACCGGGAGAGAACTTTGCACCTGGCCGCTATTTCCATTATGTGAATTTGAACTGGGGCGTGCTGGGCACTGTCATGGAAGCCGTCAGTGGCCAGCGCTTTGATGTGCTTATGCAAAGTCTGGTCTTGCAGCCTTTGCAGATAGAAGGTGCATATCATCCTGAACTCTTGTCGAAAGACGCCTTGTCACGGCTGGCTATCTTGTACCGCAAGCAGGCGAATGAAGTCTGGAATTCGCAAGGCCCGTGGGTGGCGCAGACAGATGATTTCCGCAATAAACCTCTGCTTAAAAGACAACTGGAAAACTACCGGCCAGGCACGAATGCAACTTTGTCCAGCCCGCAAGGCGGCTTGCGCATCAACGTACAGGGTTTGAGCCGCATCATGTTGATGCTGATGAACGAGGGGGAGCTTGATGGCGTGCGTTTGTTAAAACCTGCCAGCGTCAGGGCGTTGATTGCAGAGCAATGGCGTTACGATGCAAAGACTCACAATGGGGATGATTACCGTGGCCTGTTTCTATCCTGGGGGCTGGGTTTCCAGCGTTTTACTGACACCAGCGCTGGGCATGATGGTGACAGGCTGGTGCAGGCCCGGCCTTCCTTCAAGCCTGTTGGTCATCTGGGGTTTGCTTATGGTTTGCAATCGGCCTTCCTGTTTGACCCGGCAACGCGCAATGGCATTATTTATGTCATCGGCGGTGTTGCGGCTGATCCGGAAAAAAATCCTGGTATTTATTCGAGCCTTAGTATCTGGGAAGAACAGATACAGACATCGCTTTACACCCTGTTTTAGCTGGTACGGGCAATAAATTCAGTTCCAGCTTCCTTGATGCATTCTACAAATGCACGCGCAGAGCGTGACAGTGGTGTTGACTTCACCGTCAATAAATATAAATCAACGGGCACATTCGGCGACAACGGGCGGCATTGCACTTTGCCATGGTCAGATGTAGCGGCAGTAAAGGGGTCAATGACGGCTGCGCCGGCACCCAGTTCCACCAGCGTCCTGGCCAGCAAGTAGGTTTGCACTACGGTGTAAGAAGTAAAACTCAAACCTTGCTCTTCACAGGCATCCATGACGCGGCTGACGAGATGGTCATCGAGATCCAGCGCAATCAGGTTCTTGGGCAGGTCGGCAACTGGCAGGGCAGTATTGTCCAGGTTCTTCGCCCAGCTACCCAGCGGTGCGATGGCAGTCATACTACCGCGTATCAAGGGTTCGGAGGCGATATTCGGGTGACAGGGGTCGTACAATGACAGCGCAAAATCCACGTCACCGAGCAACAGAGCATTGACAATTTCGCTGGTGTGATGGGTCGCCAGTGTGCAGTGCACGTTAGCAAATTTCTTGCGCCAGGCGGCCAGTGCAGTGGGTACTACCGTAATCGACAGGGTCGGTGTTGACGCCAGCCTGACTGCTTCATCCGGATGGTTTTTCAGATTACTGGCCAGCCTGCGTACAGATTGTAAATCTCGGTTGAGCTTATCGACTTCGGCAAACAGTTTGTGCGCTTCTGGCGTGGGATGCAACTTGCCTTTGATGCGTTCGAACAGTTTCAGGCCCAGTTGTATTTCACAATGCTGCAACACCTTGGTGGCCGCTGGTTGTGAAATATTCAGCAATTGCGCAGCACCACTAATCGTGCCTGCCTGCATGATGGCATGAAAAACTTCGATATGACGCAAACGCATGGTGAAAGTCCATTCAGCAAAAAATCGAGCTTGATTGTAACGCCTGACAGGGGGTGTTGTCGCGCTTATTGCCGCGTCTGCGGCTTATGGCATGTCGCGCAATGCAAGACGCAGGTCGTCACCACAGGCCAGTAATTTGGCATGTGCGGCTGTCACGCTGATGTTGCTCAGGATAGCCAGTATCGCTGTCTTGACGTGGAAATCACATTCTTCCAGTATGTGGCGGCAATGCGCTTCATCCCGGCCAGTCGCATGCATGGTCAGGGCAATAGTACGCCTCAGCAGTTTGATATTAGTCGGTTTAACATCCACCATGAGGTTGCCATAGACCTTGTGCAGCCTGACCATTAGCGCACTGGAAAAGCTGTTCAGGGCGATTTTTTGTGAAGTGCCTGCTTTCAGACGGGTACTGCCGGAAATGACTTCGCTGCCAGTATCGAGAGTGATACCTATCTCTGCCTGCAAAGTCACAGGTGCATCTGGATTGTTGGCAAAACCTATGGTCAGCGCACCCGTCCTGCGTGCCGCCTGCAAAGCGCCCAGCACATAGGGTGTGGCGCCGGATGCGGCAATCAGCATCACCACATCATTTGTAGTCAAAGCCAGTTCCTGAATTTCTTTTGCGCCTTGGTCTGCATCATCTTCTGCACCTTCAACAGCAACAAACATGGCTTGCTTGCCACCCGCCAGCAAGGATAAAGCACGCTCATTTGGCCACGAGAAGGTCGGCAATAATTCAACACCATCCAGCACACCCAGGCGGCCAGAAGTACCTGCACCCACATATACCAGACGACCACCTGCCAGTATGCGCGGCGCTGCCGCATCAACGGCCGCTGCAATTTGTGCGGCAGCCAGGCTGACTGCGCGTATCGCATTCAACTGGTCATCAATGAGCACGTTGACCAGTTGCGTGGTCGGGTATAAATCCAGTTCGATGTGGCTAATGCTAGGTGCTTCTGTATTCAGCATGGCTTGATTCCTTTTCTCTCATTACCTTATGTCCTCTGCTGACAGAGCACAAATGAAAGCTGATACCCGGCCCATAACTTCAGGTAATGCATGCGGCTGCATGAATTATTTGCAGATGCTCGTTGATCAGCTTATGCTGGCTTATCGTTAAAGCACAGACAAACAATGCAAATTCTTCGCCGTCACTTGATATTGGCTGCCAGCTTGCTGCTATCCGCCTGCCAGTGGGGTTGGCTGCAAGGGGGCGACACCCGCCATCAATTGATCATTTCTGTCTCTGAACAAAAAATGGTTTTGCTGGAGGATGGCCAGCCAGTAGCTACTTATGCGATTTCCACTGCCAAGCGTGGCATAGGCGACATGCCCGACAGCTATATGACGCCAGGTGGCCGCATGCAGATCGCCGAGAAAATCGGCGCTGGTGTGCCGCTGGGCTCAGTCTTCAAAGACCGCAAACCCACAGGTGAGATCGTGGCGGCAGATGCGCCAGGGCGTGACCCCGTAGTGACGCGCATACTCTGGTTACGCGGTACTGAACAACGCAACCGCAATGCCTACCCGCGTTTTATATATATCCACGGTACGCCGCAGGAAAGCCTGCTGGGCACGCCTGCCAGCTATGGCTGCATACGTATGCGCTCGGTAGATATTGCAGAGTTGTTCGAGCGGGTGGGAGTAGGGGCAGTGGTCGATGTAGTTGAAAAGGCCGTGGATACGGCAACATCTTGATTGTCTATTTGGAAATATCTTTCAGTATTTACAATTTGATGACAATTTGAGTACATTTTTGAGCTGCTTCAGGATAAGGCTGGGCGTATCATGGTCAGGTGTTTCTATTTTGACAGCTCAATTGAAAGCTCAATATGCGTCCTACATTAATATGCTCATGCTTGCTGCTTGGCCTCATTTCTGCCTGCGGTGGTGCAGGTACCGCCGCTACAGCCACTACGATCGAAACCAAGCCACAGGCTGTTAGCACCGCCAAATCTACGCTGGCACGTAATTCTGCCCCGCAAGCCAGCGATGCCGATCTGGCTGCGGCAGTGGCTGGGAATACCGAATTTGCCTTGAAAATCCTGCCTTTGCTGGACGCGCAAGGTGACAGCAATCTGGTGTATTCACCATACAGCCTTACATTGGCACTGGAGATGGCGGCAGCCGGTGCCAAAGGCGATACTCTCAGCAGTATGGAGAAAGCATTGGCCTTCCAGTTGCAACAGAGCCGTTTGCAACCTGCGCTGAATCGTCTTGATTTATTGCTGGCAGATAAAACCTCCACAGCAGCCAAACCGAACGTCCAGTTACCCAACCTGAATATCGCCAATGCACTGTGGGCGCAGCAGGGGTACAGCCTGCAAAGCAGTTACCTGGATGCGCTCAGCGTGAATTTTGGTGCTGCTGTGAACTTGCAGGATTTTGTCAGCGCTGCTGAACCTTCACGTCTGGCAATCAATAACTGGGTAGCCGACCAGACCCAGCAAAAAATTAAGGACCTGATACCTGCAGGTGGCGTTTCACCACAGACCCGCGTGGTGTTGACAAATGCCATCTGGTTCAAGTCAGACTGGGCGCAGCCATTTACCAAAGAAGCGACGAGAAACCAAGATTTTACTGACCGTAAAGGCAGTGTGAAAAATCTGCCCTTCATGAATCTGACCAGCAACTTTCCGTATGTGCAGGGCAAGGGCTATCAGGCGGTGGAACTGCCTTACATCGATAACAAACTCGCCATGCTGCTTGTCGTGCCAGACGCAGGCAAATTCGATGATTTTATGCAAGGTCTGAGCAGCACTACCATCAACAACATGACGACAGGCTTGAAAGACAATTACATTGCCTTGAGCATGCCCAAGTTTAACTTCAGTGCCAACCCGGCGATGAACTCCAGTCTGAGTACTCTGGGCATGGGTGCTGCCTTTGATGCAAGCAAGGCAGATTTTTCTGGGATAAGCGGTAACCGCGAATTGTCGATTTCTGGTGTCGTGCACAAGGCCTTCATCAACGTTGATGAGAAGGGCACAGAAGCTGCCGCTGCTACGGGTGTATTGATCGGTGTCACAAGCATTAATGTGACTCAACCCTTGAAGTTGACACTGGATCGCCCCTTCCTGTTCATGATCAGGGACAGGCAGACTGGCCTCATCATCTTCATGGGTAAGCTCATGAATCCTGCTGCGAGTTAAAAGGACATAGGCAAAACCGCCCCAGCTGCGTTGCAGCTCCCGTATTAAGCAAGATTCGGTAGTAAAGTACTGTTTTCGTCGCTACGGTGTGGTGGGGGTTTCGGACAACATGTTGTCCGCCAACGGAACGAACCTCTCTTGTAAAAGAGGTTTCTTAAGGCAATAGCTTTGCTGGGACGATTTTGCATAAGTCCTGAAATAGGAGCATTAATTTTGGTCAAAAAAATCCCCCGATGTTGATGTCGGAGGATTTTTTTTGACTCGCTACCTGTTCATTTTACTTGAACTTGTAATTTGCCAGCAACGTAAATGCACGTCCGCGTGGATCAGCTACGCGTGGTTCCCACGAGCTACCAGCACCAGTATTGCTGTCATAAGTGATGGCAAATGGCGGATCGGTATTAAAGAGGTTTTTCAAACCGGCAGTCAGTGTCAGGTTCTTGATACCGCTATAGGTCACGCTCATGTTGTAGATGATGTAGGCTTTGACATTCGGATTGTAGTTCGATGGCATGACCAGGCCACTCTGTACGCCAGGCAAGACTTGGTCCTTGTAGCCAGCACGATAAATCTGCGTGAATGTACCTGTCCAGTCACCCTGGGTGTAATTGACAAAAGCGGTGTGCTTCCATCTCAGGCCCAGGTCACCGGTAAAGGTGAAGCGGCCAACTTCGCTTTCGCCGTAAGGTGCATTCGCCATAGGGCGGGATTTTTTCTCCAGCAGGTAAGAACCATCCAGGCCGGCAGCCCATTTACCATTGAATACGTCACCATTCGCTTTGGCACCAACTTCTACACCACGGGTGATGCTGGAACCGGCATTGACCCAGCGCTGATCGACAAAAATCAAAGCGCCCGTACTGTCACGCAAAAACTGATCCCTGAACAGATCATAGTTTTGCAGCATGGTAGTCAGGTCTATGGTGGTGATGGAGTTTTCCTTGCGGATTTCCCAAATGTCGGCACTTGCACTGAAGTTACTGCTTGGTGCCCAGACCACACCTACCGTACCTTGCTTGGCTTTTTCAGGTCCCAGCGTGGTTTTACCGCCAGTCAGGATATTTGGTGTGATGGCGGCACAACCAGGTTTGCTGCTATCAGCCTTCAAAGTCGGACAAGTGGCAGGATCAGCCAGGTCTTTACCAGCATAAGGTGAATCGGTAATGCCGTTAAACAACTGGTTGAATGACGGTGCGCGGAAACCAGTGTTGTACGAACCACGGAACAACAGCGTATCTGTCGGTGTATAACGGAAGCTTACTTTAGGATTGAAGGTGCTGCCAAAGCCGGAGTAATGATCCTGGCGGCCTGCAACGGTGACTTCGAGTGATTTCAAGACTGGCACCAGTACCTCTGCATATACAGCGCGTATGTCACGGCTGACTTTAGGCAAGGCATTGCTGTCATCAAACGGCGCATTCAGGATGGCTGGGCGCACGCTGGATGCTCTGGCATCACCGTTGAAAGTGTATTCTTCCTTGCGTAAATCCGTGCCCACGGCAGCCATGACTGCTCCGGCAGGTAATTGCCAGATTTCACCCGACAAGGCGGCATCTGCCTGGGTCAGCGTGGTTTTGCCGCCATACAGCGTGACGCCTGCTGCTGAAGTGCTGTTGATCAGGTCAAGTGCAGCTTGTGATTGCTTTTCGCCCGGCTTCAGGAAAGGATTGATGATGCCTGTACCCAGGGCATTTGCCAGCGCAACGGTGTAGTTATAGCCAGTGCCCAGTTTGGATTCAGACTCACTATAGGCACGCGACAGGCCGACGCGATAATCCCATTTACCTATCTGTCCATCGGCACCCAGTTGCAGGCGGCCTGCTTCTGTGCGGGTAGAGATTTCACGGTTGCCGCATTCCATACAACGCCAGCGGTAGGCGATAGGTGCACCGCGATTGGCTTCTATGCTGGGGAATACTGCAACGATGGCATTGAATACATCGTTATAGGCAGAACCTGTGCTTGGATAAAATGAAGACGCAGGGAAGTTGGTACCCGGTGACACCTGGTTGGGTGAAAACCGTTTGGATACTTCCACCTGCGAGCCTACTGCTTCGGCAAATAATTGGTGTGTGCCTATCTTGAACGTGGCACGGGCGACAAAGTTGTCGTTCTTGACTGGCTGTTGCAACACTGCAGCGCGGCCAGTGTCCCAGGCGCAGGCATATTTGGACGATGCCACATCCCACAGCTTGGCATCATAAGCTGCCATGCCATCAACGGCGCCGCAGCCAGCACCACCCGGCAGGTTCAACACGTTAATCGCATTCATGACCTGGGTCGTACCTGGGAAGACCGGGCCACTGTTGCTCTTGTTGCTGAGTATGGTATTCGCCAGCGAAGTGGCAAATACAGTCGCATTCGGTGTACCACGGGTATCTACCGACAAGCCACGGTTGGGCTGGAAGGTATTTACAAAATCACGCTGGTCACCACGCAGCGCATCGTTCTCGCTATGGGTGGCCGTCAGCAGGACATTGTAGTGGTCATTTTCCAGATCACCAAAGCCACCAACCACGGACACGCGCTTGATATTGCCGCCGCCTTGCTGGGAGATGTCGGTGAAAGCCTGGGCTTCCAGGCCGTTGTAATTTTTGCGCAAGATGAAGTTGATGACGCCACCAATTGCATCCGTGCCATAGATGGCTGAGGCGCCATCTTTTAATACTTCGATTCTTTCCACTGCCGCCATGGGGATGGAATTCAGGTCAACTGCCGAGCCCTTCATGCCATGGGTGGCAACGCGGCGGCCATTCAATAGCACCAGTGTGCTGTCAGCACCCTGGCCGCGCAGGTTAGCGGAGGATGCGCCGTTGTTGCCGCGTTGCGCGCCAGAGGTGACGTCAGCATTACTGGCGAGGTTGTCAGAACCATTGCCATTGATATTCAGGTTGGCAATAAATTGCTCGGCAGTGACGATGCCCGCAGCTTCCAACTGCTTGCGGGTAATGACTTCTATCGGCAAAGCACCTTCGGAGGCAATACGTTTGATACTACTGCCGGTAATTTCTACCCTTTGCGGTGCTGGGGCAGGCTGTTCCTGCGCCTCCACCCATCCGCTGGCACCTGCAGACATGCCTATCAGGGCGATGCACCTGGCTATGGTCTTTAACTTCACTGGTCTCTCCTTGGGTCGTACAACATTGATATTGTGAGCTCGGTATTTGTTTATGGTCAATTCTGGCCGCTGCCCAGAATTGATATAAATTTTATGTGTATGTTTATATGTTCCAGACTAGGGTTTTGTCACAATACGTGACAAATGAAAATATCATGACGGGCGATAACCAAAAGATATGGGGTTTGCCATGACTGGCGCGCCAGCCACTGTGGGTGCTGATTTGAGAGGAAAAACCAGACATACACCAAAGAAAAATACGTATGGACTTGGCTGTCCATACGTATCTAAAAACCACACTTGCCAATTGAATTTATGTCAACCTGGCTTCAAGGCAAGCTATAACTGGCACGCAAGCCTTCCACGCCGGTACGGCTGATAGCCGATACTGTCACCTGTTTGATGGCACCAAGCTGAGGATCATCGCTGATGTCGATTGTCATGTTCTGGGCTGGCACCACAGAGAACAGCCATTGTTGGTCAGTGCGCTTCCAGATGGCCAGCAGGCGGGTGTTGCTGGTGTAGCTCAGTTGCAGACGTAATGTTTTTTTGTCGGCACTGGCTTCCAGCACCGGGCTGGCTGGCAGACTATTGTCCAGCCAGGGGCTGGCAGGTATCAACGCCTGGGACGTGTATTTCTCGCTCGCCAGACGTTTGCGTATGTCTTTGCGATTCTGGTTCAGCGCTGCCATGCTGAAATGTACGTGGCCGTTGCCAGCCTTTTCACGCAGTGCATCAACCTGGTTCAGGATTTCATCCGCAGTCCAGGATTTATCCGTATTGTCTATGCGGCTGGTATACAGCCCAGGCCAGATATGCTTGCCGCTCGTGTTTTGGGCCAGCCAGTAGTCATGCAAGACCTTGAAGGCCTGCGGGCCTTGATTGATGGGCCAGTAGAGCTGGGGAGCCAGATAATCCAGCCAGCCTTTGGCTAGCCAGAGCTCCACATCTGCATACAGCTTGTCATATTGACTGAACCCGGCAATGCCGGGTGGCAAGCGGTCTGGCCTGCCTATGCCAAAAGGGCTGATGCCGAATTTCACCCAGGGTTTTTCAAGGTGCACGCGCTGATTAACTGCTTCTACCAGACGGTTGACATTGTCACGGCGCCAGTCGGCACGCGCCAGTGTGCCACCGGACTGGAGATAGGCCACCCAGGACGGGTCATCCGGGAAATCCTGCTCTGCACCATTGCTACCCTTGACCGGGTAAGGGTAGAAATAATCGTCGATATGGATGCCATCGACATCATAACGGCGCACCACGTCACTGATGACATTGAGGGTTTGCTGCATCGCCAGCGGTTCACCCGGGTCCATCCATTGCAGGTCACCATAATTCTTTACAACTTGCGGTGCCAGCTTGCTGATATGGTTGGTCGCCAGCGCCATTTTGGATTGCGCAGTGCGGGAACGGTAGGGATTGAACCAGGCGTGCAATTCCAGGCCACGCGCATGCGCCTGTTCTACCCAGAATTGTAGCGGGTCATAATACGGAGACGGTGGTCTTCCTTGCTCGCCTGTCAAAAATTCTGACCACGGTTCTATCATGGAAGGGTAGATGGCATCAGCCGCCGGGCGCACCTGCAAAACGATGGCATTCAGTTTCAACTGTACCGCATTGTCGAGTAGGGTGATGACTTCGTTCTTTTGTTTTTCTGTACTCAGGTCACGGCGTGAAGGCCAGTCTATATTGGCTACGGTTGATACCCAGGCAGCCCGGAATTCACGCGGCAAGGGCGGCGCGTCCTTGACCTGCGCCGGATAATTGACCAGGGCATTTTGCGGGGTGATGGTCAGATCGACTGCGACAGGTTTAGGCTGGGGTTTTATAGGCGGCGTTGCCGTGGTGCAGGCAAGCATCAGTGCACAAGCGGATGCAGCCAGCGCTGGCAACCTGAACCGTTGAAGATGAGTTTTTAAATTAGACAAAGTAAAAGCAGGTCGTGACGAGGATGGTAACGAAAACATGGATAAGACTGAACTAATAATGCAATTAAGTGCGAAAGACCTGAGATGCTACTGCATTACACTTTGACAAACCAGCGTTTCTTCCACATTGCCCAGGCAATCAACAACATCAGCATATTAAACAGGATTGCATACAGCAGGGACGCATTGACTGCATTAACGGGTAGAGCCTTGATCGGCGCATAGATAAACGCCTGCAGGCTGGGTTTAGTGCCATTAGCCTGATCTACATGGATAAATCCCAGCATTTTGGCAATCAGGCCAGACAGGGTGAACAGGAACAAGGCATTCATGCCATACATGACAAAGGGATGACAGAGTTTTGCCATGGATTTTTTCAGTAAGGCGGAGGGATTGCCATCCAGCAGCCAGTAAAAACAGGCAAAGCTGATCAGTGCCCAGCCTGTCATGAAAATACTGTAAGACGGCGTCCACAGGCTCTTGTTGACCGGCATGAACAAGGTATCCAGCACCAGCCCAAGTGCCAGGCAACTCAAGCCAGCGACAAAGAACCAGGCAGTTTTTACAGCGGCATCCTGCTTGCTGTTGAACCAGCGTCCTGCCCATGCACCAAAGATTACACTGCAGACAGCGGGCAGGCTGCTCAGCAGACCCTCAGGGTCCCAGGTTTTTGCGCGTTTCCATAAATGCCCGTTGAGCAAGAGTCTGTCCAGCCAGGCACCGGCATCGCGCCCTGGTTCCAGTGCGGCTCGTGCCCACACGCCGTCAGCATCTGGAACAGATACGGCTAACATGAGTATGGAATACACAGTGAAGAGGATGCCAGTCCAGATCACCTGCCATTTCCAGTCACAATAAATCAGTATTGGCGCTGCCAGAAGAGTGCACAGGGCGATGCGCTGTAAAACGCCAGGGATGCGTACAGACTGGAAATCAAAGCTGGGTATCAGGTTCAGCGCCAGGCCAATCAAGAATATCCACAGCGCGCGCTTGGCGGTTTGCCTGAACAATTGCCCCTGGGCGTAGCCAGCCATGAGTTTTTGATGCAGCGAAAGATGCAACGAAATGCCAACAATGAACAGGAAGAAAGGGAAAATACAGTCAGTAAAAGTCCAGCCTGACCAGGCTGCATGTTCCAGCGGAGGGTAAAGGTTCCCCCAGTCACCCGGATTATTCACCAGGAACATGCTGGCAATGGTGAAGCCGCGAAATGCATCGAGTGACAGTAGTCTTGATTTATTCATCGCAATGGGTAACACCAGCTGAAAAAAAGGGCGCTTGCGCGCCCTTGAAAATCTCGTTCGTCTTGGGGGAGTCATGAGAGTTAATCCAACGAGGAAAGAAGGATTACCTACATCATAGACACTAATACCAGTGTAGTGCGATTGACTTTTTATTCATCAGATATAAGCCTGGGTTATTCGCTGCCTTTACTGGTTTGGCTTTCTTTCTGTAAATCAATATTTTCAACAATCGGCCTGGTAGCAAGGCTAAAAAGTATTTGTTCTTTTGTCGTTTATCTATACCGGAAAAGCTCCAGACAAGCTTTAAGTTGCATATAATCCAATATTAAAGTGCTGTTTTCTTGTAGGCGTTTGTACGAATAAAAACAGGCCACCTACGCACTTGTATCGTTTTCCTTGATAAGCAGACAGATGAATACCACTGAATCAGACAATCGTGAAAACGGTCGTAAAAATGGCAGTGACAGCAGCTCTAAGCTCAAACGCCAGGCAGCCTTAAAGTTGCTGGAAAAGACCGGTATCATGCGCAGCAATTATGCGCCTCCTTACCTGCGCCTGGTGTGGCGCATGGGTTTTGATGTTCCGCCGCCACACTTTGCCCAGTTCTGGCAAAACGCGCTGTTTTCTGGCAGCTTTTATGCCATAGGATGGGGTGCGTTGATGTATTTTTTTGTCTGGTCCAAAACAGCCATGTCGACCACCGCCATGCTCAATTCTGCCGGGATTGCCGGTATTCTGTTTGGCCTGGCCCTAGCCAGCTATTATGCACATGGCAAACGCAAGCATGGGCTGCCATCCTGGCAAGAATTCAAGCCGGATAGTCTCTCCTGATGATTGATGATTGATGATTGATGATTGATGATGGTGAGGGTATGAAGTATTTTCTTTCCGTTTTGCTATGCAGCTTCACGCTGCTTGCCTGTACAACTGTTCAGGCTGCCTCAACGCCAGTTCGTGCGGCGGTGACAGCATCACCAGCGCAACAGGCAGCCATGCAGATTGAGCTTGACAGGCTGACCTCACAGTTTAGCGATGGCATTGCAGAAACTTACAGAGAAAACCCTGCCCGTATCGTCTATGGAAATTTGTTTGGCGACCATCAACATGACGCCATTGTCCTGTTCAATCTCGAAGGATATGGTGGCGGCAACCATCATGCAGAATTCATCGCCTTTTTTACCGAACAGGAACAATTTGAAGTAGCCGGCAAAGGTACCAAGCCTTATCTGCTGACAGCAGTCACCAAGCTGGGTGAGCGTGGCTGGCGCTCCTTTGATTTTAATAGTGTCAGCATCCATCTGGGCTCCGTCACTCTGAAGGGTAAGGAAATGACTTCAGGTGATGCCATGTGTTGCCCGTCACTGACAATTGCCCGCAGTTTTAGTGTCGATGAATTTGATCATATTATCGAAAGCAAAGACGGAAAAATGAAGCGCCGCATTACCCGCCCATAATCACCCGTCCATAATTACCCGTCCACCAATTTCTGTTTTAACTTCACGAAGTCCAAATTTCACACATTCCAATTTCTCGCGTTTAAGCCCCCCACATTCATATTTCTGGGCTTCAATCTGAATAAATCGCATCAGTTTTAAATTTCCCGAATGCAAAATAAGACAGCATGTTTGAATTAACAACATAGTGCTTGTAGTGCGTATTGGATTGCAGGATACTTGTAAGCAGACATTCAGCCGCAATTTTTTTGCGCGCATCTTCAGCACAGAATTCGATATAAAAATAGAAGTCGATAGGCAATATCAGCACAAATCAGCATAAATCAGTACATTGCGGACGCTGGCAAGGCTCCGCACACAGAAAAACTTGGTATGGCACGACTCAGTAACTGGGAAATCTTAGTATGAGACCGTTGAAGAACAAGCACGTCAAATCCCGTCTTAGCCTCAGCCTGCTATTCGCCATGGCACTGGGACTTAGCCAGCCACTGGCAGCGCAGGATACCGATAGCGTCATTGGGCGTTTTGATATCAGTCGTTACGATGTCAAAGGCAATAACCTGCTGAGTGCTGCTGCACTCGATAGTCTGCTGGCACCGTATATCGGCAAAGGCCGCAGTTTTGCCGATGTGCAAAGGGCACTCGAAGCACTGGAAAAAGCCTATCGCCAGAAAGGTTACAGTCTGGTGCAGGTGGTCTTGCCTGAGCAGGAGTTGAACCAGGGTGTCGTCAAATTCATCGTCGTGCAGGCACGCATTGCCAATGTCAGTGTCAAGGGCAACCGTCATTTCGACAGTGACAATATTAAACGTAGCCTGCCCCAGTTGCGCACAGGGGATACCCCCAATATTAAAAAACTGTCTGAAAGTCTGAAGACAGCAAATGAAAATCCCGCCAAAAAAACCAGTTTGCAATTCGAGACATCAAATCAGGAAGGTGAAGTAAATGCTGTCCTGAACGTCACCGACAGCAAGCCCTGGACAGTTGGGACAACTGTGGATAATGCCGGGGACAGCAATACCGGCAAGTCACATCTGGGCTTGTTGTTCCAGCATGCCAATGTCAGCGGGCATGATGATGTACTCAGCCTGCAATATACGACCACCCTGCAAAAACCGAGTAAGTACGCGGTGTTTGGTGTTGGCTACCATTTGCCATTGTATGAGCGTGGTGACAGTGTGGATTTGTATGCGAGTTATTCGAATGTCGATTCAGGCTCAGTCTCGGCTGGTATCTTTGACCTCAATGTCAGTGGTCGTGGTTCTGTCGTAGGCGGGCGTTATAACTTCAATCTGGGTCGCAGTGAAGATTTTGATTCACGTTTGAGCCTTGGCTGGGACTACAAGGCTTTCAAGAACAATGTGGCTCTGCAAGGCATACAACTGGGTAATGATGTCACTGTCCACCCTATCAGCATCAGCTATGCCGCCAGTCTGAATTCCACGGCAGGTGAGACAAATGCCTATGTGACAGCGATACACAATTTGCCCGGCGGTGAAAAGGGCAAGACCGACGATTTCCAGCGTGTGCGCAGTGGCGCGACTGCTGGTTATAGCATCCTGCGCTACGGCTTTGGTTATAGCAAGGTATTGCCAGCAGCCTGGCAATTGAAGCTCATGCTTAGTGGCCAATATACGAGGGACAGCCTGGTCCCAGGTGAGCAGTTCGGTGCGGGTGGTGCCAGCAGTGTGCGCGGCTTTACTGAACGGGCGCTAGCCAATGACTATGGCACGCTGATCAGCGCAGAAATTTATACCCCTAATCTGTGTGCTGGTTTCAGTGCCAGTTTTACCCAATGCCAGTTACTTGGCTTTTATGACGCTGCCCATCTGTCGCGTAACAAGGCGCTGCCTGGCGAGCAGAGTTCAGCTTCCCTTTCCAGCGTAGGCATAGGTATCAGGCTGGCCATGTCACGCATGATGTCGCTACAGATGGACTATGGCAAGTCCCTGCATGCGCCGGATGAATTGAGCAAAGATGACAGGCGTTTGCATGTCAGGCTGGGCGTCAACTATTAATGATGGATGAGGAAGAGCATGAGAAAAGAAATCGATATGTTCGCTCAATCTGTATCAGTATTGCGATCGGACTTGAAGCAGGTCTCGTTACCGAGACTGCTCCCCCGGCTTATGCCGGTTTTGCTGGCAGCATGTTTTGGTACAGGTTTCATTACCGGCCTGGCCCATGCAAATCCCGTAGGGCCGCAGATCATCAATGGCAAGGTCATCTTCAACCAAGATGGCAAGGTCTATACCATCACCAATACGCCAGGTGCAATCATCAACTGGCAGGATTTTTTCATCAATGCCGGTGAAACTACCCGCTTCATCCAAGAGAGCGCCAACAGCACGGTATTGAACCGCATCATAGGCCAGAATCCCACCCAGATCCTGGGTGCCTTGCAGTCGAATGGACGGGTGTTTTTGATTAACCCGAATGGCATCCTGTTTGGCAAAGGGGCGCAGGTTGATGTCAATGGCCTGACCGTCTCCAGCCTGGGCATGAGTGATGCCGATTTCAAGGGTGGCAAACTGAATTTCAATGCCGGTACTACAGCAGGCAAGGTAAGTAATCAGGGCGCGATCACAACGCCTTCTGGTGGTCAGGTCTACCTGATTGCACCGGATGTAGAAAACAGCGGCATCATCACCTCGCCCAAGGGCGAGGTCTTGCTGGCAGCTGGGCGTTCGGTGAAACTGGTTGATTCAGCCAACCCAGATGTACACGTTGTAGTCAGCGCCAATGCTGATCAGGCAGTCAACCTGGGGCAAGTCATTGCCCAGGGTGGCAAGGTCGGGATTTATGGTGGCCTGATCAGTCAGCGTGGCCTGGTCAGTGCCAATAGTGCCGTTGTAGGTGAAAACGGCAGGATTTATTTCAAGGCCAGTGGAGATACCATACTCGATGCTGGCAGCACGACTACGGCAACCGGCAAAGGCAAGGGTGGCGATATACAGGTGCTCGGTCAGCGCGTGGCGCTGGCTGGCAATGCCCAGGTGGATGCCAGCGGCGACACCGGTGGTGGTCAGGTTCTGGTCGGTGGTGATTACCATGGCGATAATCCTTCCGTCATGAATGCCAAACGTGCTTTTGTGTCGAGCGATGCCAAAATCAGTGCAGATGCTGTCAAGGTTGGTGATGGCGGCAAAGTCGTCGTCTGGTCGGACGAAGTGACAAGAGTGAATGGCAGTATTTCTGCACAGGGCGGGGCACAAAGCGGAAATGGCGGTTTTGTAGAAACTTCAGGCAAGCAAAACCTGGATTTTCATGCGAAAGTAAACGTGGGCGCGGCCCGTGGCAAGGCAGGGACCTTATTGCTTGACCCGTCGTCGATTACTATTGCTGGCGGCACCAATGACGGTGCATCTGACGGTGTAGGGACATTTCAGGGGTCGGCGATAGGTACTATCAATTTTGCCGATAGTGGCCCGACTACTGTGTATCAATCAGAATTGCAGGGCTTGACACCAGGCACAAATATCGTGCTTGAGGCGACAAATTTTATTGATACGAGTGGTGCTTTTTTCGGTAGTTCGATATCGTTGCCCAGCAATTCCAACATTACGCTCAGAACCCGCAATGCATCTACCGATGTCAGCGCTACCCGCGGCATTAATCTGACGGCTGCAGACCCCAATCTGGAAATCAAGACCAGTGGTACGGGCACCATTACCTTGCAAACCGGCACGGGTGCCTCACCGCAAACTGCCGATATCGTGGTGGCCAGGCTGACCAGCAACAGCAGCCAGATCAGTACCAGTGCTAGCGGTAATACGATCTTCAAAACGCTGCAAACAACACCAGGTACGGTTGGCGTCGGTGGCGATATCCTGATCAACAGCACTGGCTATGTGAATGTTGGTACAGGCGGTATTGATGCCCGCGGCAATTCTTCAACCAATGGCAATGTCACGGTGACTACCGGTGCCGATATCACGCAGCAAAACGGCAGCATCATTTATGCCAAAGATTTGAAGCTGAGCGCGGTGAGTGGCCTGCACGGCAATATCTCGACTGATAGCATGGGTGTACAGGCTGCCAAGCTCAATGCCCTTAACACTGGCAGCGGTGATATACGTATTGCCAGCAATGCTGCCAATCTGGTCATCAATGACATAGGCGGTACCGGTTATGGTGTTAAACAGCAGACTTCTGGTGGGGCGATATACCTGAATTCTCCTACCGGCTTTACCACACAAATTAATGCACCTGTATTGACCAATAATGGTCTGCTCAGCATTAATGGTCAGGGTGGTATCAACCTGAATGTGGGTGGCAGTATCAGCAGCGGTGGCGGTAGTGTCAATTTGATTGCAACCGATGCTGATGCCATGACGAGTACGGCTGCAGGAACACAGATCAGTAGTTCTGGTGCTGCTATCTCTCTCAAATCAGACAAGATGGATTTGCAGGGTACCGTCAACGCAGGTAGTGGTAGTGTGGCGCTGGATATGAATGGTGGTGGCACTATTCATCTTGCGACCGGTGCTACCAATCTGAATTCTGGTACGCTGGAACTATCCGCTGCTGAATTGAATAATATTACCGCCGCGCGCCTTAAAGTCGGTAACATGTCTGGTGCCAGTATAGATATCAAAGGCGTCATGGGCTCAGGTGCTGGCGGTGCTTTGCAAAACGTCAGCACCTCGCTGACGTTGAATTCTGGCAATACCATTTCCCAGCAACCTGGCGCCACTATCGATGGTGCCAGTTCGGTGCAGGCGCGTGGTTATAGTGTCAGCCTGACCGAGGCAAATGCAACGGGTGTTATTTCTGGTTCTTCCAGTACCGGCAGTTTCTTGTATCGCTCGGTCAATCCCATCAATGTGAATACCGTAGATACTTATAGCGGTATCAGTGCACCATCCAGTGTGGTCTTGACTTCTGATGCTGGTATCACGCAGGCAGCAGGCAGTGCGATCACAACTTCTGGCCTGGCGGTACAAGCTAAAGGCTCGGTTAATCTGAGTAATGCAAGTAACAGTTTTAGCTCAATTGCGGCAGACCTTAATCAGAGCGGCCTGGGTAGCGGTAGCCTGACTGCTGTTACCTCCGGTAATCTGACTGTCAGCACAGTCTCTTCCACCGTCGGTATTACAACCAATAACCAGGCTGTTACTTTGAATACTGGTGCAGGTTTATTGTCACTGTCGAATAATGTCAGTGCCGGTACGGGTAAAGTCGGGTTCATCGCCGATCAACTTTCCCTCGCCGGCCCTGGCGGCGTCACTGCGAGTGATTTTGGTGTACGTCCATTTACAACAGGGCGTGCCATTACCATTGGCTCTGGCACATGTGCTGTGGCACCTTGCCTGAGTGTGACCAATTTGTATAAAGTCACTGCCCCCACTATTTCGATTGGTAGTGCGGATGCTGGCAATGCATCAGGTTCTATTGCTGTTGTTAGCATCACCGATACCAATACCAGTGCAGCTACCGACATCAAGCATCTGACAACGACACGCATAGGCTTGCTGACTGGTGGCGATATTACACAGTCTAATTCGATTACCGTACAAGACCTTGGCCTGGTTGCCGGTAACAGCATTGCCCTGAATGTCCCGAATGTCATCAGCAATCTGGCTGCCAGGAGCAACACCAGCATGAGCTTTGTGAATACCCAGGGTATTAATGTCAGCACATTAAGCGGTGCTAATGGCTCAGGCTCATATAGTCTGGATGGTATTGCTACGACCGGTAACTTGTATCTGACTGCCAATGCTGGCAACATCGCGCTCGGTGCCAATGTGAATACCGGTAGCGGCACCGCCACTCTGGCCTCTCCTACAGGAGCAATTACCCAGGTGACAGGCAATACCATCACGGGTGGTGCCCTGGATGCGACTGCCAATAGTGGCATAGGGAACAGCACAGGCTTGAAAACCAGCGTACCTGTTCTGCTGGCCAATAATACAGGTGCCAACACTGACATCAACATCAAAAATACCGGTGCCCTGAATCTTCGCAATGTGCAGCAAAGTGGCACTGGCAGTACTGGCAATATCCTCATCGACAATATTGGCGCAATCACGCTCGACAGCGCGGATGCGGTACGCAGCAAGGCGGGCAATATCAGCCTGGTGGCACATAGTCCATTAACAGTCAATGGCACTGTTGCCAGTGCAAATGGCGGTAACATTACTCTTGAAGCGGGTGCCAGCGGCAGTACTGCCGACAAACTCACTGTAGGCAGCACTGGCTCGGTCACTACCAGCGGTAATATTTTGCTCAAGGCAGGAGACGCGATCCTGATTTCAGGCAATGTCAGTGGTGGAAGCGTGACACAGCAAGCTTTCCTGAAT
The DNA here is from genome assembly GCF_049340405.1 of Undibacterium sp. Ji42W. Lineage (NCBI taxonomy): Bacteria > Pseudomonadati > Pseudomonadota > Betaproteobacteria > Burkholderiales > Oxalobacteraceae > Undibacterium > Undibacterium sp. Ji42W. The sequence continues at coordinate 138,710 of NZ_JBMPOV010000009.1, forward strand.
GGGGGATCACTGCCTACTTTATCTCAGTGTATTGCCAACCCATCTACACCAGGGTGCAGCTCTGTGCTGCCAAGCTTGACTGCCTGTATCAGTAATCCATCTTTACCGGGTTGCAGCGTGGTCTTGCCCAGTGCCGCGGCTTGCCAGGCCAACCCCACACTGGCAGGTTGCAGTGTAGTCTTGCCCAGCCTGAGTTCCTGTATTGCCAATCCTTCGCAATTTGGTTGCTCGAATGTCCTGCCTAGCCTGAGTAGCTGCCTGGCCAATCCCAATATTGCAGGTTGCAGCGTCGTCTTGCCGAGCCTGTCGGCTTGCCTCGCGAATCCTTCCATATCCGGTTGCAGCGCTATTTTGCCTAGTCTGAGCTCATGCATCAGCAATCCCAGCCAGCCGGGTTGCAGTGCAGTGTTGCCTAGCCTGACGCAATGTACTGCCAACCCCAGTATTCAGGGTTGCAGCGTGGTCTTGCCTGCACTGGCAGCCTGCCTGGTATCGCCTAACATCGCTGGCTGCTCGGCTGTCTTGCCATCGGTTGCGGCGTGTACTGCCAGCCCGACTTTGCCTGGCTGTTCTGCGGTCCTACCCAGCCTGTCTGCCTGCATCGCCAATAGCAGCCTGGCTGGTTGCAGTGCTGTATTGCCGACCTTGGCGTCCTGTATCGCCACACCGACGCTGACAGGTTGCAGCAGTGTCTTGCCAACGTTGACAGCATGCGTGGCTAACCCATCCCTGGCTGGTTGCGCTGCTGTTTTACCTACATTGGCAGCTTGTACCGCCAGCCCCAGCCTGCCCGGTTGCAGCGCTGTCTTGCCCAGCCTGCGTGCCTGTATTGCCACACCGACGCTGGCGGGTTGCAGCAATGTGTTGCCGACGCTGACAGCATGTCTTGCCAACCCATCGCTGCCGGGTTGCAGTGTAGTCTTGCCAACGTTGGCAGCATGTACGGCTAATCCAGCTCTGGCTGGTTGCTCTTCTATCCTGCCCAGCTTGACAGCTTGTATCGCCAACCCTGGTTTGGCAGGCTGTTCATCTGTGCTGCCATCGGTTGCGGCATGTGCGGCTACTCCAAGCCTGCCTGGCTGCAGCGTGGTCTTGCCTAGCCTGAGTGCCTGTATTGCCACACCTGCGCTGGCTGGTTGCAGCAATGTCTTGCCTACACTGGCATCCTGTACAGCAACACCTACGCTTCCAGGCTGCAGTGTTGTTTTGCCCAGCTTGACTGCATGCACGGCTAATCCGGCTACGCCAGGTTGTTCTGCTGTCTTGCCTAGCTTCGCAAGTTGCACGGCCAATTCAGCGCAGGCAGGTTGCAGCGCGGTATTGCCGACGCTGGCAGTCTGTACCGCCAATCCATCCACTGCGGGTTGTTCTGCCGTCTTGCCTACCTTGGCTGCCTGTACAGCCAACCCTGGCCTGCCCGGTTGTAGTGCGGTGTTGCCTGGTCTCGCCATTTGCGTAGGCTCGCCATCGACACCAGGTTGCAGCGCGGTCTTGCCTAGCCTCGCTGCATGTACTACTAATCCAGCGACACCAGGTTGCTCTGCCGTCTTGCCTGCTATGGCGAGTTGCGCAGCTACTCCGGGTTTGCCAGGCTGTGCCGCTGTGTTGCCAACTCAGGCACAGTGCGCCATCAATCCAGTCTTGCTAGGTTGTTCACTGATCTTGCCTATAGGTGACCTCAGGACTGGCAATATTCTGAACAACACGATTAATTTTGCACTCAATAATTTTGTCAGTTCCACCTTGTTCATTACTAACGCTATCAGCAATCCTGGCAGTTTCTTCGATAGTGGCAGCGATTCTGGCAGGGAAACCAGGTTCGAGCAAAGAAGCAGTTTTGGCGGTATCAGGGATAACGGAGTATTAAAAAATGCTACAGATAAAAAACTCTACTGCAATTAAGTTTTTCTTTATTGCAGCACTGTGCCTGAGTTGCGCGTTGAGTTTTGCAGCGCAGATCGCGGGTACGGTGACCCATCTCAGCGGGCCATTGATCGCCAAGAAGGCAGATGGCACGGTCAAGGTATTGTCCCTGCAATCTGGCATAGAGCAGGGCGATACCTTGGTTGCCGAGAAAGATACTTATGCCCGCATCAAGTTTGCTGATAATAGTGAAATCGTCTTGCGCCCGAATACCCAGATCAAGATAGACCAGTTCTCTTTTGAGGAAGACAAGCCCAATAATGATGGCTTTACCATGACCCTGATCAAGGGCGGCTTGCGCGCTGTCACCGGCTTACTCGGCAAGCGCAATAAAGAAAGATTTGGCCTGAATACGCCAACGGCATCGATAGGCATACGCGGCACTATCTTCATCGCAGAGTTCGTGCCCCAGGACGCGAATCAACCCGGCTCAGGTGCGTCATCGCCACCCGCAGGTAATGACGCCCAAGGTAATGGACCACGCGCTCCTGGGTTGTATGTGCAAGTCCTGGATGGTACGGTCTTCCTGAAAAATGATGCGGGCAACCTCGACGTCACCGCGGGTCAATTTGGTTTTGCCATCAGCTTCACCAAACCGCCAATTCTTTTGCCTAACAACCCAGGCATGCAATTTTCACTACCCGGTAATTTCCCTGTGAGCCTGAATCAGGATAATGCCAATAACGAAAGCAAGTCAGGCAGTTTGATTTGTGAAGTAAGATAATGATGTAAAGACAGGATTTGGCTCAGCGCCAAATCCTGTTTTGCACAAAAGTTCCGTGGCTGAATTTAGAAAGCTGGCAAATCAGCACTGGCATGCTGACGCAAGGTATTACGCGCAACTTCAAAATCAGGGAAGACCGACTGCACAGTCGCCCAGAAGCGTGGGCTATGGTTCATCTCACGCAAATGCGCAAGCTCGTGCGCGATCACATAATCAATAATCATTGGCGAGAAATGGATCAGACGCCAGTTCAGTCGTATCTTGCCTTGTGAGGTGCAAGAGCCCCAGCGCGTTGCTGCCGCAGATAAAGCCATGCTTTGATAACGCACATTGAGTTTCTCGGCAAACACTGGTAGGCGCTCATTAAAAACCCGCTTGGCTTCTTGCTGCAACCAGGCTTGTACCCGGTCTTTCAATTGCTGCTCGCCAGCGTCGGCTGGCAGGTTGATAATCAACTCAGCCTGCTCACTCTGGAAATGCGTACCACTGACAGAAGCAGGGGCAATCCGCAAGGTAATTTCACCACCCAGGTAGGGTAGCTTCGCCCCATCTTGCCAAGTCATGCTAGGCTCCAGCTTGCGCTGCGTGCGCTCACGCCGCTCTGTCAGTTTTCGCAATATCCAGGCTTGCTTTTCCTGTATCGCTGTTTCTATATCGCCAATGGTCACCCAGCGGGGCGCCGTGATGCGCAAACCATCTTCGTTGATCAAAAAACCTATGCTGCGCCGTTTCGAGCGCTGCAAATCATATTCCAGCAAATAATCCTGTATCAGGATACGGCGCTTGTTGCTGGTGTTAACAAAGGTAGACGGAGGAGGCGCGACTGGCCGCGTGTCATCTCGCTGAGTTTTGTCATTGACCGGGATCGGTGCTGGCACCGGTGTTTTTGCAGGTGTGGGACGCAATTTGTCCGGCACCAAAAAATCACTGAATAAATCCAGTTGCAAAGCCATTTGTATGGCTTTGCCAATCGATGGAATACGGGATTTCATTTAAGCTTGGGGATTCCTGATTCAATACTAATGGAACATGCACTCAGCTTGTTTTTTGAGCTGACATTGCACTAGTTTGACGTATTTTCAGGTTTCCGTGTTTTTGCGCCTGAAAATGGAGATTTGCAGAGGAATTTACAGCGGTGAAGAGATGGGCTGATACAGCAAGCATCAGCCCGACAGCTTATTTGGATTGTTCGGTCTGATAAACCTGCGGTGAAATCACACGCATTTCTGCCTCTATCCATTTTTCCACTTCCTGCATCAGTTCGACTGCATTCATGCCGTTTGGTGGTATCGGTTTGCCAACGGATACAGTGACCAAACCTGGCAATTTGGTGAAGGAATTTTTTGGCCAGCATTCACCAGAATTGACAGCAACAGGTACCACAGGTGTGTTGGTTTCTACTGCAAGGCGGGCACCGCCGCCTTTGTACTGGCCTTTTTTGCCGACAGCGATACGTGTGCCTTCGGGGAACATGATGATCCACTGCCCATCGGCCAGACGCTTGCGGCCTTGCGTCACAACGTGGGCAAACGCATCCTTGCCCTTGCTACGGTCGATAGGGATCATGCGCAGCATGGAAATTGCCCAGCCAAAGAAAGGGATGTAGGTAATTTCTTTTTTGAAGACGAAGACCAGCGGGCGCGGTGTTGCCATCAGCAGGAAGATGGTTTCCCAGGCTGATTGATGCTTGCACAGCAGGATGGCAGGGCCATCGGGAAAGTTTTCAAATCCTTTGGTCTGGTAACGTATGCCGCATATCACTTTTGCTGCCCAGATGATGGTGACATTCCAGCGGGCGGTAATGTAATAACGCTGGTTATACGGCAGAAATGCAAACAGCATGCTGATAGGTGCCCAGACGATGGTGACTATCGCCATCACCAGTATGAAAATCAGCGAACGAATAAAGCGGGTAAAGCTAAGCATGTAGTCTCCATTGCAGCGATGCTGGGTTGAGTTTGTTGGGTTGAGTTTGTTTTATGTTGCTCAATAACTCAGATCGCAATATTAAATTCAGATGGCGAGTTTTCCACCAGTTTGTCGACCATGGCGGCCAGGTCAGCAAAGACTTGCGTACCAGGTGGCAGACCGCCTTTTTCATGGGTTGTAGTGCCTTTGCCAGTCAACACCAGATGCGGTTTGCAACCCAGTACAAAACCCGCTTGCAAGTCGCGCAAGGAATCGCCAACACAATGCACACCTTTGAGATTGGTGTCATAGCGCCGGGCAATCTCTTGCAGCATGCCCGGCTTGGGTTTGCGGCAATCGCAATTGTCGTCTGCCATGTGCGGGCAAAAGAAAATCGCATCTATCGTGGCACCGACCTGCTGGGCGCTGGTATGCATTTTCTGATGGATGGCATTCAGCGTTGCCATATCAAACAGCTTGCGGCCTATACCTGACTGATTGGTTGCCACCACCACCATATAACCCGCCTGGTTAAGGCGGGCGATGGCTTGCAGTGAACCCGGTATCGGTTTCCATTCTTCTGGCGACTTGATAAAGTCGTCCGAGTCCTGGTTGATAACGCCATCGCGGTCAAGGATGATGAGTTTCATCTGCAATCCTGGTTAGTGGTGCACTCTTGTTTAACATGCCTCAAGCTGCCAGCTTGGAAATGTCGGCAACCTGGTTCATCATGCCATGCAGGCTGGCCAGCAAGGCCAGGCGGTTATTCCGCAGGGCCATGTCTTCTGCATTCACCATGACATCATTGAAGAAGCTGTCGACCGCGGCACGCAGGGCTGCCAGGGTTTTCAATGCGCTGGCGAAATCACCTTTGGCAAATGCCGCATCCACTTCAGGTTTGACATCGGCCATGGCCTTGGCCAGTGCCTGCTCGGCAGCTTCCTGCAATAGCGCTGGCTGGACTGCACCTGGCGTACCCTCGGCTTTTTTGAGGATATTGGTAATACGCTTGTTGGCAGCGGCCAGTGCTTCTGATTCTGGCAGGGCAGCAAAGGCTTGTACAGCTTGCAGGCGTTCAACGATGTTATCGAGCGTATCTGGTTGCTGGGCAACCACAGCCTCGACTTCATTTTGAGAAAATCCTTTGTCGCGCAACTGGCCGCGCAGTCGGTCAAACAGGAAGTTCAACACATCGGCGGTCGGGTCTTTGAAATTGGCATTGCCAGCAAACAATGCTACCGCTTGTGCCAGTAGGGTATTCAGCGACAGCGGCAAGCGTTTTTCCACCAGCATGCGCAAGATGCCCAGGGCATGGCGGCGCAGCGCAAACGGGTCGCGGTCACCGGTAGGTTGCAAGCCTATGCCCCAGATACCGACCAGGGTTTCCAGCTTGTCAGCCAAAGCTACGGCAGTACCTGTCAGTGTCGCAGGCAGGGCATCGCCAGCGAAACGTGGTTGATAATGCTCAGACGCGGCAGCGGCAACATCAGCGTGCTCACCGTCATGCTGGGCATAGTAAGTACCCATGATGCCTTGCAGCTCAGGGAATTCACCCACCATGTCAGTCAGCAAGTCGGTCTTGGCCAGCAGGGCGGCGCGTTCGGTCAGGGCGACATCGCCATTCAGGCTGGCAGCAATCTGGCCTGCCAGGGTTTTAACGCGTTGCGTACGTTCTGCCTGGCTGCCCAGTTTATTGTGATAGACCACATTCGCGAGCAGTGGCAGGCGGGATTCCAGGGTCTTTTTCTTGTCTTGCTCAAAGAAGAATTTTGCATCTGACAGGCGAGGGCGCACCACGCGCTCATTACCCTGGATGATATATTGAGGGTCGCTGGTTTCGAGGTTGGAGACGATCAAAAAGCGTGAACGCAATTTGCCAGATGCATCTGTCAGGGCAAAATATTTCTGATTCGTTTGCATGGTCAAAATCAGGCATTCTTGCGGTACAGCCAAAAACTCTTGCTCGAAATTGCATTCATACACCACAGGCCATTCGACCAGTGCGGTGACTTCATCCAGCAGGGATTCAGGCATCAGCACCTGATCTGCCCCCGCTTTGCCCAGCAGGGCGGCGCGTATCTGTTCTTTACGCTCATTGAAGCTGGCAATGACCTTGCCGTCGGTTTTCAGGCTGGCAGCATAGTCTTCAGCTTTGGCAATACTGATTTCACCAGCGGACAGGAAGCGATGGCCCATCGTGATGCGGTTGCTATCCAGGCCCAACAAATGCAGAGGGACGATATCTTCACCGTGCAGGGCAATGATCTTGTGTACTGGGCGCACGAAATGCACAGTCTCTCCATCAGGACGCTGGTAGCTCATGACTTTAGGGATAGGCAGTTTGCCTATGGTTTCATCCAGCGCAGTTTGCACTGCCGGTGCCAGTGCGGTACCAGCCGCTGTATAGCTATAAAAGAAGCTCTCGGCTTTGCCATCCACCGCACGTTCGAGGTCACTGACCTGCAAGTTGGGGAAGCCAAGTGCCGCCAGTTTCTTGCCCAGCGGTGCCGTGGCATTGCCAGCCGCATCAACGGCGACGGATACCGGCAATACTTTTTCGCGCATCAGTTTGTCTGGGGATGTGGCGCGCACACCAGTGATGCTGACAGCCAGGCGGCGTGGTGATGCATAGCTGGTCGCGACAGACTCAGCTTCCAAAAAATCGCGTGACTTCAGACCAGCGACGATACCGGCGCTAAATGCTTCACCCAGTTTGGCCAGGGCCTTGGGTGGCAGTTCTTCGGTAAATAATTCTACTAACAGTGTTTGGCTCATGTTTCTTATCCTACGTTCCGGCGCTTTGCCAGAATCTGTTTAATGATGATCTTGTGGGCTATACGTCAAGCCTGTGCAAAGCTTATGCAGAGGCGACAGCAGCGGGAGCAGGCTTGTGCTTGTCATCCGCAGCACACATGGGGAAGCCCAGCGCTTCACGCGATGCATAGTAAGCCGCAGCCACTGCACGCGACAGATTGCGTATGCGGCCTATGTAGGCGGCACGCTCAGTCACCGATATCGCACCACGGGCATCCAGCAAGTTGAAGGTATGCGCAGCTTTCAAAATCATTTCATAAGCAGGCAGGGCCAGGGATTTTTCTGTCACTTCCAGCAGGCGCTTGGCTTCTGCCTCGTAATTAGTGAACAAAGAGAACAGAAAATCGGTATTTGAATATTCAAAACTGAAAGTTGATTGCTCAACTTCATTTTGATGGAATACATCGCCATAAGACAGGCGCAAGGTCTTGCCGTTTTCTTCACGTTCAGTCCAGACCAGATCATAGATATTATCTACGCCTTGCAGATACATGGCCAGACGCTCTAAACCATAGGTGATTTCACCGAGGATAGGTTTGCAATCAATGCCGCCGACTTGCTGGAAATAAGTGAATTGCGTGACTTCCATACCATTCAGCCAGACTTCCCAGCCCAGACCCCATGCACCGAGGGTAGGGTTTTCCCAGTCATCTTCAACAAAGCGTATGTCGTTTTGCTGCAAATCCAGGCCAAGGGCTTTCAGAGAACCCAGATAGAGGTCGAGGATATTTTCCGGCGCTGGCTTCAATACCACCTGATATTGGTAATAGTGCTGCAGACGGTTAGGGTTTTCACCATACCGGCCATCCTTGGGGCGGCGTGATGGTTGTACATAGGCCGCACGCCATGGCTCTGGCCCAATGGCACGCAAGAAAGTGCCGGTATGCGACGTACCCGCGCCCACTTCCATATCGTAAGGTTGCAGCAGGGCGCAGCCTTGCTTGTCCCAGTAATCTTGTAATGTCAGGATAATTTGTTGAAATGTAAGCATCGTGCTATCTGCCTTTGTCACTTCTTGAAGAAGCGATGAATAAAGTTTGCCAAACCTTAGATTTTAACGGCTTTTGCGTTGGATAGGCGAATTTGCTTGATGTTGTTTTGTTAATTCTGAGGTTTCAAATGGGGAAAAGCTTAAGACCTCTCAACACAGATGCACCGAGACACAGAGAAATTCAGGAGAAAACCTAAGGGAATGACAAGCCTGCGCTTACTTTTTAATTCATGGAAATTGATAAAAATACTATAAATTTTACATTTGTTTGAACGCAATTGCAGCATAAATAGGCAGCTTGTCTCAGGCGGTTTTTGTTGCAATTCGCTTGGCTACGCGGTATAAAAATCCACCTGCCAATAATAGGGCTTACGCAAAATTGTCCCAGCAAGGCGTAGCGACGAAGACAGTACTTTAGTACGCGTCTCCTAGGAGAGGAGCTGCAACGCAGCTGGGGCGGTTTTGCGCAAGCCCTCAATAGCGTGTTTAACCGGAGACCGCAATCACATGGCTATAGTTGACCAGACCCTTACTTTGGATGCCGAATCTCACCGGCTGGAAGAGTGGTATCTCTTGTTGGGGGAGCTTTCCCATTGTTTGTGGTACACAGCAGAACTGCCTGAGATGTTGCGTGGGTTCTGCCGTATCCTGGTGCAGCGCGCTGGCTATCTGTGTGCGGAGGTGGAACTGGACTTGGGTGACAAGTCAGAAATTTACCGCTTTCGTGCCGACAGACAAGCTGGAAAAGAGACAAAATACCTGGTCCTGCCCTTGCAGCGGTTTGGTGATGTACTGGCGCAATTGCGTGTTGGTGCCGACTTCGACCTCAGTGAAAATGGTGATGCATACAACATACTGAGTCGCTTCGCCAATGAACTGGCGCAAGCCATCCATTCCCTCAGCAGCACCCATGAACATCATGATCTGCAAGACAATATGGACATGCTGGCACTGTCGGTGCAGCAAAGTCCGTTTGCGGTCATCATCACCAATGCTGATGGTGAACTTGAATATGGCAATGACAGCTTTTGCCGGATTTCTGGCTATGCATTGAACGAGGTGCTGGGCAAGCATGTGTTCTGGAATTCTGGCGACCCTGCTGATGAAAAAGTCATGCGCATTATCAAGGCACTCAAGGTCGGTGAGCATTGGCAAGGCGATGTACTCAGCCACCGCAAGGACGGCACCGCTTATTGGGAAAGACAGATGGTCAGCCCGCTATGTAATGCAGACGGCCATATTACCCACCTGGTCGCTGTCAAACAAGACATCACTGACAGCAAATTCCAGTTGAAGGAAGTCGAACAAGCGCTGCTCCTGCGTGAGCAGGCGCTCGTGTCCAGCAGCAATGGCATCATGATTACCCGCAGTGACGACAGTGATCACTCCATCGTCTATGTGAATCCGGCCTTCGAACGTATCACTGGCTATACGGCACAGGAAGTCATAGGCAGGGAAGGGCGCTTCCTGGTCAGGGAAGATCTGGCACAACCAGATCTGGAAGAGATACGTACAGCCTTGCGGGAAAAAAGAGCGGGCTGTGCGCTGTTGCGCAATTACCGCAAGGACGGTACGCAATTCTGGAATGAATTGCACATCTCTCCCGTCAAGGACGCGACGGGTGCCGCCACTACGCATTTTGTCAGTGTCATCAATGATGTCAGTGAGCGCGTCAATTACCAGAAAGAGCTGGAATACCAGGCCACCCATGACAGCCTGACCGGTCTCGCCAACCGCAATTTACTGAATGATAGGATCACGCAGGCCATCGCCTGGGCCAAGCGCCAGGATTTGTCGGTGGGCCTGATGTTGCTTGATCTTGATCATTTCAAACTCATCAATGATGCGTCCGGCCATGGGGCCGGGGATGAAATGTTGAAGCAGGTAGCCAACCGGCTCAGTCTTTGTGTGCGTGAGACCGATACAGTGGCACGCCTGGGCGGCGACGAGTTCGTTATCATCCTGACTGATTTACCTGAGACAGGCGATGTTGATATCGTCGCTGAAAAAATCCTGGCAGCACTGGCGCGCCCATTTGAAATCAATGACCATGATGTATTTGTCACGGCCAGCATAGGTATTTCGCTCTACCCGCGCGATGGCGACCATGGTGAAATATTATTGCGTTATGCCGACATTGCCATGTACCGCGTCAAGGAGCATGGGCGCAATAGCGTGCGCCAGTTTATTCCCGAGATGGGGGTCACCGCCATCAGCCGCCTGAATATGGAGGGCGCATTGCGCCGTGCGCTGGAAAGGCATGAACTCACTCTGCACTACCAGCCCAAGATAGAACTCGCTACGGGTCATATCGTCGGCGCAGAAGCGCTAGTGCGCTGGCATCATCCCCAGATAGGTTTGATACACCCCATAGAGTTCATCCCGCTGGCCGAAGAAACCGGGCTGATATTACCCCTGGGAGAATGGGTGCTGGCTGAAGCTTGCCGCCAACAAGTCAGCTGGAAAAAATCCGGCATGGCGGATTTGAAGATCGCCATCAACATGTCACCCCGCCAGTTCCGGCAAGAGGATTTATCTGACCGTGTTGCCGCTATTTTTGCCGAGACGGGTGCCGACCCATCGAATGTCACACTGGAGCTGACCGAGAGCATGGTCATGCAGGATGTCAACAGTACCCTGGTCGCATTGCGTGCCTTGAAAAACCTGGGTTTGTCGATATCGCTGGATGATTTTGGTACTGGCTATTCCAGTCTTTCTTATTTGCGGCGCTTCCCCATTGATGAACTCAAGATAGATAAGTCCTTCATCAACGACATCCATGAAAATCCTGACGATGCAGCGATAGCCAGCGCCATTATTGCCATGGCTCTGAGTCTGAGTTTAAGTGTGGTTGCAGAGGGAGTCGAAAAGAAAGAGCAGGCCGAGCTTTTGCGCAAAATGGGATGCAGCCAGGTACAGGGTTATTATTTTGGCCGCCCTATGGATGCAGCAGGCTTTGCCACCCGCTATCGCGAGCACATTAATGAATAAGCCGATGAATAAGCTGATCTGGCGCACTGGCAAGGTAAGCGAAATCCCGGAATTGCTGATGGCAGCAACCCTGGAAAAATCAGCCGCCGTCGGTGCGGCGACTGTCTATCATTTCAAACATGATGGGCAGGAAAAACTGGCGATTTCCCTGCCCGATGGTCAGGCTTTGATCATTGAACCACTACCCAGTGGCAGACCGCGCCGACGACGTATTGACCCTCTGAAAACAGAACAGGCAGATCAGATTTTACAACCAGGTAATAAAAGCTGAATTTGGAGCTGAATTAAGCGCTGAATTAATTCAAGGATGTTCACTGTCCAGCAGAGCCATGGCGTGATCATTGTAGCGATTACCCGCTACTGCATCGCTGGGAACCGCAGCCGCTATCGCCTGCAAATCTGCGGCATCCAGCTTGACATCGAGTGCATCCAGGGCTTCTGTCAAACGGTCGCGACGCCGTGCGCCCACCAAAGGAATGATATCTTCGCCTTGCGCCAGTACCCAGGCAATTGCCGCTTGCGCCACGCTGATCCCCTTGCTGCTGGCGATGCCACGCAAGGCTTCGACCAGGGCCAGGTTACGCTCCAGATTGCCATCCTGGAAACGGGGGCTGATGCTGCGGAAATCTTTGGTGCCAGCATTGCGTTCAGGGCTCCAGTGACCGCTGAGCAAACCGCGCGACAATACGCCGTATGCTGTAATACCTATGCCCAGTTCGCGGCAGACCGGCAAAATCTCAGCTTCTATGCCGCGTGAAAACAGTGAGTACTCTATCTGCAAATCACTGATGGCGTGGATGGCTGCCGCACGGCGCAGGCTGGCCGCACCAGCTTCAGACATACCGATGTGGCGTACATAACCGGCTTTCACCATGTCGGCAATCGCACCGATGGTGTCTTCCACCGGTATTTGCGGGTCTATGCGTGCCAGGCGATAGACATCAATGTGATCAGTGCCCAGACGTTTCAAACTATAAGCCAGGGCATTCTTGACGGCTGCGGGCCTGCCATCCATGCCAATCCAGTTGCCTGCCGGGTCGCGCAAAGCGCCAAATTTGACGCTGATCTTGACCTTTTCGCGTGGCAGGTTTTGCAGGGCTTCCTGTATCAGCAATTCATTATGACCCATGCCATAAAAATCACCTGTGTCGAGCAAGTCTATTCCTGCATCCAGCGCCGCATGGATTGTGGCGATGCTTTCACCACGGTCAGCCGGGCCATATAAATCCGACATACCCATGCAACCCAAACCCAGTGCTGAAACTGCCGGGCCCTGCTTGCCCAATTGACGTGTTGCGATGTTGTTCTGTGCCATGCTGAAACTCCTCTGTCATTGTTGCCTCAGCGGGTTTGCTGAAGATGCAGCTATTGTAGTTAGTTAGAATTTATAGATAAATACGCTAAAATTGCTTTAACTATGCAAAAAATCTAAACAGTGGGGTGGACTCAGACTATGGACAAATTCCAGGCTATGCAAGTCTTTATCGCCGTGGTCGAGCAAAGCAGCTTCACGCGGGCTGCCGAGCAATTGCAAATGCCCAGAGCCAGCGTGACCCTGAGTATCAAGCAGCTGGAAACCCATCTGGGTACGCGTCTCTTGCAAAGAACCACGCGCCAGGTCAACACCACGGCGGATGGCGATGCCTATTACCAGCGTTGCGTACGCTTGCTGGCTGATCTGGAAGAAACTGAATCGGCATTCAGCCACAGCCTGCTTAATCCGCGTGGCAAGCTCAGGATCAATTTGCAAGGCTCGCTGGGCAAATCTTTCGTGGTGCCGGCCCTGCCAGGCTTTAGTGCCAAATACCCTTTGATAGAGCTGGAAGTTGGCATGAGTGATCGCCTGGTTGACCTGGTGCGGGAAGGCGTTGATTGCGTCTTGCGCGGCGGTGAGCTGCGCGATTCCAGCATGATCGCCAAACGGGTAGCGCGAATGACGCAAATTACCTGCGCCAGCAGCGCTTATCTGCAAAAGCATGGCGTACCGGAGTCGCTGGATGATTTGCCTGCTCATCTGGCAGTGAATTATTTCTCATCGCAGACCGGCCGGAATATGGATTTTGAATTTGTCACGGATGGCAGCATAGGCGGTAAAACACAGGCATTGCCATTAAAGGGGCAACTGGCGGTCAATGATGTTGATGCCTATGTTGCAGGTGCAGAAGCGGGTTATGGCCTGATACAGCTGCCACGTTTTCACGTTGCAGCCCAACTGGCGGCGGGCAGCATGCAGGAAGTATTACCAGAGATGCGGCCACCGCCCATGTCGGTATCCATACTTTACCCTCACCACCGGCAGTTGTCGCCACGAGTCAGGGTATTTGTAGAATGGCTGACTGAGCTGATGGAAACGCATGCAGACAAATTCACGGTCTAAATAATATTAAAAATATATCGTTTGTCAGGCTGGCTTGCAGTTTGTGGCTTATTTTCACTGTTTTTGACCTCACACAAGCTACGCTAGCAAGTCAACACCTGACATATCCACCCTGTTTCCCTTATCATGCTGTCATGACAGAAGATCAGGAAGTTCTCCTCCCCCCTTATCCTGGTATCCAGGAAAAAGACATACTGCTGGTACAGACGCCAGCAGACGCAGAGCAAGCCTATGCAGAGATGCTGACAGCCGATATTTTGGGTTTTGATACCGAATCCAAGCCAGTATTCTTCAAGGGCCAGCAATCTGATGGCCCGCATCTGATACAACTCGCTACCGACAATAAGGCTTATCTCTTCCCCACAATCAAGGCACAAAATACCGATGCAGTGAAGGCCTTGCTGGAATCGAAAGAGATACTCAAAGTTGGTTTTGGGCTCAGCGATGACATGAAACGCCTGAAGATCAAACTTGGCATTTTGCCGCAGCATGTACTTGATCTGGCGCGTGCGATGCGTGAAAGCAAGCAGCGTGACATGGGCGCAAAAGCAGCAGTCGCCAAGTATTTTGGCATGCAACTGCAAAAATCCAAGAAGACTTCGACTTCGAACTGGGCCGTCGCGGCATTAAATGACAGGCAAATCATGTATGCCGCCAACGATGCACAAGTGGCATTGCTGGTCTATAGAAAGTGGCTGGCACTAAAGCAAGGATGACGCAAGGCTGAACTTTAAGACGTCCCAACGGTCAGATGGCTCACGATAGCCAAGATGACAGGGGATGTATGCTGGCCAAAAAGAAAATGCTTTTACTGCTTGCGGGCATGTGTTTCAGTTTGTTTAACCAGGCTGCACAGGCAGATGGTCTGGCAGATTTAAAAGCAGCATTAGCGCGTTTGCAGGGTCAAACTCCTATCAAAGCGGTAGTCGAAGCAAAAACCTGGAGCCGTCAGGGTGAAGGTAAAGACGCGGATGAACAAAATGGCCAGGCCAGCATTAGCCTTGATGATAGCCCGCGTGGCTTGCAAATCTTGTACAGCAAGGATTTATTGACGCGCCTGGAAACCGAAGAGCGCGCCAAGGAAAAAGACACCAAAGCCAAAACCCCCACCATTGCTGCCATCAAGGAAGTCAATTCGTCCGAATTGCGCCCCATGGTTTCTGCTGTCGGCAATCTTTCGCGGGTTCTTGAGAAGGCCATATTCAAAAGTGAAAAAGCCGACGCTAGCTACAATGGAAAGCCTGCACGCTTGCTGAGTTTCGAGATGTCTGTTGATAAACTTAGCGAAAAAGACCGCAAATACGTCAAGAAATTCGAGGGCGGTCTGGAAGTCTGGATAGGCCCGGATGGCACTCCCATCGCCAGTCGCATGCATCAGGCGATCTCAGGGCGTGCTTTTGTCGTCATCAGCTTTGAAACAAAAAATGAAGAAGAGCTGGTGTATGGCGTCAGCGGTGACCGGCTCGTCGTGACTAAAAAAGAAAGCAAGAACAGCGGTTCCGGTGCCGGTGAAAAAGGTGAGATGCGCGTGGTCAAAACCCTGCAGGTGCAATCTTGATATCTTTGGACTTGCTGCAACGCAACACCGATAATTCATAATTGTTTTGTCGATTTATTTTGGTTTGACATTACAATGTGGTGATGTAAAGTTCGTCTCCCAGAAAGGTAATTCCAGTGTTTAGCACGCCTTATTCCTCTCCTTCTTCGGTGTCTTCTGTGTCTTTTGTTTTTTCCTACAGCCACTACAAACAGCGTCATCTGCGTAACCTGGCTGCTACTGCCTTGCTGGTATGTCTGGCTTACGGTGCCTATGTTCCTGCTGTCCATGCTGCCCCGGTATTGGCAGAGGGTGCGGCAGCCGCAGTCATTCCGGTGAATGCAAAAAAAATCATTAGCCATGATGTCTATGCAAACTGGCGCAGCATACAAGGCAGTGTCCTGAGCCGCGATGGCAACTGGGCAGCTTATGCCTTGGTAGGGCAAGAGTCAGATGGCGAGGTCGTGGTCAGGAATCTCAAAGATGGCCGCGAGTGGCGTGCACCACGCGGCACGACACCAGCCTTTAGTGCGGATGGCCGTTACCTGGCTTTTGCGATTGCGCCAACCAGGGTAGAGCTGGACAAGGCCAAGAAAGAAAAGAAGAAGGGTGATGACTTGCCCAAGTCTGGTCTGGGCATCATGAACCTGGCGACGGGTAAAGTTGAAAACCTGGACAGGGTAAAACGTTTTGCCTGGCCAGAAGAGGGCGGCAATTTCCTGGCAGTCTTGTTCGATGCGCCCAAGGAAGTAAAGAAAGATGCCAAGAAAGACGCCGAGCCTGCGGCCAAGGACGATGAAGATCAGCAAGCCGCTGCTGCCTCGGCCGCAGCAAAGAAAAAAGATACAGGTACAGAATTCTTATTGATTGATGTGGCAAATGCCAAGCGCACCAGCTTCAAGGACGTTGCTGATTTTACCTGGGCAAAAAATGGTGAATTGCTGGCTTTCAATATCATCACCAAAGAGGCTCAGAAAGACGCTCAGAAAGACGCACAAAAAGAGACACATAAAGACGCTGCGCGCGAAGGCGTTTACCTGATCAGCCCGCAAGACCTGACACCACGCACCGTCATGGCAGGTGCAGGCAGTTACAAACACATGAATTTTGATGAGGCAGGTCGCCAACTGGCTTTCGTCAGCAATCGCGATGACCTCGCAAAGAAAAATGCGGAAGCCGAAAAGTCTGGCAAGAAAAATGCCGATGCCGAGAAGAATGACAAGGGCGATAAGGCAGATAAGGCAGATAAGGCAGATAAAACCGACAAGGCAGAAAAAGAAATTACTGCTTTCAACCTGTATTACTGGCGCGCAGGTGATAGCGAAGCCAAAGCTGTAGTCACTGCAAACACCACTGGCATGCCAGCAGGATGGTTGCCCAGCGAGCATGGTAGCCTGAGTTTTAGCAAAGATGGCCAGCGCCTGTTTTTTGGTACTGCAGAGCTGGCCAAGGCTGATCCCAAGGATGCACCAGAACCCTTCAAGGTTGATCTCTGGCACTGGAAAGACCCTGAGCTCCAATCCATGCAAAAGGTCAAGGCAGAAAAAGAAAAACAACGCAGCTATAAAGCAGTTTTCCATATTGCTGAGCAACGTTTTGTCCAGCTTGCCAATAAGAATATCCCGAATGTGCTGATCAATGATAATCCGCGTTTTGCCATGGGTGCCAGTGATGTACCTTACAAGATGCAGCAGTCTTGGGATGCCCTGTATCACGACGCCTACGCGGTAGATTTGCAAACTGGCCAGGCCCGTTTGCTGGCACAAAAACTGCGTTATGTGCCCAGCCTGTCACCAGGCGGTAAATATGTGTTGGCCTTTGACGCCAATAGCAGTATCTGGTATTGCTGGTCAACCGCTGACGGCAGCAAGATCAACCTGACAGGCAAAATCAAGGCGCGTTTTGAAGATGCCAAACGCGATACGCCAGAAGTCAAGGACGCCTATGGTTTTGCAGGCTGGACCGAGGATGACGCCAGCGTCGTTTTATATGATCAGTTTGATCTGTGGGAAGTCAATCCACAGACTCTATCCAGTCGCAATGTGACTGCTGGCTATGGCCGCAGGCATAATCTGGAACTGCGTTATGTTCCCGTCGATACCGAGAAAAAACCGCCTGCAGACGAACCTTCACCCATGGCCGAAGCCAAGGCTTTGCCGACAGACTCATGGATACTGGCAGCCACCAATGAAGGCAATCGCTCTACCGGCTATTACCAGCAAAATCCAAAATCTGGTGAGCCGTTAAAACTCATACATGGCGATAAAATGTTTGCTGGCCTGATCAAGGCCAAGAAGGCCGATACGGTTTTGTTCACGCAGCAGAGCTTTACCGAATTTCCGGACTTGTGGACCAGTAACCTGGCTTTGCAAAACCCACAAAAAATCAGTAACGCCAATCCCCAGCAAGCCCAATTCAACTGGGGCAAGCAGGAAATGATTGAATACACCAGTCTCGATGGCAAGAAGCTCAAAGCCTTGCTGGCCAAGCCTGAGAATTTTGATCCGGCAAAAAAATACCCGATGATGGTCTACATCTATGAAAACATGTCAGACAATCTGCATCGTTATGTTGCACCTGCTCCTGCCCAGAACATCAATGTTACCCGTTACCTGAGTAATGGCTACATCGTGCTGCGCCCGGACATCGTCTATAAAACCGGACACCCAGGTAAAAGCGCCTATAACGCTGTCGTACCGGCAGTACAAAAAGTGCTGGCACAAGGCTATGTCGACCCCAAACGCGTAGGCATACAAGGTCATAGCTGGGGTGCTTACCAGGTCAATTACCTGATCACGCAAACCAATATGTTCCGTGCGGTTGAAGCTGGTGCATCAATGGCGAACATGATCAGCGGTTACGGTGGCATACGCTGGGGCACAGGTATGAGCCGTGCCTTCCAGTATGAAAAGCAGCAAAGCCGTATTGGTGGCGCGCCCTGGAACAAGACGGCAGAGTACATAGAAAATTCACCGATATTCTTTGTTGATAAAGTGCAGACGCCTTATCTGACTATCCACAACGATGATGATGATGCAGTGCCATGGTATCAGGCCATAGAATTCTTCACTGCATTGCGCCAGTTGGGTAAAGAGGCTTACTGGTTCAATTTCAATGGTGAAAAACACGGTCTCAAAGAACGTGACAACATGAAGTATTTCACGGTACACATGGCTGAGTTCTTTGATCATTACCTGCTGAACAGCCCGCGCCCTGAATGGATGGACAAGCCTGTGCCTTATCTGGAACGGGGCAAGCGGGATGTGATGGGGCAGTTCAAGCCTGTGGGGGCGAAGGCTGAGTAATTTTGGGGGAGCCGCTTGCGGTTCCTTTTTAGCTGCCAGTACTTCAATCATAAGATACACGGCAATCTTAAATTCGTCGCTCCAGCGCAGGCTGGAGCCCAGTGGCGTTTGTTGCATTGCCGTGCTTTGATTAAAACGATTGCCCTTCGTGGAACCAGGCCGGGTCTCGGCCCGGCAGCCGAAATACTTTCTTTGCGTCGCCAAAGTAAGTATTCAAAGAAAGGCGACCCAGGCGTAGCCGCCCCTTTGGGGTTCCCGTTTGTGCAATATAAAAAATGGGAAATGCCCGAAACTCGCTGCGCTCAGACACGGGCATTTCTAATCCATTTTCTGTACAGCACAAACGGCGTCTACACATGGGAACTGCCGAAAGTCAAAAGCAACCCCAAAATCAAACCCAACAGCAACAGCAACAGCAACAGCAACAGCAACAGCAACAGCAACAGCAACAGCAACAGCAATAGCAACCACCCCTCGGCAGCAATTCAGATGATCTGAGCAAATTGCCAACAATGGCCAGACAAATCACACACTGGCCCTGATAAAACTTCAAAAATGTCGTAAACGTCCAATACATCCACCAAGTAAGCAGGTAGCATCCACTACATGCAAAAGACTCACATTATCCCCAAAGCGCAAACGTATATCTGGCCAGCCAGTGGCCAGGCGGCTGAGCATGTGTTGATGTATATCGTGCGTGATACCCGTGGCTGTCATCTGGATGGGCCGGATCAACTGAATCGTTACCCTGCTACGCCATTCTGTTGCATCACCTGGATGCTGGAAGGTGAGGTGAGTTTGCTGCAACAGGGAAAAACCAAGCGTGAGCAGCGCTTGCCGCAGATCTTTGTGGCTGGTTGCCAGAGCCAGTATGGGGTGTCGATGAACCTCGGTGACAGACACAGTTTCATGGCGGTGTTTTACTCTGATGCCTTTCATGCCCTGTTTGAACTGGATCTGACGACAGTGCAGAACAGATTTGTCGATGCGACGGAGGTATTGAATCCGTCAGGGCTGGCATTGCTGCAGGCCGTTGCTCTGGCTGACACACATGCTGACAGGCGCTCGCTGATTGAAAGCTATGTCGTACAAAACAGCAGTTCCCTGGTTTCCAGCCCCTGGTCACATTTGCGCAAGATGGGACAGAACCTGAGCTTGCGCCTGAGTTGCAGCCTGCTTGGTGTCGGCGCGCGCCAGTTACAAAGACGAGTGAGGAAAGAAGCTGGCCTGCCTTTGCTGGGTTTGTCGCGTTTATGGCGCGCCAAGCGTAGTCACAGCCAGGTCTTGAGCGACCTGGCGCAGGGACAGACACCGAACTGGGTGGAGCATGCGGATGCCCTGGGTTATGCCGACCAATCCCATCTGATTCGCGACTGCAAGGAAGTATCCGGGCGCAGCCCACAGCAATTGCTCAACGACACCAGGAAAAATGAAAACGACTGGATTTACCGTCTGTAAGCAAGATACCAGCCGTAGCTGCTTCACGTTAACCTTGACCATGTATCTATGACTACTGCTAATACTGATCAGCGCCTGTATTCCCTTGATAATCTCAGGGCCATCATGATGTGGCTGGGCATCGTCGTCCATGTATCGGTCAACTACATGGTCAATCCTGCACCTACGCCCTGGCGCGACAGCCAGACCAGTATGCTGGCAGATTTACTGATCGTCTTCATCCATGCTTTTCGCATGCCTGTGTTTTTCATCCTGGCTGGATTTTTTGTTGCCATGCTGGTGGCAAAGCGTGGCATGGCAGCCATGCTGCGTCAGCGCGTGCGCAAGCTGGTCTGGCCTTTCATGGTGTTCTGGCCCTTGCTGCTGGTCTGCATGAGTTTGCTGGTGGCTGTGTATGCGCATCTGAATGCTTTTGGCACGATAGGCCTGGATGTTGAGCTGATTCCGAAAGTACCGGGCAGGCCCCGGGTATCGTTGCTGCACTTGTGGTTCATCTATTATCTGTTCCTGTATTGCCTGGTGTATGCGCTGCTGCTGCGTTGGTCGGCCTTTATTCCATTGGGGTTACAAGATGGTTTTGCCAATACCTGGAAAACATTGTGCAATAACTGGTGGGGTATATTTTTTCTGACATTACCTTTGGCATTGGCCGGGAGCTGTTACCGCAATGGCATGGTGACACCGCTGGGTTCTTTCATGCCGCACCCGGCAGAATTCATCCATAGCGGCATGTTTTTTAGCTGCGGGATTTTCCTGTATCGCTTTCAGACAGATTTGCTGCCCCGTTTTGAGCGCAAATGCTGGTTATATCTTTGTTTTGGTTTGCCGGTCTTCATCGTGTTCCTGGCGCTGGTCAAAAGTGGCGGCAATACAGAGTCTGCCAACCCAGGCATGCAGGCAGCCATGGCGTATTTATACAATTGCGTGAGCTGGCTCTGGAGCTTTGCCCTGATAGGCTTGTTCCTGCGTTATCTGCCAACGCAGAACCGTTTGCTGTCTTATCTGGCAGACAGTTCTTACTGGGTTTATCTGGTGCATATGCTGGGGACGATGGGCTTTGGCATCTTGCTATATCACAGCCCTTTTGGCGCTGTTGGAAGAATGATGTGCAATATCCTGCTGACCAGCCTGTTTTGCCTGCTGAGCTACCATTTGCTGGTGCGCCGTGGCTTGATAGAGCGGTTCCTGAACGGGGGCGTGAAAAAAAAGCCTGCTGATGCTGGCTCGATTAGCTCAGGGGTTTCTTGCTGAATTTTGCTAAGTCGTAGGCATATTCGTAGGCATATTCGTGGGCATATTCCTCCTTATGCGCTGAGCTCATTGCTGGGATGAATTTCTGTATTTGCAAATAGCACAGTCTTTGGTGCATGATGGCAGGCATTAATCATCATGTCAGAAGCACAGGGAATTTGGATATGCAAACTTCAAATAACAAGGCGTCTGTATCAGCATTGCCCAGTGGGCATGGCGCACGCTGGTGGAAGTCTTTCGGACCACAGATAGTCATAGGTTTATTGGCCGGGGTAGTGGTGGGGCTGATAGCACGCAACATGGGCACCCAGGGTAGCGAGGCTAACTGGCTGCAGGTTGCGCTTGGTGCAATCGGTAATGCCTATGTGGGTTTGTTGAAACTCATGATCCCGCCGCTGATATTGACGGCAGTGGTCAGCAGCATTGCCAATTTGCGCCGTTTGCAAAATGCAGCGCAACTGGCAACCCAGACCTTGATCTGGTTTGCGATCACCGCCTTTATTGCGGTAGCCATAGGCCTGACAATAGGCCTGCTGGCAAATCCTGGTGCGGGTGCGCTAGTCGATGTCGCCAAGGCCAGTGCGCCGTCAAGAACAGGTTCCTGGTGGGCTTTTCTGAATCAACTTTTGCCTGGCAATATCCTGGGCATGACTGCCAGCAGCTCAGTCAAACTGGTAGATGAGAAGGCGGTTGCCTCCACCCAACTGGGTTTCAATGTCTTGCAATTGTTGGTGATCTCGATTGCAGTGGGCATCGCTGCACTCAAGGTCGGTGAGCGTGCGGAACCACTACTGCGGTTTACCGATGCAGTCGGCGCAGTGGTGCAAAAAATATTGTGGTGGATCATACGCCTGGCACCGATAGGCACGCTGGCCCTGCTGGGTGATGCGGTAGCCAGTTATGGCTGGGACGCGCTGGGTTCACTCGCCAGTTTCAGCGCCTCAGTGTATGTGGGTTTGTTGCTGGTCTTGTTCGTGGTGTATCCCTTGCTGGTCAAGCTGCATGGCTTGTCCGTGCGCCAATATTTCACAGGCGTCTGGCCAGCAGTGCAACTGGGATTTGTCTCACGCTCGTCCATGGGCACCATGCCCTTGACCGAGCGGGTGACCGAGCGTTATCTCGGTGTGCCGCGTGAATATGCTGCCTTTGCCGTGCCACTGGGGGCAACCACCAAGATGGATGGCTGTGCCTCGATTTATCCGGCAATATCCGCTATCTTTATCGCGCAATTCTATGGCCTGCATCTGGATGTCACACAGTTGGCATTGATTGCCCTGGTTTCTGTACTGGGTTCAACCGCAACTGCTGGCACCACCGGTGCCACTGTGATGCTGACCCTGACTTTATCTACAGTGGGCTTGCCATTGGAAGGTGTCGGCCTGTTGCTGGCTGTGGAACCTATCATTGATATGGGCCGCACCGCAGTGAATGTCGCTGGACAGGCACTGGTGCCAACCATAGTCGCCAAGCGCCTGGGTTTACTGAATCTGGAACTCTATAATGCTGAGCGTACAGCAGAAGCGCTGGAAGCTGAGATTGTCGAACGTCAGGCAGCATAAGCCTGATAAGGCTGGCGGGCTGTTGAGTCTATTGTCATGAAGCGCATCAGCATCCTGGATGATGCGACCGATTTGCCTTTGCAATTCGGCCCGTCTGCGGTAGTAGCGGACGACGTCAAGGCTGGTCTGCCGCCAGCTTGCTAGAGTTTTATTAGGGTGCATCATCCTGCCATTTGCTGGCCAGGAACGATACAGATAGCGCAACGATGGGCCTGATTAGATCCGGCAGCGTTATTGTCTTTGAATGCACCCGCCTGCTTGAATTAACGCTTAATATTTTGCGGCTCGCCAAAGGGGCTGGCTGGGTATCTTTCGAGGCAGGGCTCACAGATCAGGATCAGCCACTGGTGTTGCTTGAATCCGTTACGTTTAATGAAGCTGGTCTGGCATGGCTGGAAGCAGTAGGCTCGGAACATGATTGCGCTTACATGGTGTTAAGAAAACTGGGGGATGCCTGCATCATGACCAAATCGCTGGCGCTGAAAATGCTGGAAGAGAGCCAGGTCACTGCAAACAGCTATTACCTGCAAGATTTATTTTTTCAAGCCAGTTTATTTATACTTGTCACCCCGTTATCAATATCTGCAAGAGATCTTCGATCAAAAACTCAGGAACATGCGGCCTGAAGAAAAAATTGCACAGTAGCGAAATTTTAATATAAAGGTATTTACCTAAGTATTGGTTTGCGCTATATTATCTGCATGTCAAACCAGCAAACTCAACTCGATCATCTGTTTTCTGCTCTCGGTGATACAACACGGCGTGCTGTACTGGCACGCCTGTGCCGTGGGCCGGCAGCAGTCAGCGAGTTGGCGCTGGAATTCGACATGGCCCTGCCTTCATTTACCCAGCATCTGCGGGTACTCGAACATTCTGGCCTGGTAGTGTCTGAAAAAAATGGCAGGGTAAGGACATACCAACTGGCGCCAGCGGGCTTGCAAGAAGCAGAGCAATGGCTGGCCTCACAGCGCAGCGATTGGGAAAAGCGCTTTAACCAACTCGATGCTTATTTAAACAAGATAAAGGAGAATCATGATGTCTGAAGCAACGACGGAAGAAGGTAAATTTGATCTGGTGCTGGAGCGTATAGTTGATATCCCGCCATCTTTGGTATGGGCTGCCTGGACTACGCCTGCCCATTTGCTGGAATGGTTCACGCCTGCTCCGTGGAAAACCGTGGATTGTGAGATAGACCTGAAAGCTGGCGGAATCTTCCGCACGGTCATGCGTTCGCCTGAAGGTGTTGATCACGATAATGCCGGTTGCTATCTCGAAGTCATCCCTGGCAAGAAACTGGTGTTCACCGATGCATTGGGACCAGGTTTTCGTCCTACCGGCAACTCCTTCATGACTGCCATCATTACCTTTGAGCCGCATGAAACGGGAACCCGGTATAAAGCAGTCGTTTTGCATAAAAACGCAGAAGACAAGCAAAAACATATGGAAATGGGATTTCATCAGGGCTGGGGTACTGCCCTCGACCAACTGGTCGCCCATATGAAAAAACTCAATTGACAGTACAAATGCCAGGCTAAGGATCTTATGCAGGCTCAGCTCGCTTTTTTACATACTTCACCGGTTCATGTAGCGGGCTTTGATGCCCTGGTGCAGGAACTGGCTCCGGGACTTAAAGTGCATCACCATGTTGATGAAAGCCTGCTCATCGCTGCGCAGCAGTTTGGCGCAACAGATGCTGCCGTCATTCGACAGGTGGAGGCAGCAATGTGTGTGGCTTCCACAAATCATGCAAATGCCATTGTGGGCATGGTGGTATGCACCTGTTCCAGCATAGGTGGAATTGCTGAACGCATGAACGGGCACTCAGGTTTGCAGACAGCCAGGATAGACCGTGCCATGGCTGATCGCGCAGTTGCTTTGGGGCCGCGCATTTTGCTGGTCGCCGCGCTGGAAAGCACGCTTGATCCAACGACTGAGTTGCTGATGGAGTCGGCCAGGGCTGCAGGTAAAACGATAGAGATTAGCACACTCTTGCCTGAGCAGGCCTGGGGGCATTTCCTGCAAGGTGACAGACAGTCTTATCTGCAAGCGATCAGTGATGCAGTCAGATCGGCATTGCAGGATAAAACTGCTGACATTGATGTCGTGGTACTGGCACAGGCATCAATGGCAGCAGCGGCAGTAGAGTTAAGTGATCTGGGTATAGAAGTCTTGTCCAGTCCCCGGCTTGGCGTGGCACGCGCCATCAGTGCATTGACACATGCTTGATACATGCTTGAGACATGCAAACCAGGGACTTTGACTGCTAATTTTTCTGTTAATTTGCCTCATAAATCGCAAACACGGCACCCTGAGGATCAGCCAGAACGGCAAAGCGGCCAGTATTTGGAATATCACTCGGTGGCACATACGTCGCTGCACCCAGGGCCTGTGCTTTTGCGGCAGTTGCATCGCAATCTTCAACGCTGAAATACGCCAGCCAGTGTGAAGGTGCCATGAGACCGTCTGGCAAAGCCATCATGCCGCCTATGGGTGTGCCATGTTGGTGCCATTCTGTATAAGTCATGGCACCATCGCTGCCTGTGCTGGCATTCCAGCCAAACAAGGCTTTGTAATAGGCATCTGCTTTTGCCGTGTCACTGGTATTGAGCTGGCCCCAGCAAAAAGCGCCAGGTTCATTGTGTATGCCTACACCAATGTTTTTGCCTGGCTGCCAGATGTTATGGAAGGCGCCGGTAGGATCTTTTAATACCGCCATGCGGCCCAGGTCATACACATCAAATGCCGGGACGACGACTTCACCCCCCAATTCTGCGCTGCGCTTTGCCGTGGCTTCTGCATCTGCTGTCGATACATAGATAGTCCAGTGTGGCGGCACGCCTACCTGCTGTTCCGGGTCCAGGGTATATGCTGCTGCGGCATCGTGACCCTTGAGCTGGAAAATCGTGTAATAGCTTCCCGGTCCCATCTCATTGTCCTGATGTCCCCAGCCGAACAGGTCGCCATAAAATGCTTTTGCAGCTTTTTGATCACTCGTGCCAAGTTCTACCCAGCAAAAGGCACCAGGTTCATGTGAGCTTACGATACTCATGCTGATATCTCCTTCAGTTTTATGTCGGTTGGAAAACGATGGGGTGGGGCAGTTGTTCGGGGAGTGAAAATATAACAGTGCCGCTCAGGAATTATAAGTTGCCACTCCAAAAATGAAATGAGAATCTGCATGGGAAGATGCAGCTTGTGCGCTTGATAAAACTTAATGTTATGCTATCGCACATGGTTTTGTTGCGCACCTGCAATTTGCACTGGCATCAAAAGAAAATCCCTCAGCCCCTCTGTATTTATGCCGCTAAAAAAATCGCTGTTTTCATTACTCATCCTGACGACTTTGACAGCCTGTCAGCCTGTCGAAAAAAATGCAGTCAACCCGGTTTCTCAGCAAGACGCAATCCCTGCATTGAGCAAAGAAAATGTAGGTGACGTCGAGAATTACAGCGTGCTCAGCATGCAGGATGAGTGGAAGATCATCGCCTGGTCGGGCAAGGCAGAAAAACAGCCCGTCAACAAGATCAAGGGTGGAATCTCAAGCACGGTCAGCATACTGAAAAAAGAAAAGCAAGCCTGGCGAGTGGTCTCGCAAAAGCAGTTTGCCGATAGTTATAACCCCCGCCTGCAGTTACATACCGAATTCACCCTGGCGGGAAAAGCAGTCTTCATCCTAAGATTACAACAAGGCGCTGCCTATGAAGAGCTGCATGTATATGGCCTGGCTCAGGGGGAATACAGGCTGTTGCAAACCTTGGTGGCCGGTGCATTTGAGTGGACTTATGATATAGCCGGAAATAAGAAGTCTCTATTGGCAGTATCTGCAACACCAGGGGAGCAAGCCGCAACTTATCAATGGAATGGTCAGCAGTTCATGCTGATTGATCAAGTTGATCGTAAAGATAATGACTATGTGACAGACTGAATCTCCTGTTTTTCTAGTCATCGTTTTCTCAGCAACCGCACGGAGGGTCTTCCTCATCGAAGTCGAGAAAATGCCAGCGTCCAAG
Organism: Undibacterium sp. Ji42W; assembly: GCF_049340405.1. Classification (NCBI taxonomy): domain Bacteria; kingdom Pseudomonadati; phylum Pseudomonadota; class Betaproteobacteria; order Burkholderiales; family Oxalobacteraceae; genus Undibacterium; species Undibacterium sp. Ji42W. The sequence goes on from NZ_JBMPOV010000009.1 coordinate 165,558, forward strand.
TACGTTGACGAAGATCAGTGTTAAATGATACTCGCTGTTGTCACCCAATCCAACTTGAGTATTAATGCCATCCCACAAGGCAAGGTCTGGAATGCCATCACCATCAAGATCAATATACCTGGTCAGTGCACGGACAAAATGAGGATCTGCCGGTAAGGACTTGGGTTGCAACAAAACCTGTAGCTTGACGGTTGACTTTGCCTTGGACAGATTCAAGGCCTTGTTGGAGCGGAATAAGCCCTGAATATGAGCAGCGTTTTGCGGGTCTGTTACTGGCCAGAGTATATGAGGATTGCCAGCACATGGCGATGAATCTCCACCTGGTATTTCACGATATTCTATCGTAGAGCTGGCTTGCACAATTTCTGTTTTTTCATTCATACCTACGGTATAAATTGGCTGATCCAGTCGCTGCGAAATTTCTCCCATATCCCATATGCCATTTTTGTTTGAAGGGCCATTATTGTCACCACCCCAGGCTGGTGGTGCAGTGACAGCCAGTTTCCAGGAAATACCGAATTGGGCACTGATACTTTCAGGTGTAGTCTTGGGACTGGCAAATTCGTTGACGCTTTTGAAAAATGAAGATTGAACCTTGGTCAGCCTGATCTGACGATATACCCACTGATGAAGTGCGCTCGAAGGCAGCATTCTTGCAGGTGATCCATCCCAAATACTGGCGAGTTCTGCCATCTCTTTGGGCGCCACTACTCCTGCGGCTAATTTGGCACGCATTGCATTCAACTCAGGAATCGGAAAGCGCTTTATTTCAGGATTTCCTACCCCACCGGATTCGAGGTATTTTCTTTCGCTTTCACGTTGTTTTTCCGGTAACATGGTGTTCTCGAAATAACTGGCAACCGCCAATAAGCTGTTATAGCCAGGTTGCAGCCAAAAAGCTCGCGCAGAAAGTGATGGATCAATTGCGCCATTTGCCAATTTCTTTGAAGTCAGCTCGGCCAATATGACTGGTGTAGTGCTGAGAAATTTGCAGGCAATAAACCCGTGTTGATTATTTTCCCAGCTAATTTCGCAAAAATCATCACGCGCCACAAGCAATTTAACTTCGGTATTGATAATCAGTGTCGCACTCACTGGCGCGTCTTTTTTTGCTGCGGTTCTGACATTGACATATGAGCCGCTGACCCATTGCCTTGCTGGCGCAGATGCGGATGCAGGTTCGGCACTTACTGTTGCTGACAGACAGAGGCAGGTGATGAAGAAAGAAAGCTGCTGGACTGAATTACTCATTAATCGCATTTGATGGTCGATCGACATGTGAAAAGACATGTGCAATCAGAGAATGCACACACCTGTTACAACTCATTTTATAAAATACATGCACAAATTTCTAAAAATATGTTTTGCACTCTCGCTTAATTTTACCTTTTTTGGGTTCCTTAATATAGCGCATGCGCAAACAGTCGCCATCACTATCGACGATGGCCCCAATCTGGAGCAGACGCCAAGGCTGAGTCCTGAGCAGCGTAACCAGGCCATGCTCAAAGCGCTGGCCAGACATGGCGTCACTGCTGCCCTGTTTGTGACAGCAGACTATGCGGCAAAACAGCCCGCTGGTTATGCGCTCGCCAAAGCCTGGGGTGATGCTGGACATGCTGTCGGTAACCACAGCATGAGTCACCCAGACTTGCATAGCGACAAAGTCAGCCTGGCGCAATATCAGCAAGAGATACTGGATTGCGACGCCATTATCAGCACTTTGCCGGGTTACCAGAAATGGTATCGCTATACTTATCTGCGCGAAGGGAATACACCAGAAAAGCGCGATGGCATGCGCAGCTTTTTGAAGCAGAATAACTACCGTAATGCCTATGTCAGCCTGGATACCAGCGACTGGCGCCTGAATGAAAAATTGGTAGAAGTACTGGGCAAAAATCCCCAGGCAGATGTGAGTGCCATCAAGCGTGCCTACCTGGCCCATGTACGCCAGCGCGCCGAAGCTTATCGCGCCCTGTCCTGGCAATTGCAGGGGCGCGATATTCCCCAAGTCATGCTCATGCATCACAATCTGATCAATGCCCTGTGGCTTGATGATGTGCTGGCCCAGTTCAAGGATATGGGCTGGAAGTTCACGACCCCGGCTGCGGCATTCAGTGATCCTGTCTATCAATTGATACCTGATCGTTTGGCATCAGGACAGAGCCTGTTGTTGTCCATGGGCAGAATACTGGGCTTGGGCAAGTATCCTGGCGGAGAGCGGTTGGTCGATGATGGTGATTTTGAGATTGAGCAATTGAAGCAGCAGGGTTTGTGATGGGATTTCCTCCATAAATGAGAATTACACGATGGCGATAAATATCTATTTCCAAGACGATAATGGAAACTACGAGCGTAATTATGAGCGATGGCAGGGGCTGGTGCTGAACGTCAGCAATACATCCACACCTTCGCTTCATCTACGTACAGCGGTAGAAAAATTCATGCGTCTGGATGCTGGTGATGTACCTTTGTTATGGGCAGAAAAGAATAGCGATAGGTATTGCTGCTGGACTATCTACCGTAGTCTGCCTCTACATCAGGAGTGGTTTCCTGCCATTAGTGCGGCTGAAGTGCAAAAGATCGCCTTGGCCTCTGCAGAGCAGAAAAAACATTTGTGGCTAAGGCATTTTGCGCAAGCATTGGCGAAAGCGAGTATCAGCTGTCTATCAAATGGCTATTGGTCACTGAGATATCTTGATCGTCTGGGTTGCGATCCGCATTGGAACAAGAAGTATAGCGCGAGTCAGTGGCATGCAGGTGCAGTAGAAAATGATTTTAAACTGTTGCAGGCGCCTGTTGTCTATGCGAATTTGGATTACGATGAGGAAAAAGGGAATAATGTTTTAAATGTATTTGCCCCTCAACACAAAGATTGTGGTCGTGTTAAATGGTGGCGCAAGCTGGCAAGAGCCGGACAAATGCCTCCTATACTGATCTGGCATGTACACAGTTTGAGTTCGTATCTGATACTTGATGGTCACGACAGACTGCAAGCCTGCTTGCTGGAAGGAGTGCCTCCAGTTTTTGCGTTACTTACTTCATTTTATGAAGTGGCTATTCATAGCGATCCCAGGCAAGAACAAGCCATACTCCATCAGGTGAACCTTGCTGCTGAAAATATGGCTCTGGGTATATATAAAAATCCTGATAAGTTTGCTGGCATGCAGAGAGTATTGGCCCAGGCTTTTGATCGCAGACCCATGCGTGATTTTGACACTCCCAGTACAGCAAACCTGGACCCAAAAGTGTGGCAAGAGCAAGTTACGGCTTTAATGCAGAAAAATGGACAGCCTGAAACATTTTATTTGGATTAATTGTTAGTCTCATTATTATCACCGCTTGGGTTCTATTATTCGCAAACATTGGAAGATGAAGGCCTTTATTTACGCGGCCTGTGATGACCCCATTAATTCTGTAAAGCAATTTACTGTTGCATTACTCTCAGCAAAATCTCAGTGAAATAGCGCAACACCGTATTGTATTCAATATTTGTATTAAAAATTGTTGCGCTCCATCACGCCTCTGTTCTTTGGTATATGATCAAATAGGGCATTATCGGTCTCTGCTGGTAATGACCTGCGCTTATTAGTGTATACCATGCCTATATACTGGCATGCTGAATACGTGCAAGTACACTCTGATCAGGAATGCCGGGTAAATATGAGTCTGGATAATTTGCACAAGAGCAATGAAGGCGGTCAGCATTTGCTGGACCTGTATCGTCTATGCATGAATGATATTGCGCGCAATACTGACCTGACGGATAGTTTGCTTCGCATAGTCAGCAGCCTGGATGCCCATTATTCTGGTTTGCTGTCTGCTATCGTGGTGGGTGGTATTGAGACTGATCTGCTGCTTGCTTCAAATTTGCCCCATGCCTGCCTTGATGACATGCGCAAGATGTATGCAGTGGTCGAAGACGCATATCCACAAGGCACAATTCCCGAGCACAGCAAGCGTGTCAGCCGATTGCAGGAACTTGCGCAAGACCATGACCTTTGGCTGCTAGCTGAGATACCCATTTCCAATGATGAACACAGGCAGTCAGATGGCTTGTATTTCTTTGCAAAGAATGAGGCAATTGAGAAAAAGCCCAATCAGCAAGTCTTGCAAGAGCTTGCCAGCCTGATCGCCAATCTCATACAACACAAGCACGCGCAGCAAAAATCCCTGCAAGCACAGTCACTGGCTGAGCAAAGCCAGGCCAATATGCTGCGTATGGCACTGGCGTTAGAGGGGAGTGGCACTGGCATCTGGGACAGGGATGTGCCTGGTGGGCGAATACATTATTCACCTGGCTGGAAAGCCATACTCGGTTATGCCGATGCAGAAATTACTGCACGCATAGAAGACAGTTATGCGCGTCTGCATCCTGATGACAGCGCCTACGTACAAGCGACCATACAGGCGCATTTTGAGGGGCTTACTGAGCAATATGTCGTCGAGCACCGTGTGCGTTGCAAGGATGGCAGTTATAAGTGGATATCCAGCCGTGGCAAGGTAGTCAGCCGTGCGGAGGATGGCAGCCCCTTGCGCATGATAGGTACCACCACTGATATCACTGCCATGCGGGTTTTGTCGCAGCGTCTGCAAGAAAGTGCAGACCTGGTGACTTGCCTGACCAATGAAGTGCCAGGCCTCGCCTATCAATACTGCATGCAAGCTAATGGTGAAGAGCGCTTTACCTATCTCAGCGAAGGTATACGCGATATTTATGAATTAAGCCCGTTACAGATGCAGGAAGCCGTGGCGCTGATACACGCACGTATACACCTTGATGATTTTCCTGCCTATCGCAATGCCGTTCTTAAATCAGCCAGCAGGCTGGAACACCTGCATCTGGAATACCGTGTCAATCTGCCGCAACAAGGCATACGCTGGCGTCAGATGGATGCAAGGCCACGCCGCCTGCCGGATGGCGCTACCCTGTGGCATGGTTTTATTACCGATGTCACTGAACACAAACGCATAGAACAGGAATTGCAGGAACTGGCGACCATCGACTTTTTAACGCAGATCCCTAACCGCCGCAGCTTCATGGGGCGCATGGAAGAAGAGCTGGCGCGCATGCAGCGCGGTGCCAGCAAGGCGGCAGCGGTATTGATGTGTGACCTGGATAATTTCAAGCTCATCAATGATACCTATGGGCATGCCATAGGTGACCTGGTGCTCAGGCATTTTGCCCATATCCTGCATGATGAACTGCGTAAAAGCGATTATGCAGGCCGGGTAGGTGGCGAAGAATTCGCCGTGGTACTTGCCGGCACCAGCATTGCTGATGCCACCGTTTTTGCTGAGCGTGTGCAAAAACAATTACTGGATACGCCAGTCAATGCGCATACCCATATTATTCCGGTTACGGTCAGTATAGGCATCGCGCTTATGCAGGCCAGTGATATTGATGCCGATGTCTCGCTCTCATCCAGTGACATGGCCTTGTACCGCGCCAAGGAAGCTGGCCGTAACCGCATTATTGTTGCGGCAGATTAAAACCTTATTTTCTGCTGGCCAGCCAGTCTGCCTTATCCATGGAATAAACTGCAGTGTCCATGTCATACCAGCGCTCTATGCCACGGTATTGCATGCCCAGTTTTTTCATGATATTTGCTGAGCCACGATTGTCCTGATGGCAGACCGCGCACAAGGATTCAGCCTTGAGGTTTTCAAAGGCGAATGCCGCCATGGCCTGTGCGGCTTCTGATGCATAACCTTTGTTCCAGCTTTCCTTGCGCAGACGCCAGCCAGTTTCCAAAGGATTGGCCGGGTCGCGGCCCAGATGTTGTATGCAGCCAGCACCGATAACTTCATTGCTGTCTAGTTCTATGAAACTCCACCAGGAAAAACCATATTCTATCCAGCGCGCCTTGACGCGTTCTATCATGGCCAGCGTGTCTTCTGGTGTGTCTGGTTTGCCGGTAATGTACTCCATGACTTCTGCCTGGCTATTCATGTGAAAGAGACCATCAACATGGCTGTCGTTCATTGGTTCCAGGCGCAGGCGTGCAGTAGTGAGTATGGTCATGATCAGGCAGCTTGTTGAAAATGGAACATACGAGTGTAAGCCTGAACTTCAACTCTTTCAAGCAGCACGCCGGATGACAAGCTTATACATCATGCTCTCAACACATCCCTCACAAATACGGTCAGGTCAGTCGATTGCGGCATGACCTTGGCCTGATACATCATGTCACCGACAAAACCGCGATGGTAGGTAGCGTGATTGACGACGTGCAGCAACATTTCCTGACAACTCATGATGCCTTCGCCACCGCCAATGAAATTGAAATGGATGACGCGCTCAAGATCATCGTCAGTCAGGTCTTTGGCGAAGTCACGGTACCATTGGTTCATTTGTTTGGAAGCAGCCCACAGATCAGGCAATGCTGGTGTATTAGCTGTATTGCGGTCTTGGTATTCATGTTGTTGCCCTTGCAGATGTGCACGGAAGATATCGTCGATGACATACACATGGTTCAGGGTATGCAGCATATTGCCAAAGCGGGTCAGACGGGGGCGCAATACCTCTTCTTCAGGTAGGACACTCAACATGCTAAACATCTTGTCGTCAGCCCAGGCTTTATAGTGGGTCAGTATGTGTATATTCGATAACATCGTCATTCATATTCTCCGGTATGGGTAAACAATCTGCCTTACAGAAAGGATATGCCTGTTGAGATGCTACCAGTAGATACAGATGTTTGCGATTACAGCAGATACAAAAGTACGGCAATGGCTCAGCGATACAAGAGCACAAAGACACAAAGACACAAGCTCACAAAATAAAACGCCACCAGAACATCAATCTGGTGGCGTTTTATTTCAGCATCTGCAAGCCGGGGCTTGCATCACTTTATTTCTTGAACTTGGCTTCCGCAATGCGGTCGGCCACGACGCTGGTTGGCAGGCCTTCTGCATCAGCGCGGGCAAATACTTCTGCCAGGGTTTCACCGATACGGCGTACATGGGCAACCATACCGTCTTCTGGCGTGTTCAGGTATTCATAGCACACCTTGATGATGCCGCCGGCATTGATGACAAAGTCAGGTGCATACAGTATGCCTTTTTGACGGCAAATTTCGCCCATCTCTGGCGTCGCCAGCTGGTTGTTGGCGCCACCTGCAACGATCTTCGCTTTCAGGCGCGACAGCGTGTCCAGGTTCAGTGTCGCACCCAGTGCGCATGGTGCATAGATATCGGCTTGCACATCATAGATGGCGTCGATGGCGACGACTTCTGCACCCAGTTCTTCTTGCGCACGTTTCAATGCTGCCTGGTCGATATCGGTGACGATGAGCTTGGCACCGGCTTCTTTCAACTGGCGCGCATAGTCATAACCGACATGACCCAGGCCTTGCAGGGCCACGGTCAAACCGTCAAAGCTGTCGCGTTTTAAATGGTGCTTGACTGCTGCCTGGGCGCCAACGAAGCAGCCCAGTGCAGTGTAAGGGGATGGGTCGCCACGGTCACCCAGACCGGCAACGTATTTGGTTTTGTTGGCAACATTGGCCATGTCAGCCGGGCTGGTGCCTACGTCTTCTGCTGTGACATAACGGCCACCGAGGCGCTCCAGGGCTTCACCCAGGGCTTCAAACAGGGCAGGGGTCTTGTCAGTTTTTGGATTGCCGATGATGACGCTTTTGCCGCCACCGATAGGCAGGCCAGCAACGGCGTTCTTGTAGGTCATGCCGCGCGACAGGCGCAGGACATCACGTACGGCTTCAGCCTCATCTGCATAATTCCACATACGGCAGCCACCCATGGCAGGGCCAAGATGGGTGTTGTGGACTGCGATGATGGCTTTCAAGCCGGATTTGGCTTCGGATGCGAACACGACTTGTTCGTGGTCGTCGAAATTGATTTCATTAAATACAAAGGCGGTCATGCTTATGGCTCCGCGCGGATCGACCAGACGAGCTGCCAGATCAGGCAGATGCACTGGTGCCGCAAAAAAGTTAGTTGTTAGTTAAATAGGTGGTGTTGTCATGCAAGTAAAATCGTCTTTGATCACGGGTTGGTGTAAGCAAAAACGCAGGGCGGTGATTGTGTCACGCGTGCGCAGTATAGGGGAATAGGGTGTGAAACTCAATCTTGCCAGCCAGCTACAAGCAGGTTTTTTGCTTATGCAGCAGCGCTGATTTGCGCCAGATCAAGCAGCTCTTTCATAAAGCGTTCTTGGGTCTTCAGGCAAAAACCGGCGGAATACGGATTCATGAAGCCATGTTTGCTGCCCTTGACCAGTTCCGCATTCTGATTGCGCTGTCGCAAGTCGGCCACCAGTTCTGCCGGTTCAAACGCGGCTTCTTGCTCAGCAAATATCAGGCGTGTCGGGCAGGCAGGCTGTACATCTCGGTGATCGCGTATGCGCGAACCATAAAATAATACCGCCTGTTGCAGATTTGCCATGGCCGTGCTGGCACTATTGAGCCACAAGGCGCTGGCACCGGCGCTAAAGCCTATGGCATAACGCAGGCTGGATTGATGAGTCTGGATAAGCTGGGACAGATTGTCCGCATAGGCAGCGACACCACCTTCAGCAATAAATGCATGATAGGCCAGTGTTTCTGCGGGGTATTGTGTTTTTTCGCCAGTAAAGGGCGAGGCAATCAGGCAGGGCAAGGGGAATTGCCGGGCAAAACTGGCAATCGCAGGCGTATTGCCAAAAACATCAGTAACAATCAACAAGACGGGCGGTGAGGCCGGAGCAGACTTGGTAGCGGACGCATTAAGAGACTCATTAACAGACGCATTAATAGACGCATTAACAGAAACAGGAGCAGACGCAGAAACAGACACAATAAGAGCTTGATAGATACGCAAGAGGCGGGAGCCTACCGGACTTGCGCTGACAATGCAAGAAACTCGATGATATTTAGCTAGTATTTAGATAATGTTGCAAGCTGGTAATGTGCGATTGACACTGGTGTACATGCTCATGGATACTTGGCAAGAATTGGAACTATTTGTTACAAATCAGGTTCTTAGTGAAACATTTATAAATATACGGAGATTCACCATGTTGCGACCCAGTCTGATTTTTCTTTCCCTTGCCCTGGCATTGACGGCATGCAGCAAGGGAGGAAAAGATGGCAAGGAAACGGACCAGTCCAAAGCCAGCGCAGGGTCAGCCAGCTCAAAGTCAGCCAGTGCCAAGATACCGGACAGCCCGTTGCTGGTGACAGAAGAAGATGTGCAAGTCATACAGAATAGTGCACTTTCTTCCGGACCAGTAATTACCGGCTCAATACAGCCAGAACGCAAGGCCGACCTGCGCTCGGAATTATCTACCGTGGTTTTGCAAGTATTTAAAGAAAATGGTGAGGCCGTAAAGCGTAATGATTTACTGGTACGCCTGGATGATACATCGATACGCGACAGCCGCAATTCGGCAGACGAAGCCGCCAGAGTATCGGCACAAACACTGGAGCAGGCTGAACGCCAGTTCCAGCGTTTGAAAACTTTGCGCGCTTCTGGCATGACATCAACCCAGCAACTGGAAGATGCAGAAATACGCCGTAATAATGCCCAGAGTGATCTGGTCGCAGCCAAGGCGCGCGCGGTGCAGGCACGCCAGCAAATGCAACGCACAGAAGTACGCGCACCTTTTGATGGCGTGGTTAGCGAGCGCAAGGTGTCAGCCGGTGATACCGCCCAGATAGGCAAAGAGCTGGTCAAGGTCATCGACCCGACCAGCATGCGTTTTGAGGGTTTGCTGTCGGCTGACAAGGTGAATAATGTCAAGATAGGCCAGGCAGTCAGTTTCCGTGTCAATGGTTATGGCGACCAGCAATTTGCTGGCAAGGTCAAGCGGGTGGACATGGCCGCGAATGCCACTACCAGACAGGTAGAAGTGCTAGTGGCTTTTGCCGACGCAACACCACCAAAGGTGTCTGGCCTGTATGCTGAAGGTCGCATAGAAACAGGTTCCACCCAGACCCTGATGATCAAGAGCACAGCCTTGATACGTGATGGCGACAAGGCCTATGCCTGGCGCATCAAGGATGGCACACTGAAAAAAGTCAGTATCGTGATTGGTGAACGTGATCCACGGCGTGGTGATTTTGAAATACGCAGCGGCCTGGTGGATGGCGACAAGGTCATACGCAATCCGATTTCTACCCTGGTGGATGGGCAGAAGGTAAAAATGGTTGCTACTGCCGGCGCTGACTTGCCTGCGGCTCCGGCCAGTTCAACTGCTGCATCAGCATCAGCACCTGCGGCGGCTTCGTCTCCTGCAACTGCCAGTCCTAAAGGGAAATAATCATGTTCCTTTCTGATTTCAGTATTAAGCGCCCCATTGCGATGATCGTCATCATCATCGCCCTCATGTGCATGGGCTTGCTGGCGCTAAAGAAACTCAAGGTTAACCAGATACCGGATGTTGAGGAACCTGTACTGGTGGTCAGCATTCCTTATCCTGGTGCATCGCCAGAAACGGTGGAACGCGAGATCATCAACCGTCTGGAAAAGTCGCTGCAAAGCATCACTGGTGTATACCAGGTTCGTTCGACAGCGTTTGAAGGTCGTGCGCAAGTCGTGATCGTTTTTAACTTCAACAAAAATCTGATTGAAGCCTCGGACGAGGTGCGCAATGCGATTGCATCGGTGCGCTATAAACTGCCGACCGAAATGCGGGAGCCGATACTGGAGCGAAGTGACCCTTCGGCGCAGCCCATCATGCAGATGGCGCTGTCTTCCAGCACGCTTAGCCATGCCGAGATTTCACGGCTGGCAGAAGACGAGTTGTCCGATAAATTCCGCGGTATAGATGGCGTTGCTACTGTGAGTGTGAATGGTTCTTTGCGTAGGGAGTTGACAGTGCTGCTGCATGCGCAAAAACTGCGTGAATACAATGTTTCCGTCGGTGAAGTGGTCACTGCACTGCGCAATCAAAATACCACCGCACCTGTAGGTAAAGTGCGTGGCAAGCTGGATGAACAAAGCATACGCCTGATAGGCCGCATAGAGTCACCAGCAGAGTTCCAGGATATTGTCATCAAGCGTCGTGGTACCGATCTGGTGAGACTCGCGCAAGTGGCTGAGATTGCCGACAGTTTTGCCGAGATAGGTGGCTTCAGTGTGCGCAATGGTAATCCCAATGTCGGCATCTCAGTCACCCGTTCGCGTGATGCCAGTACCGTGACAGTCGCCAATAAAGTGCGCGACTTGATAGAAGAAATCAACAAGACCCTGCCAAAAGGTAGCAAGCTCGAAGTGACGCAAGATGGTGGCAAGGATGCGCAGTCCAGCCTGAACAATGTTATTGAGTCATTGATGTTTGGTGCGGTGTTGACGATCTTTGTCGTGTACGTGTTCCTTAACTCATGGCGCTCCACCCTGATCACGGCCATGAGTTTGCCGACTTCGGTGATTGCGGCTTTCATTGCAGTGTGGTTATGTGGCTTTACCCTGAACTTCATGACCTTGCTGGGCTTGTCACTGGCAATTGGTGTGCTGATTGATGATGCGATTGTGGTGCGCGAAAACATCGTGCGTCATATGGAGATGGGGTCAGACCGCCGCACTGCCGCTAGCAATGGCACGAAGGAAATTGGCTTGGCTGTCGCTTCTACCACTTTCTCTATCATTGCCGTGTTTATTCCCGTGGCTTTCATGCCCGGTGTGTCTGGTGAATGGTTCCGGCCGTTTGCCTTGACTGTCGCCAGTTCCGTGCTGGTCAGTTTGTTTATCTCTTTTACGCTGGACCCAATGTTGTCTGCTTATTGGGGCGACCCGGTCGGCCACCATCTGGAGCCCAAGCGTGGCATCAGCCGGGTACTCGCCAAATTCAATACCTGGTTCGACCATCAGGCTGACCGTTATGGCAATGTGATTGCCTGGGCCCTGCATCACCGCGTCTGGATGGCGCTGATTGCCGGCCTCAGTTTTATAGGGGCAATCGCCTTACATGCGACCCAGGGCGGTACCAGTTTCTTGCCTGTCTCTGACAACGGCAACCTGGTCATCGACGTGCGTACACCATCCAGTGCCAGTCTGGATTATGGCCGCATGAAGGTAGAAAAAGCTGCCGAGCTTGCCCGTACCATCAAAGAAACCAAGGCCACCAACAGTGTTATCAATGCTGGTGGTGGCCGCGTGTATGTGGACATTGGCAAGAGTACTGAACGCAAGCGCTCTGCCAGCGAAGTTGGTGTAGAGTTGCGCAAGCTGGTGGCAACCATCATCGGCGCAGAATATGTGGTGCAGGATGATCTCAGCAATGGTGCCAGAAAGCCAGTGCAAATCCGGTTCTCAGGCCCGGACTCCAGAAAACTCACCGAGATTGCCACTGACTTCATGGGACAGCTCAGCAAGGTGCCAGGCGCAGTGGATGTGGGTTTGTCTGAACAGGATCCCAAAGATGAATTGCAGATAGAACTGGACCGTGGCCTGGCAAATTCACTCGGCATCTCAGTCAATGATGCCGCACAGGCTTTGCGCGTGGCGTTTGCCGGTGTCGAGATTGGCGACTGGGTTGATCCTACCGGCGAAGCGCGTGACGTGGCAGTGCGCCTGCATCCAGATGACAGGATCAGCGCAGAAAATATAGAACGTCTGCCTATTGCCGTGGCCGGTAGCGACAAGATGGTGCCGCTGGAACAGATCGCCAAGATCACTATGGGCAAAGGCCCAGCCAAGATCCAGCATACCGATGGCAAACGCATGATAGAAGTATCTGCCAATGCACAAGGCAAGTCTTCTGGTGAAGTCACAGCCGAGGCTTTGAAAATCGCCAAGGCCATGAATTTCCCTGCCGGTTTTGGTATAGAACTGGGTGGCGCAGCACGTTCGCAAAAAGAATTGTTCACTGAAATGACTATTGCCCTGGTCGCAGGCATAGGCTTGATGTACTTGATACTGGTCATGCAATTCGGTTCTTTCACCGCGCCTATTCCTGTCATGCTGTCCCTGCCTTTGAGCCTGATAGGTGTTGTGGTCGCCTTGTTGCTGACCAAAGGCACACTGAACCTGATGAGCTTTATCGGTATCATCATGCTCATGGGGTTGGTCGCAAAGAATGCGATTCTCTTGCTGGACTGCGCCAGGAAGCGGGAAGAAGAAGGCTATGACCGTGAAGAGTCGCTGATGTACGCTGGCCGCAAGCGCCTGCGTCCTATCCTGATGACGACCTTTGCGTTGATTGCCGGTATGTTGCCCGTGGCCATAGGCCTTGGTGAGGGGGGGGAGTTTTATCGCCCACTGGCGATTGCCATTATTGGCGGCACCATCACTTCCACCTTCCTGACCTTACTGGTCGTGCCGACTTTCTACGACAGTATAGAAATCAGTGTTGACCGCATGGTCGCCAAGTTCCATCGCCGTGAATCGCGCTGGAATACTTTCTTTGCCTTCATCATGACATTGGTTGAAGCCCTGCTGACACTCGTCATGTTGCGCTTTATCTTCCGCCTGCCGTTCAAGCTGTGGCGTAAGATCAGCGGCAAACCTGCCCTGGCTTGATGAAATAACTGCCCACTTCACAAGTGGGCAGTTTCATTTTTACGCCAGGTTATGTCCATCAAATGTGGCGCACAGGTAAAGCATACGAAAAAATTATTTTGTGTGGATTTTACTCATAACCGTATCGTCATAAACCCATAAGTTTTTTATTTTTGCGGTGCACAAAGCCAGCATCCATGCGGCTTGTAGCCCTTTTGCTGGTTTCAGGCACTTAGCATTCCAGTAGCTCTCTGACATTATTTCTACTTGAATGTTAGAGTAAGTTTAAAACCATAGCTTTTCTCTATCAAATGAGGGCGTTTTCACGCTTGACTACCCCTTCACAAATCTGGATACTTCGCCCACTGTTTTTCCAGATATATCCATCTTATGTGCTGGAAAAACTTATCCATGATCCCAAAAGGCAAGCCTGTCTTTACAAAAGACAGTTTGCCAAGGCAGTGAAAAAAAACAATTGAACAGGAGAGACGAATGACTCAATCCGTGGCTATGGATGGCGCCGACAAGGCGCGGATGCCCAAGCAAATACCCTACATCATCGCCAACGAAGGCTGTGAGCGTTTCAGTTTTTATGGCATGCGCAATATTCTCGTCACCTTCCTGACGACCAGCCTGCTGCTGTCCATGCCGGAAAACATGCGCGCCGGCATGGCAAAAGAGGTATTCCATACCTTCGTCATCGGCGTATATTTTTTCCCCTTGCTGGGTGGGTGGCTAGCCGACCGTTATTTTGGTAAATACAATACGGTGTTTTGGCTCAGCCTTGTGTATTGCTGCGGCCATGCATGCCTGGCTATTTTTGAAGATAACCGTAACGGCTTTTACACCGGGCTATTTTTGATTGCTTTGGGGTCTGGCGGTATCAAACCACTGGTGACGTCTTTTGTCGGAGACCAGTTCGATCAGTCTAACCGCTCTCTTGCTCAAAAAGTGTTTGACGGTTTTTACTGGATCATCAATTTTGGCTCTTTCTTTGCGTCCTTGCTGATGCCTTATTTCCTCAAGCAGTTGGGGGCCAGTATTGCGTTCGGTATTCCGGGTTTGCTGATGTTCATTGCCACGATCATTTTCTGGTCTGGCCGTACCAAGTACATCCATGTACCACCAGCACCGCGTGACCCGCATTCTTTCCTGAATGTAGTGCGCACCGCATTGACCACGAATGTACCTGGTCAGGCTAAGACCGGTTATTTCATTGCTGTGGCTGGCGTGTTACTGGCGATAGGCTCGATGTTCCTGATTCCTAAAGTAGGCATCGTCGCGGCGCTGTGCCTTGCGCTGGTGCTTGTGCTAGGTTTTGGTGGCATGGGTACGTGGATGCAACTGGAGCGAGCCCGTGGCATCCATCCTGATATCGCTATTGACGGTGTGCGTTCGGTATTGCGCATCCTGGTGGTGTTTGCACTGGTGACACCATTCTGGTCCTTGTTCGATCAAAAGGCATCAACATGGGTTTTGCAGGCGGATCAGATGACCAAGCCTTCATGGTTCCAGTCGTCTCAAATGCAGGCTTTGAACCCTATGCTGGTGATGCTGCTCATCCCTTTCAATAACCTGGTTTTGTATCCATTGTTAAAGCGTAAAGGCGTGGAGCTCACTGCCTTGCGCCGCATGGGCACTGGCATTGCATTCTCTGGCCTGGCCTGGATCGTGGTCGGCTTCATGCAAGTAGCCATTGATGGTGGCAATGCCCTGACCATCACATGGCAAATCCTGCCGTATGCCTTGCTGACCTTTGGTGAGGTGCTGGTGTCAACCACAGGTCTGGAATTTGCCTATAGCCAGGCACCGCTGGCAATGAAGGGTGTGATTATGAGCTTCTGGAACCTGTCGGTCACGATTGGTAACCTGTGGGTCTTGCTGGCCAACTCCAGTGTCAAGAGTGAGGCGGTGACTGAGCAAATCAAATCAACTGGCATGAGCGTCACGGCTTTCCAGATGTTCTTCTTTGCCGGCTTTGCTTTGTTGGCAGCTTTCTTGTTTGCCCTGTATGCACGAGGTTATACGATGCAAAACAATTACCGTCAGGCGAAATAAGCTGATTGTATGACGTCAAAAAAACCGCATGATTTTATTCATGCGGTTTTTTTTGTTCAGCTATTGTTTAGCTGTTCTCCAGTTTATTGCTCAGCGCAGTATTTCTGTCAGTACCCGTCCTTCAGAGCCTGACGGTGGGCGCACTCGCAACAGGTGCGCCAGCGTAGGTGCAATATCCATGACTTCTGCATACTGGCCATAGGAACCGGGTTTGAAAGGTTTGCCCATCAATATCAGTGGTACATTGGTGTCGTAGATGTATGGTGAGCCATGCGATGTGCCATGCGCTTCACTACCAAAATACCAGTAAGGCTTGGTGACAACCATGACATCGCCCGAACGCTGTTTATGCCATGCACGTTGCACCAGTGTGCCTATACGCGTACGTGGCAGGTTGCCATTTTCAAATTGGGTACGGGTAAAACTGTCGGCCACACCTGGCAAGCCAAGCAAAAATCTTGCGGCTGCATTTTCCACATCTTCGCGTTTCAGGTTTTTTTGCTCTATCAGCTTATAGTCGAGCAAGAAGTTGGGCGCAGACCATTTGCGGACCAGATCCTTTTGCCCAAATTTTTCAGACAGGTGCTGGTTCAGGTCTCCGGTCATTTTTTTACTATCCAGACGTTGCGCATCACGTTTGATGGATTGCGCAAATTCCGGCACGTTCGGGAAACCGTGATCGGCTGTCAACACCACCATGGTATTTTCCAGACCTACGCGCTTGTCCAGATAAGTGAAAAAGCTCGCCAGCATCCTGTCCAGTCTTTGCAAATGGTCATGTGACATATGGCTCTCAGGACCAAAGCTGTGATTGACATAATCATGGCTGGACAAGCTGACACCCAATACATCTGGCACGCCAGTCGGGTTTTGTCCGAGCTTTTCACCTTCGATGGCAGCACGGGCAAAGTCCAGTGTCATCTCATCGACATAAGGGCTAGTGTATAAATCCTTATAGTAATCAGCATCAGGCTTGCCTGATTTGCTGTTATAGACGAATGGGAAGCGCTTGTCTTTTTCTTTTTGGTTGATGACCAGCTCGTCGTTGGCATCGTTCACATACGCAGCATCAGGCAATAACGGACGCCATTCCTTGCCATAGAAGCGGTCTTGCGGTTTTGCTGCCTGGTATTGCTGTACCCATTGTGGGTGGGATTTCATGTAATACGTGGAACTGGAAAAATTACCCGTCTTGCTCATGTACATATAAGCGGTACCAGTTTTGCCTGCCAGCAGGATCGCACCCCTGTCCTTGCCGGACACAGTAATCACCTTGCT
This sequence comes from Undibacterium sp. Ji42W, assembly GCF_049340405.1. NCBI lineage: Bacteria > Pseudomonadati > Pseudomonadota > Betaproteobacteria > Burkholderiales > Oxalobacteraceae > Undibacterium > Undibacterium sp. Ji42W. The sequence goes on from NZ_JBMPOV010000009.1 coordinate 182,331, forward strand.
GTGTTCACCATTCGAATAGCGCAATTCATCGCCCAGCGTGCTCACGCGCAGGTTGGCCGGGGAGGTGCCGTCGCTGGCCTTGGTTTCTTCACCGATGTAAGTGTACTGCTTGTCTTCTGTGCAATAGACAGATTCCAGCGTGACCGGGTCTATCCAGTTATTGCCGATGATGCCATGCTGGTAAGGATATGCACCTGTGAGTACGGCAGTGTGACCAACCGCAGTCACGGTAATGCCATGCGCTTGATGGGCATCAGAGAACCAGGCACCCTGGTCCAACAAGCGGCGGAAACCACCCTGACCAAACTGGTCACGGTAACGCACGACTTGTTCCTGCGGCAAACCATCAACAACCAGAACCACGATCAGTTTGGCTTGCGCCGGTTTTTCGACTGCAAGGGCAGCAAGAGCATCTGAGGTGGGCAGGCTGACAGCGGCAGCAAAGCCGCTCAGTAACAACAATCGGCGCATCGGCCTGGGCATGTTTGGCAAGTGATTCATCATGGTATATTATCGAACAGTCAATGAAAAGCCGACTCTGATTCTTATCGGCACTAAAGCTAGCATACACTAAGTGATGCATCTGACAGGCGCATGACAGCGTAAATTTTGGGCAAAATATATATTAAAAATGCGTATGCTTTCCAGCATGTATTTTTAATATGCTAAATTTTTTTACCTTCACTGTTGTCGCAAGCCAAAAACAATCTGCCTGATCTTGCATTTTCTTACTTTGCGGGAACCTACGCGGCAGTAAAATGATGTGACGCTTGTCAATACAAGACTTGCGGCGAGCCTTGATCGGATCCGTCTTGAACGAAGATAACTATTACGCTTACCTTTTTGATATTTTGCCCGTTGCTGTCGCGATTGCGGTGAATGGCAAATTGGTCAAGCTCAATCCCACTGCGGTGCGGTTACTGGAAGTCAGTAACGAGCAGCTATTGCTGGGCAAATCGGTGGATGAATTTGTTCATCCCATCGACCAGCCGCGTTCGCAGGGGCGCTTGAGAAAGCAGGGCAGCGATTGGGCGAATGCAAACAGCAAGTTCCGCATCCGTACCAGCAAGGGTAATTTCCGCATGTTGCTGGTGATTAGCAAATCCATCGTATTTGAGGGTAAAGATGCCGTCTTGATCAGTGGCATGGACATGACTGAGCATAATGAGATGGAAGAGCAATTACGCCAGAGTGAATTCAATTTCCGGCGTCTTTTTGAAAACATGCAGGACGTGTATTACCGCACCGACGTCGACGGCATAGTACAAAAAGTCAGTCCGGCAGTCACTAAAATATTGGGTTACACCCCTGACGAAATCGAGGGTAAACCTGCAGCGGCCCTCTATCCGCAGATGGGCGACAGGGAGGCCTTTAGAAAAGAAATCATGCTGCACGGTATGGTTAATGATTTCCCTGGACAAATGGTCACCAAGGATGGACGTACCATTGATATTTCAGTCAATAGCCAGGCGCTGTATGACGATGAAGGCAATTATGCAGGGGCAGAAGGCATTTGCCGGGATGTCACCCAGCGCAAAATGCTGGAAAGAGAATTGCAAAGACTGGCAACCACGGATTCCTTGACTGGCATCGCCAATCGCCGGGCCTTTCTTGAACATGCCGAGCACATATTCAAAAGCTGCCAGCGCTATCAAACCCAGATGACACTGCTGATGCTGGATCTGGATTTCTTTAAGAGCATTAACGATAAATATGGTCACCAGTCTGGCGACCTGGCGCTGATACGTTTTGCTGAAGCTGTCAAACTGGAATTGCGAGAATCAGACCTGTTTGGCCGTCTTGGTGGAGAAGAGTTTTGCGTGCTCCTGCAACAGGCCAATCAGCCAGAGGCCATGCTGGTGGCTGAGCGCATACGCGCTCATGTACAATCCCTGCTGTTGAATACTGCCGCTGGCGAACCGTTCTCATTGACTGTAAGTATAGGCATCGCCATATACCGGTCCGAGGATGACCGCCTTGGCCGTTTACTTGAGCGCGCGGACAAGGCCTTGTACCAGGCCAAGAGCAAAGGCCGCAACCGGGTTACCTGGGAAACCTAGTGTTCGGGTTTTCCCCTGCTGCACACTACACACTGATCAGGCGCTGACGCTCAGAATCAGTAACAGATAAATGAGCAACGAACATCCTGCCACGAACAGCAGGGCTATCGTGCGCCACAGGCTGGCAGCTATTCCCAATTGATAGGCCTCACGTAACTGCCTGAACATATGCAGGGGTGGCACAAACACAAATAGCAGTACTGCTACGGTGCTGAAACCCATGGTATTCAGTATGGCCGTCATCATCAGAAGCAAGGCCATGAAGGACAGGGAGTACAGCGAAAACACTGCATGATCGAACATGCCATATCTGCGCTTGAAGATGAATAGCAACCATAAAAACGGCAAGGAGATGGGCATGAGCATGAAGGCAAGCTTCGAAGCATTGCTCTTCATTTTGTATAAGGTCAATTCAGGTGTATTGACCGCATGCTTGATTTTTTCCTGTATGGATGGAAGGGAAGAGGTAACCGTTACCTTTTGTTTTTTCTCTGCTTGTTTTGCCTGTTTTTCTTCTATTTTTTTAAACAGTTTTTCATCCAGTTTTTGCGCCAGTTTTCCTACACCATTATCCTTGTCGTCAGCTTTTGTCTGACCGGTTCCATCATTTTTGATACCAAGTAAACTTAGTGAATTTTCCAGTGCAGTGATGTCTGATTTAAGATCGGCGATGTTTTCATCCAGTTCTTCCTGTTTCGAGTCTCCTGCCGGTAGTTGGCCGCGCTCACTTTGCAGGGATGTCAACTTCGCTTGATTCTCTTGTAAAACCCTGGTGATACCTTCTTTGGTATGCGGCTTGTCAGAAATACTTTCAAGGGGATTACTGGTCGTGAAAGAAAACACAAAAAACATCATAAAGATCAAAAACAAAAACAGGGCCAAAGGTGACACATAGCGCGTGCGCTGCCCTTCTATATAGTCGCGGGTCAGTTTGCCAGGTGACCAGATCAGTTTTGGGATGGTCCGCCATGCCTTGGTCTCAAAGTGGAACAGACCATGCAAAAGCTCTTCTACCAAATGCAGCAGCGACCGGTGTATATGCGCGGCTTGTCCGCAAGCATGGCAAAATGCGCCTTGCAGGGTCGCATTGCAGTTGGCACAGGCATGTTGATGTTCATCACCGCTGGCTGCATGGGAACTGCCTTTTTGTGCTTCGTTGACCAGCACGGCTGCTGTTGCCACGTCCGTCGCAATTTCCACATCCACGTTCATACATTTGCTCTCTGATTTTTTTGATTGTGCACGATATTGAGCTTCCCTCAGTCCGGCAAGATAGCACAAAATGAGGTGTGGATTTGATAATGTGCCAAGATTTTTCCATTCATTGTGGTATCAAAAAATCGTTAATGAAAGTGGCTTTCCCCATAATTGCATAGTCTATCCATATACTTGGTGCTATTCTGGAACGCATCACTTACCGTGTAGCGGTAACTCATCTTGGTTTTAAGGAGTTCTGCTCCGATCTGCCTTTAGTGTCACGCTTTATCTGTTGCAAATTGAAATCGTTAACTTCTTGATGACAAAGGTGCAAATAATGAAAAGTACACGCCTGTTTCTTATAAAAATTACTGGCCTCATGATGTTATTGACGGGTGCAGCGACAGCCAGCAGTGCAGAAACCTACAAGCTGGGTGTGAATGCACCGCGCTCTACACAAGAAACCCAAAACCAGTGGCAGGACCTGGGCAAATACTTAAGCAAGGCAACAGGCAAGCAAGTAGAAATCGTCCCCATGGAAGTGTCCAAGGTATTTGGCGATGCCAGTGCCAAGAAGGTCGATTTCATCCTCGCTAATCCTAACCAGACTCTGATGCTCAAAGTGAAGCTGGGCGCAACGCTGCTGGCATCGCTGAACGGTAAGCAGGGTTCTGTATTCGGTGGTGTCGTCGTGGTCAAGAAAGGCGGCAGCATCAGCAAGCTGGAAGACTTGAAGGGCAAGCCTGTCAGCGCTCTGGGCATACAGTCTGCTGGCGGTTATTTATTCCAGGTGTATCACTTGTCCCAAAAGGGTATGCAACCCAGGCGTGACTATGGGCTGTTCACGACCACCAGCCAGGATGACTCTGTGCTGGCCGTGCAATCAGGCAAATCCAGCGCCGCCTTTGTCCGTACCGGCATACTGGAAAACATGGCCAAGGAAGGTAAGATCAAGCTGGACGATTTCACTATCCTGGATGAGCGCAAGGATGCCAAATTCCCGTTCTTGCTGACGACGGAACTGTATCCAGAATATTTCGTGGTCGCCTTGCCACATGCGAATAAAGACGTGGCAGCCGAGATCAAGACCGCATTACTCAAAATGCCTGCGACTGAACCAGCCGCACAGACTGCAGGTATCAAGGGTTTTATAGAACCCCTAAGCACCTCTACGCTGGAAAGCGCCATGCGTGCTGTCAAAGCGCCGCCATTTGAATAGCAATACTTGCTAATCAAAACGCATCACTACTTTGCTGCGGTGATGCGTTTTTCTTTGATAAATTCCATGGAATTGCTTGTAAAAGGCGACGGCACTCATGTGTACGTCCTTCCTTGTCACAACCAGCCGGATTTTTTGAATCGGTAATATAGATAAGCGCAGGCTGAGAACATGATGCCTACCGCCATGGGGTACCCATAATGCCATTCCAGTTCTGGCATGGCCTTGAAGTTCATCCCCCAGATACCGGCAAAAGCAGTGGGTACTGCAAAAATCGCAGCGCCTGCAGCCAGACGCTTGTTGACTTCGCTCTCATCAATGGCAACCATGGACAAGTTAACCTGTATCGCCGTGCTGATGGTGTCACGTATGGTTTCGATCGAGGTATTGATACGGTACAGGTGATCATATACATCGCGGAAATATTCTTGCGTATTTACACACAGGGCAGGAACGCGTCCGCCAAACAATTTGCCACAGGCTTCCATCAAGGGCGTGACCGCATGTTTGACGACCATGATCTTGCGCTTTAGCTGGTACAGGCGCTGAATGTTGGCGCGTTCACTACCCTTGGTAAAAATCTGTTCTTCGATAAGTTCCAGTTCTTCTTCGAGGGCTTCTACGACCGGGAAGTAACGGTCAACCACAGCATCGATCAGGGCATAAAACACAAATGAAGAACCATGCTTGAGCAAATGTGGCTCACGTTCACAGCGTTGCCGCACGCCCAGGAAATTTTGCTGGCAACGGTTACGTACCGACAGCACATAATTTTCACCGACGAAGAGATTGAGCTCACCTATATTCAATTCACCTTGCAGCATTTCCACTGTGTGGATGACGGCAAAAAGGGAATCACCATATTCTTCTATCTTTGGCCTTTGATAACCATGGCGCGCATCTTCGACCGCCAGCTCATGCAAATCAAATTCCACCTGCATTTCCTGTAACTCTTCATCCGAAGCGTCACGCAAAGCCACCCAGACAAACTGGTCTTTATTTTGTACATAGTCGCTGATGGCTGCTACGGAGATATCGGAAAGCTTGCGGCCTTCCTGGTAAGTGACGCAGTTGATTAACATGTTTCAGTTTTCCATCTTTATTATGAAAAAATAGTTGCGGCCTCAGTCTGATCGAATATGATGCCGATGTAAACTCGGGCTGCTCAGAATTCAATTGGTATCGTAAAAAGTCGCATCGCCGGCACGCCACCAGCGCTTTTCCACACGGAAACTGAAGCGACGCCGGAATTGCAGTGGGCTCATCCTGGTTTCCCTCTTGAACAGTCGGCAAAATGAACTGCTATTGCGGTAACCGCATTGCTCAACGATGGCATTGATATCCAGCATGCTGATTTCCAATAATTGCTTGGCTCTCTGTATGCGCAATGTTTGCAGATACGAGAGCGGCGACATGCCAAGCACTTCATTGAAATAACGATTGATAGTGCGCGGGCTGACTGCGGCGGCATTGGCAACTTCTTGTAAATCATAAGAGCGGCTGAGGTCGGCTTCCAGCCATGTCCTTGCCTTGAAGACGATGCCATCTCTGGCTTTGGTCGACAGCACGGGGTTCATGTCCGCACTGATCTTATAGCGCTCTTCACGGTAGTACGTGGCATCTATGGCACTATTGGCCAGAGCATCGCCAGAATGCAGGCGCATGATTTCGTAAATTAAACGGTAATTGCTCGCCAGTGCACCGGTGGTAAAGATGTTGCCATCGACCACCACTTCATGCCGCAGATTTAACAATACCTGCGGATAGTTATCACTTAGCCATCCGCTGATCATCCAACTGATGGCGGCCTGTTTGTGATCGAGCAAGCCCGCCTCGGCCAGGAAGCCGGTGCCGTTATAGCTGGCAGCAATGATGGCACCGGTTTGGTAGCGTGTCTGCAGCAAGGCTTTTTCTGCGGCGCCTGTTTTTACGCGTTTTTCAAGATCATAGATAGTTGCCATGTGCAGGCCAGGCACCACCAGCACGGTTTGCCTGGCGGGCAGGTAGTCATCGGTGTTGTCAGCATCAGGTGCCATTACATCGCTCAGCCCTGACAGGTGCAGCGGCTTGCCATATATATCGATGATGCGCCAGCGAAATGGCAGGGCAGACTTGCCAATGCGGCTGAGTTGTTCCGGGTTGCGCAAACTCCATAGTGTATTGCCTGCCATGACAGCGTCAATGCTGGTCAGCATGGCGCCGGGCAAACAGCCTTGCAGATATAAAAGGTCAAAGCGTAGCGGTAACATTTTATTACATAGATTTGCTTACAAGTTATGGCTGGATCAGCACATGGCTTGTCTATTTTAGCTTATTAATTTCTGTGAGCATGAATATACTTGCTACACAGAAACAACATTTCTGTTTCCAAAAGTGGGTGCGCACGCCACAGGAAAGGCTTCTTTTCCCTTAAAACTGCTTAATACTTTGGATATGATCATGCTCTCACTTGCACAGACAAATACCATCATTGGTATGCCACTTGATGTTTCCCGCAAAAATATTGGCGACGTGTTCGCACGGCAAGCACCGGTTTATCCCTGGCCAGACAAGCAAATTTCTGGTTTTAAAGTCAAGCTGGTGAACTCCATGAATGACCGTGAATCCATCAACATGCTGGTGAACCAGCGCTTTTCTTCAAGGGGCTATGCCCACCCTGAAAAAAGCAGGGCAATGAACGTATTGAGTCTGCAAGCCACGATAGAAAACCGCATCGTTGGTACTCTCAGCGTGCAATTTGATTCTGGTGATGGCCTGCCACTTGATAAGCTTTATCAGTTTGAACTGGATAGCCTGCGCCGCAGGGGCGCAAAACTTTGCCAGTTCACCAAGCTGGCGATTGAAAAAGAAGTCAAATCCAGGAGCGTGCTGGCATCCTTGTTCCATATTGCTGAAATCTGGGCTCTCCGGGTGCGTAGCTATAACTATATTTGTATAGAAGTGAATCCCAGGCATGTGGCGTTTTACCAGCGCATGCTGAAGTTCACGGTCTTGAGTGACGTCCGCGATAATCAGCAAATTCAGGCACCCTCAGTTTTGCTGGGCATAGACTTGAACTATGTGGCGTCGCTGGTCGCACAATTTGGCGGCAAGCCAGAGCTGGCAGATACAGAGCGTTCTTTTTATCCTTATTTGTTTTCGCCTGAAGAGGAAGTCAACCTGGCTGCCCGTCTGCATGGCATGAGCGAGTATCACGCATGAAACCATCATCGCAAAACCAAACCCAGCCAGCACCTGCATTTGATTATGAGCTGGCGTTCTCGCGCAATCTGGGTTGGTTTACAGAAGCAGAGCAGGGGCAATTGCGCGGCAAGAAAGTCGCGATTGCCGGCATGGGGGGTGTCGGTGGCGCACATTTGCTGACACTGACAAGGCTAGGCATAGGTGCTTTCCATATCGCAGATTTTGATCAGTTTGATTTGCCGAATATGAATCGCCAGGCCGGTGCCATGCTATCCACGCTGGGCAAAGACAAGGCGCACGTCATGCAAGGCATGGCGAAAGATATCAACCCTGATTTGCAGATAGAAGTATTTCCCAAGGGAGTAGGCGCTGGCAATATGGATGCTTTCCTCGATGGTGTTGATATCTATATCGATAGCCTGGATTTTTTTGCCTTCGATACCCGCCGCGCAGTGTTTGCTGCCTGTCATCGCAAAAGCATACCCGCCGTCACCGCCGCCCCTCTGGGCATGGGGATAGCGGTGTTGACTTTCCTGCCCGGCAAGATGAGTTTTGATGATTATTTCCAGATGCAGGGGCAATCAGAGTTCGAGCAAGGCATACGTTTTTTGCTAGGTCTGGCGCCAGCACGTCTGCATGGAACCTATCTTGTTGACCCCAGTCGTGTCAGGCTGGATTTGAAAAAAGGGCCTTCCACTGTCATGGCATGCCAGCTCTGTGCCGGTGTGGCGGCCACTGAAGCTGCCAAGATACTACTGGGACGCGGCAAGGTAGTGTGTGCACCGCGTGGCATACATTATGACGCTTACCGGCAAGAGTTGAAGAAAACCTGGCTACCCGGCGGTAACCGTAATCCGCTACAAAAAATCAAACTCGCTATCGCCAGGCGCATGCTTGGGCAAAAACTGGTCAACGCAGGGAGGCAATATGAGTCCGCTTGAATATGTACTCGATAAAGCACGTTGGGCACCTAGTGGTGACAATATACAAAACTGGCGCTTTGACATTATTTCAGACCATGCTTTCATCATCCGCGCCTTTGATACGCGCGACACGGTTGTCTATGATTTCGAGGGACGTCCCAGCCAGATGGCGCTGGGTGCACTGCTGGAAAATATCAGTCTGGCCGCCAGTCATCAACGTCGCCATGCAGAATTTTTACGCATAGATAGCCGGGGACAATTGGGCAACAGCAGGGCCATTGCGTATCAGGTCAGGCTTTTGCCGATTGATATTTGTGTGCCACATCCTTTGGCAGAGATGATAGAAAAAAGAAGCGTGCAAAGACGTGCACTGTCCACGCGAGATTTGCAGGCCGGGCATGAAAGGGCACTAGAGCAGGCAGCAGGTGAAAACTTCGATATCTGCTGGTTTGGTGGCTGGCATCAGCGCTGGAAGATGGCGAAATTATTATGGAGTAATGCGAAAATTCGTCTGACCATGCCAGAAGCCTTTCCTACCCATCAAAAAATCATCGATTGGGGAAAGCAATTCAGTACTGACCGCGTCCCTGATCAGGCCCTGGGCATGGATAAAATTGGCTTGTTGCTGATGCGCTGGGCCATGCATAGCTGGCAGCGGGTGAATTGGATGAATCGCTATATGGCAGGCACCTGGCTGCCACGCCTGCAACTTGACTTGATCCCTGCATTATTCTGCGCACGGCATTTCATGATCGTGGCAAAGCAAGAACCGCAAACGGTAGAAGATTTTATTGCTGCCGGCCGCAGCATGCAGCGCCTCTGGCTGACCGCGACGCAACTGGGCATACAATTGCAGCCAGAGATGACACCGCTGATTTTTAGTTGGTATTTTAAAGCCGGACGGTCTTGCAGTGATACGGCTGGCATACAAGAGCAAATGCTGTATTTACAGCAAAGCCTGGCAACATTTTGCCATCCTGCTGTTTTGAAAAATACCAGTTTTATGGGGCGGCTAGGTTACGGCAGACAGGCGCAATCACGCTCTTTGAGATTGAAGTTGCAGGATTTGTGTCTGCAGTCCAGCAGTGACCAAGAAAATGATTATCGCGACTACCTGACAGTTTGCAAGCTTCCCGCCAAGGAACAACGTTGATTATCATAATTTGTGCAGGGTGGACAATTGCTGCTGTCAAGCTGCAGGGTCAGCATCCGGAACCGGCGGAAGCAGACGCAGATATTCTTTACGAACGACTTCATAGCACTCGCAGACACGGCTTTCCATTGCTTTTCTATCTATTACCTTGACATGACCACGTCTGCAGGTAATCAAACCATCTTTTTGTAATTCGCCTATGACTTGGGTCACGCTTTCACGGCGTACTCCCAGTAGATTTGAAATCATTTCCTGGGTGATCACGATATCATTTGAATGCAATCTGTCCATACTCATCAAAAGCCAGCGGCACAATTGCTGATCCAGTAAATGGTGCTGGTTGCAAACGGCGGTTTGTGCAGTCTGGCAAATCAGCGCTTGTGTATAAAGCAAAGCGTATTGCTGCAATTTTCCGCCCAGGGCAAATTCCCTTTTCATGATTTTTCTGCTTAGCTTGTAAGCCTTGCCTGTGCTTTGGACCTCTGTGCTGGACGGCATGCTATCGCCACCCATGAAAATGGAAATGCCTACCATGCCCTCATTGCCGACCAGTGCCACTTCGCTCGACGAGCCATCTTCCAGCGCGTAGATCAGCGAGACAATGCCAGAGATAGGGAAATACAGGAAACGTACATGGTCACCAGATTCCAGCATAGTCCACTTCAAAGGAAGAGGAACGAGTTCCAGATCAGGCAAAATACGCTCGAAATCTGCCTTGGGTAGCGCAGCTAATATGCTGTTCTGTTTTGGATTTTCAGACCATGCAGCTTTGCTTGTTTTTTTCATATGTGCTTTGAGGTCGTTTACTTGTATTAACACGGACTTGCGCAGGTTGTAGCCTCAAGGCAGTTTACATGGTTTTGCCCGCAGTCTATGGCTCATTTCGCTTGCGCAGGCGGAAACAACAACATTGCGGCCGTTAGCCTGATTGCGTCGCGAATGGCTTCGTGGAGTGTTAGCGGTGTGTATATAGAAAAGTGGCTACCAGAATGGGCTATCCCCTGATATCAAGCAATATCAGGGGATAGCCCATCATGCCTTGGCAAGCTTGTTTTTCTCAGTCTTTCTCTGCAAGACAAAAATAGGTTGTGCCCATTCGGTATCTTTTTTCTTCTTGCTGGTGATCAGCGTCAGTTCGGAAGGGTCATAGACATCGGTATTGTGCGTCAGCGGCGTCGTCATCAGGTACTGGGCATCCGTATTTTTCAGGAACTCACCAACCAGCTGGATATTGCGTATATCCAGATGGGCGAAGGGTTCATCGATGAATACAAAACCGCCGGAACCATCGTCAGATTTCAGCAAGCCTATCAGCAAGATCAGTGACTTCATGACTTGCTGGCCGCCAGATGCTTCACCGTCGTTCATGCCTATCGGGCCTTTGCCGTCAAACTTGAAGCGCACATGCAAGCCAGCCTGGGCCAGTTGTATATCGTCATTTTCCAGCTTGACCGGGTCGGTATGCACCTCTATACCTGCCAGCTCACCGAGTTGCTTGATGTTCTTGCTGTAAGACTTGATCGTGAAGCGCAGCCTGTCCATATAGGCAGCACGGGCATTCACCGTGGCTTCTATGGCACGGTTATTCTGGTAGCGACGTTCATCAGTCTCAGCCTGGCGGCCTTGCAGCAGTGCGTTCAGGCGCGTGTACTGATCGACCACGGTAGAATCGGTTTCCCAGTCATCACGCGCCAGGTTATTCGTCAGGCTGCGTATGCGCAATTCGATCTGATGGACGTTTTCATGTTCTGCTACCAATTCCTTGCGGTGCGACACGCGTTTCCAGTGATGCGGCAGGGTATGCCAGGTGTCGCGCATGGCGCGCAGGGTTTCGAATTGTTCCTTGCGTTCATCAGCATGGCGTTTTTCTGATGTGCGCAATTGGGCTTCGGCATCGGCAATGGCAGCCTTGGCCTGTTCCCATTTAAGATGGGCAACAGAGCGTTGTTCGGTAGCGGCTTTCAGCAAAGGTGCAATTTCACCTAAGCGACCGCCGACTTCCATGCGCTGTTGTTTCAGGGGCTGGGTATTGCGGCTGGCTTCTTCAAATTCTGCGTGGCGGGCACTGAGTTCTTTTGCCGCATCGACACCGGCCAGGCGTGCCTTGTAGGCACTGATTTCACCTGCCAGTTTGCTGATCTGCATCGTCAACACATCTTCTTGCGATTGCAGGCGTGGCAAAGACTTTAGCAGGGCTTCCAGACGTTGGGTACGGCCTGCATTACCAAAGCGATAGCGCGATACTTCGACAAACAGCGAACGGCCGCCACGACGCTCAAAATGATACGCGTCTGGCGTAATCCATTCCTGGTTCTTGGGCAGTTTCATGCCCAGTTCGATGGAACCTACTGTATCGATGCGCTGTAACTGCTCGATCAGCCAAGACGGCGCCTGGCCAGTGAAATTGACGACAGACAGCAGGCTCTGATCCTTGACCACGGGTGCACTGATACGGTCAGGCACGATGAAGTGGCTGTAACGCTGCTTTTCACCAATGCGGTAAGCGGCAGAGGCGTCAGTCGCCTTGTCCAGTAAAATCACTGAGGTATAGCCGCGCAATACGCCTTCTACTGCCGCCTGCCATTTTGGATCAGTGACTTCTACTATCTCTGGCAACATGCAATGCGGGATATTCGCATCCGTCAGCGCACGGCGCATCTGGCGCACGTTTTCCGGATCAGGAAGGGCAGACTTCCCTTGCAGGGCGGCGATGGTTTCCATTTCGCCAGCGATACGCTGGGTCAGGGCATCACGTTCCAGTTTCTGGCGTGATAGCTCGGCTTCTTTTTTCTCCAGATCATCTGCGATGTTGGCAACATCAGCATCTGCTTCGGCAGCCAGTTTTTGCAGACGGGCTTTTTGTTCCAGCAGGCTTTCTTGCGGCTTCAGTTTGCTGTTGATCTGTCCAAGTTTTTCACGCAGCGATGATTCTTCAGTTTCCAGTGCAGCTTCTGCTTGCTTGGCGTCGGACACTTGCTGCGCCTGTTGCGCCAGGTGTTGGCGACGGTCAGACAGGGCCAGGTCTTGCGTCTTTAAAAAGCGCTTGCTGGCACGCAGGGCCTGGCTGGTAGTGCCCGCTTTTTCCAATGCTTCATGATATTGCAGAGTAGGCAGTATCTCTTCCTGCAGGTCGCGCTTTTCCTTGCTCAGGCCTTCATACTGGTGGTAATTGGCAACCCGCAGGCGCAAGCCTTCCAGGTTGGTTTTTGCACCTTCAAGCTCGGTTTCAAAACGCTGTAATTCAGTTTCTGTATCACGCTGATGACGCTTGGCGTCATCATAGGCATCCAGCACTTCCTTGTCACCAAACACCTGAAACACAAGGTCTAACAACTGACGTGGCGCGTATTCACAGAGCTTGTCAGTCTCGCCCTGTTCCAGCGCCAGTACTTTGCCCATGGCATTTGACAGACCTGCGTGGGACAAACGTTTGCGATAGCTTTCTACACCCAGCCAGTCATTGGCTTCCTGTATTTCTTCTATCTCGGTCTTGCCACTGCGCATGAGGTACTGTCGCTTCCAGTCACCACCATTTTTTTCTATTTTGCAGAATAACGTGACTTCATCTTCATACAGGCCCGACATGCGGAAAGGGCGGTTGGAAATCTGCGGCCCTACTGCGCTGTTATCGACTACTGCACGTATCCATGCGGTTTGCTGGCCTGAGTGGCGGGCGTAATGTTTGTACGACCGCCCCATGGAACATTCCAGACCAAACAGGGTGCGCAAGGCATCCAGCAGCGTGGTTTTGCCCGAGCCATTTTGTCCTGCGATGGTAATGATCTTGGCATCCAGCGGGATGTTCTTGATGCGTTGCCAATAATCCCAATGGACAAGTTCCAGCGATTTGATATGAAACATGGTGATTATTCTTTTTCGGTATTCGTGTCGGGACTGGCTTCTATGTCAGTGCTGGTATTTGTACTGGCATCGGCAACGGGCGTTTCCGCGCTTGCTTCATTTGTTTCAGCAGAGATTTCGGCTTCAACTTCAGGCGCAACAACAGGTGCGATGATGGCTGGCGTACGTGGTACCGGGATCTGGAAAATATCCGACAGCGCACCGTTGATGATGCGGTCTTTCAGGGTATCGGTATCCATCAGCAAATCCAGCAGCGGGCCTTCCAGTATCAGATCGGCTTTGCGCTCAATAAAACCCACGCGCGCCAACTGACCCAGATTCATGTCCATGCGGGTTTTCTTGCCCAGTTTTTCACCAAAGTCTGCCAGCAGGGCGCGGTAAGAAATGCCTATTGAGGTATCTTCTGCGCGCGGCATGGGTTTATCTTTGCCGAACATATCATTCTGGTCTTCTTCTGCCAGTTGATGGGCTTCTTGCCGTTCACGCTTGGGCAAAATAATCAGCGACCACAAGACCACCAGCAAGGCTACGCCATCGCGAGCCAGGCCAAAATTATTATTCTGCCAGGTTTCTTTGGTGCCAAATACCTTGGATTCACTATCGCGTGTCAAAGCCAGGGTGACATAGTCGGCATACACGTTATCGACAAATTTCATGCCGCATGCTTTCAGGCGCGTGTCGATTTCGGTGCGGAACAATTCATCCGACAAGGCGCGTTTAACCAGCTTGTCTTCACGGCGCAGGGTCTGGTGCGCCAGCAAGCGGGCGATCAGGATTTGTGCATCTTCGGTCATGGTATTTCTCTTGTCTGTACAGGTGGTGCAGATGGTGCAGATTGTTCAGCGAGTGCAGTTGACTTCGCTTTGCGTGTTGTCTGCGCCGTAACCACAGCATCGGGAGCGTTCAGGCTGGCGATCGACATGGCTGCGACATGATCATCATGTACCTTGTGCATTTTGTCTTTGGAATTGAATACCAGTGGCAGGCGCGCCAGTATCCCGGTTGCACCCTGCAAAGCAGATTCGTTGGGGTCGCCTAGCAAAGGCAGCATGGAGGCGCGGTAAGACGCAATCGAAAAATTCGATGGCAATAAAATATCCTGCAGCGAGATAGGCTTTTCCGAGGCATCGGCGGCAGTCAGCAAGGCCAGCCAGTGATCAAGCTCATGCAGGGCGTCGCTATCATCATTGGCAATTGATGGCGCATTTTCACCGGCAGGTAAGGCACCGGCAAGGGCAGAGACGCGGTGGCTCAACAGTTCGCTCTCGGCCACGTCTATCATTTCTGAAGGGGTGATAAACATAGGCGTCACCGGTTTTGCCAGTGCATCGTCAGCCAGTGCTGCCAGATCATCCTTTTGCAGCAGCCAGGTTTTGATATCGGTAGTCGACAAACCGGATTGACCCAGATGCACACGCTGGCGCTCAATCTGGTTCAAAGCTCTTGAGAACATGCCCTGCATATTCAGCAAGGCACTCTGGGCTCGGCCTATGGCCTGCGCTGCCCTGTGGGTGGCGGCATCGGCCCGGCTGTCATTGGTGATGGCATGGATGATCTCTGAGCCTTTTTCTACCCAGTCACAGGCGGTATGCCATTTTTGCTGGGCTGTGCGTAACTGGAACTCGGAACCGGAGGCTATCGCATCCGAGAATTCCTCCGTCAGCTCTATCAGGCGGCCCAGCAAGTGATGCAATTGTTCTACCGAGACCCCGCCCACGGCCTGGGCACCTGCAACCTGGGTGAGCATATAGCTCATTTCAGCCTGGTCATTATTTTCTTCAACTTGCAGCAAGGACTCTATCGCCGCCAGTACATTACGTGCCGTCGGTGCAATGCGATAAACAGCCTGGCTGGCATCCCAGATCAGCAAGCCGGTAGAGCGCAAGCGTGACAATACCGTCTCCAAAGCATCTGCTTCAAGATAACCCAGTTTGGCATTGATGTCCGCCCTGCTTAGCGAAGGTGTTTCCACATCGGCTGTCAATTCCCGCAAAACCAGCAGGCGCAACAATACACCGTTGAAACCACCGTGGAACAAAGCCGTAAAAGCCTGCAATACAGGCTGGCCACGCTTCAGGGGGAATACAGCGGAAACGTCTTCGGGAGTAATACCAGGCTTGAAATAGGTCTGCAGAGCGAGATCGTCTTCGTTCTGAACCTCAGCGTCGTTACTTATATTTTGCATGCGGGCATTTTAACCGCTTGCAGCCTGCTTGAGTATTGTCAGGATTTTAATTTTTGACTGTGTGCATCAAGAAAATGGTGTTGAACACCTGGCTAAAAATCCCTTTTCTTAATGCTAGTGCAAGTTTTGTGTGACGAGTTTATAAAATATAGACAATTTGAACTTGTGTTGCTTTTAAGTTAATTAATGCAGACGCGATCTTTCGTAGCGATGTTCTATGATTTGCAGAAGCAGCACTTCGCGCTCTGTCTCATTCGCATGTAGCAAGCGAGTTACCGCCTTGCGCGGCACCTTGAAATAACGGCGGCGGTTTGAGCGCATGTCCAGCGTGCGCCAGCCTTTTTCAGTCAGCCATTCCCATTGTTCATAGTCGATAGGCACAATCAATTGCATCTTCAGGCGCTTATAGACGACAGTGCTGCCAAATGCCGGTTTGGGGCCAGCGGGCGGCAGTTCGCGGTCATGGCGCACTCTGAAGATAGTCCTGAAACCGTTTTTGATAACGTCAATTAACATGATGTACTTGTTGAAATAGCAAAGAGAAAATATGCGCCAGAGCTGGTCTGGCAATTAAATTCTGGTATCCGCCATCTCTACAGGGTGTCTGAGGATATGTAAACTGACTCGCCACTGTGTCTGAAAGTGCAAGCAGACAGTACCAAAATTGAGGAAATATTTTAGTCGTATATCAAGTATTTCCTTTCATATTCTCGTGTAAGTTTTTGTAATCTTTCAATGGCACCGTTACATTAATTCACATTTGGCCCGGTGTCGATTAATGCATTTTTGATCATCGACCTCATATTGTTCAAATGAAGTGCAGGTGGTATGCGTTCAGCCTGAGAAAGAAGCGGGATAAGCCGGGTATGCGTCAGGAAATAAGGCTTGGCCCGCAAATCGTGAGCAAATAGTTCATAAATGTAAGAAAATGGCCCAGATACAGACTAAGCTTGTATCTAAACAAGGAGAAAGACATGAGCACGACATCCACTGAATTTGCCACTTTAGGCGGCGGTTGCTTTTGGTGTACCGAGGCGGTATTCCAGCAAATTCGCGGGGTATTGAAAGTAGAGTCCGGCTATTCTGGCGGGGCAGTGCATCAGCCTACTTATGAACAAATCTGTACCGGAAAAACCGGACATGCTGAAGTAGTGCGCCTGAGCTTTGATCCGGCTGTCGTTAGTTACCGGGAATTGTTGGAAATTTTCTTTACTATCCATGACCCGACCACGCTGAACCGTCAGGGCAATGACACTGGCACTCAATACCGTTCCGTGATTTTTTTCCATGATGCGCAACAGCAGGCCACGTCTGAGCAAGTGGTCAAGGAAATGGCGATGGTCTGGGATGATGCCATCGTCACTGAAGTGAGCCAGGCACCGATGTTTTATATTGCGGAAGACTATCACCAGAATTATTTCCGCCAGCATCCGGAGCAAGGTTATTGCTCATTCGTGGTGGCACCCAAAGTAGCCAAAGCGAGGAAGATGTTTGCCAGCAAATTGATAGGCTAGCATGGGTTGAAATGGTGTTGATTCATCGAGTTCGCTGCATAGCAAAAAGGAGAGTCCCGACTCTCCTTTTTTATATAATCAATGCAGGCTGTCAATGATAATGATCAACGCAGCTTGGTTCTGAGTGCATCCATCATTTTCGGTATGCTGTCTTTGCTCATGCTATCGACTATCCAGCCCAGGCCCATGGGCACTGGCCCCGGATCAGTGAATACCTGATACTTGACGACAGTCTTGCCGGGGTTATCTGCCAAAGGAGTCAGTTCCCAATAGCCTGACGTGTCGGCGATGGTTTCTTCCTGCTTCAAGCCTTCCCATGGCTGCAATTTCCAGCTCAGGTTGCATGTGGCCGGACTGACTTTGGGTATCATCTTGAGGCGGTATTTTTTCACTTTCCCCATTGGCAGGTTCAGGGTGAAATCGACCAGGGCAGATTCATCTGGCTGGTGCGTGACTTTTGCTTTGGCGGTATTCGGCATGAAGCTCGGGTAATCTTCATACGCCTGTATGGTGGCGCAGACTTTGGCAACAGGGGCGTTCAGGATAGTACCTGCCGCAAAAGTTTTGCCATTGCTGTCTGGCTTGCTTTGATCAATTAACTGTACTTGTGTTTCAGTGAATCTGCTGGCATCCAGTTGTGCTGCCTGTGTGGTTGATAGTAATAGCAAACTGGCGGTAATGCCGGTTAAAACAGATGCATACTTCATGATTTGTTGACACCTTCGCGTATTTTTTCTATGTTCACCTTCTTCAGGTATTCAGGGATATTTTTCCACATACTGTGGTAGCCATAACCACCTTTCATCAATTCTTCCAGAGCCTTCGCTTTGCTCCAGGCTTGATACAAGATGCGGTACATGGCTGTCACCAGACCAGTGCGGTCGGCGCCATGCATGCAATGCAAAAGCACAGGGCCGTCCTTTTCTGCTGCCTTGATGGCACGCAAGGCAGAGATGACATTGGTATCATTGATACTCCAGGTATTGATACCTATGCGTTGCAACTTGATGTTGGAATCCTTGAATATGCTGGTATCAGAATGAAAGGAACGCAAGCTGACCACAGTCTTGATGCCGAGCGACTGCAATAACGCCACATCTTTGCTGCCGAGCTGGGCGCTGCGGTAAAAGTCCTGGTTCACACGATACAGATTTTGAGTCTCGGCAACCGGAGTGGCCCAGTCTTCAGGCCTTACAGTTTGTGCGCTAGCTATTGTGGACATCAATAGCATACCTGAACAGGATAGCGTTGCCAGCCTGGCCAATGAAGACCAGGTTTTCAGGTTGGCCCTGAGCCTTTTATTTCGCATCTTGTTTTGCATCTTGTTGAGCATGTTTTTTGTACGAATAAATATAAAGAAAAGTCGCACCGACGAATCCTACCCAATAGTCGGTAGGCACGCACAGCAGCCAGTGTATATGCCAGGGCACGTCATGAGGGTTAAACCGCGCAATGCCATATGCAGGATTGATGACAAACCATAAAAAATCCTCGAGTACCCAAAACGTCATGATGCTGGCTATGGCGCGGCATTCAAGCTTTGCCGACCATTGCTGCATCATGGCAAAGGGCAAATGAAAAAACAGGGTAATGAAGGGGAAAACCCAGGCATGGTAACCAGTCATCGCCCGCCCACCCCAGAAAATATCCAGCAACCAGTGTTTCTCTATGCGCCAGGTAGGCAGATTGGCAGCCCAGCCACCGCTGCCTTCGATCTGGATTTCAACTTGCGCAAAGAACAGCGCTAGCACACAGACAAAGGCAAAGCAGGTCAGGAAGGGCACGAATGTGCTTTTAGCTGAATTATTAGCTGAGTTGTTCGTCGATTTCATATTCAAGCCAAATCTCAAGCCGGTGTATCCAGGATGGTTTGCAAGACCTGTGTTGCTGCTTGTGGTCGCCCCAAAGCCTGCGCCTTGTCATGCATGTCGCGCAATTTATCCGGATGCTGCAAAAGATAATTCAGACGATACGCCAGGCTGACATCATCATAGGCTTTTAGCGCAACGCCTTGTTCCAGCAAGAAGTCGGCATTGCGTTCTTCTTGTCCTGGTATCGGTGAGTTGACGATCATGGGCAAGCCCATGGCCAGGCATTCAGACGTGGTCAGGCCGCCGGGCTTGGTAATCACCAGATCGGCGCAAGCCATCAGTCGTTCTACCTTGTCGGTAAAGCCTTGTGGAATCAGGCGGCCAGGGTGGAGCAAGGCCAGTTTTTGCAGGGCGTGCAGGGCTGGGGCATTTTTACCTGCCAGCACGATGAGCTGGAAGTTGCCAGGCAATGACAGCAGCCGTTCTGCAACTTCATCCAGCCCACCCAGGCCCGCACCACCGCCCATGAGCATAAAGGTTTGCCGTGCTGGATCAAGGCCAAATTCTGCAGCACAGTTTTTGCGGTCAAGGTGTTGCGTAAAAGCCGGCATGATAGGGATGCCCGTGACATGGATGCGCTCAGCTGGTATGCCATTGATGCGCATGCGGTCTGCCACCTCTTCGTTGGCGGCGAAATAGCCGGCCATGTGTTCATGCACCCACATCCTGTGCAAATCAAAGTCGGTGACTTGTACCCAGACCGGGCAATGCAGCCTTTCTTTGCGTAACAGACGTGACAGCATTTCTGCTGGCAAGAAATGCGTACAGACGATGACATCTGGCGCAAAATCAGCCATCGCTTGCAGCAAGGGTCGGGCATTCAGGCGCTCTATGCCGCGCCTGAGTTTTTCCATGGTGCTGTCAGATTGCGCTTCATTGCTGGCATGGTAGAGATAACCCCACAGCGTCGGCGCTTTATTGACCAGCTTGATGTAGAAATCAGTGTAAATCTTGCGAAACCCGGCGGTGACAAAGTCCATTACATCCAGATGCAAGACTTCAGTGTCGGCAGGATATGCTTGCGCGGTTGCCTGTATGGCCTGTGCCGCACGCTTGTGGCCAGCGCCAGCGGAAACGCTTAATAGCAAGATCTTTTTCTTAGGCATGAGCGTAGGTGTGGGTAAAAAAACACCGAGAATACCACGGTCTATCTGGCCTCATGCCAATTTGGGCTACTGACTACTTTCTCAAGGTTGCAGGCGGGAAATTTTCCAGCCACCATTTTCACCAAGTGTATAGATGATACGGTCATGCAGGCGCGAGCTGCGGCCTTGCCAGAACTCTACTCGCTCTGGCAGCAAGCGGTAACCACCCCAGTGGGCTGGACGTGGCGGTTGTTCACCAAATTCTGCCACTACTGCAGCCAGTTTTTGCTCCAGTGCTTCACGGTCAGCGATAGGCTGGCTTTGTTGCGAGGCCAGCGCACTCTGACGGCTGCCCAGCGGGCGGCTATTGAAGTAGGCATCATTTTCAGCATCGCTGAGTTTTTCTATACTGCCCTCTATGCGCACTTGCCGTTCCAGCGCCGTCCAGAAAAACAGCAGGGCTGCATGGGGATTATCTGCGAGGTCCCGACCTTTGGCGCTGTCGTAATTGGTGAACCAGGAAAAACCGCGTGCATCAAATTCTTTGATGAGAACAATGCGCGAGCTGGGTTTTCCCTCCGTATTCACGGTGGACAAGGTCATGGCATTTGGCTCTGCGACATCGGCTTTCAAGGCCTGATCAAACCAGTTGGCGAACTGGCTGTAAGGGTCGCCAGTGACATCAGATTCAGCCAGGCTGGCTTTTTTGTAGTCGGTGCGGATATCAGCTACGGACATGGTTTTCCTTTATCAGGTATTCAGAATTTTTGACAATGTTTATGCAGTTATGCCGCGCCTGGCTTGCATGGCTGCTCCCAAGGCTGCCATTTGTGCTTCAGAAAACAGGCGCTTCGCCATGGGGGCGATCTGGGTTTCTTCGGTTTGCATATGCTCGGAATATAAGTCATTGAAAACTTGCACAGACGCGGCCGACAGACTGGCAGGCGCGCCATTGTTTGCGCTGACGATTATGCTTAACTGCTTTTCCAGTTGTTGCCATTGCACCGCCATGTCCTCATGCTGACTAAGAATGGCTGGCAACAGGCTTGCCAGCAGGGCGGCATCCTCATCCCTGGCAGTTATTTGCAACTCGGGTAATAGGTTGATTTCTTCATCATCATGGTGCAAGGGCGCAGCCTTGGTAAAGTAATTCAGTACAGCCTGCGCTGCCTGACGAGCGTCATTGTCTGCGCCATGCGTAGGTAAATGCGCTAGCAGATTCGCCATTGTCGCCAACTGCTTGCGTATGCGGTCATGGCAATGCTTGAGCACGGCGAGCGGCTGGTCAAAGCCTGGAGCGGTTTCGAATAGTGTAGTCACGTTGTACTCTGGGTATGGGTTGATATGCCTAAGCTGGCTATTATGCAATAGACAGGCTGGCCATGCTTGCGTCATATCAAATTAAGGCGTGCTGACTAAAACTTACAAACTCAGATGCGCTGACACCCTGCTAAGCAAATATATTCCCCTGCAATAGGTCTCGGCTGATTGTCCTGCTGAATTGCTACTGAGCTTTCTTTCAAGTCTTTCAAATTAAAGCCATGTTGCTGTAAAAATATTCCAACCTGGTCTTGGGCCATGCCAGACAAAAAGGGCTCGTTTTTATTCTTGAGGAAAAAATCGATAATTTTACTGGCTGGGCGAAAGTTGGGTTGGCCATCTTCCTGGATTTCCATCCATGTAAAAATCAATGAGGCATCATGAGCAGCCATTTTCATTTGTTGTAATAGCCTGGCAATGTCACTGGTCGTCAAATACATGAGCATGCCTTCTGCAATGAAGAGGGTCTTCAGGTTTGTGTCAAAATTTTTGCAGTTGCTTAATACCTCCGCCAGGCTTTGTTTGCCCAGTTCAGCAGCGATGTAGTAAATGCGATTTTCTTGTGATGATCCTAAGGCAGCTCGTTTCACCGCCTGTGTTGCAGGATGATCGATTTCTAGCAATTTGAGTCCGGCTTGCTGCTCGGCCAATTCCATGCACAGGCTATCGTAGCCAGCACCTATCAAGACGATCTGCCCTGTGCCAGCAGCGATGGACTGCGCGACATAATCCCTGATGACCTTCTTGCGTAAGACATAGTGCTGCAAGATGCCAGGCAATGTGATCTTTTCTGCTGCGAATGCCAGCGTGCGAAACCACTGGTGCTTAATCAGGTTCAACAAGCGCGGATGACTGGTTCGCAATAGCTGTTGACCATGTGCAGCCATGCGGTCTGGCACCAGACCAGCATAGTCAGGATCGCATGCCAGCATCTGCACCCCGGCTGCAACGATTAAAGCGGTGTTGCTGGCCTGACCGGTCTTCATGCTGCCTGCCCCAGGTATGTTGCAAACATGGCCGCATGATGGCGTAACCAGGTACTCTGGAATAGCGACTCAGGATCAAGACGCAGTTTGTAAGCCAGAAAGTTTTCAAAGTTTGGATAGCAATGGCGCGTTTGCTCGATCGTGGCAAAGCGCCCATAGGTCAGGTAAAAACTGCCATCGCGTTTGATGGCGAGATCGATCAGCCGGCGGAAGGCCGCAGCGGTTGCGGCGATGCCGCTTTCTGTATGTTCAGTGTGCAGATTGAAAATTACGCAGGCATAGTCTTGTCTCGCCCATGGCAAAAAGCTTTCAGTGTCAGCTTCTATCAAGCGCACGGTGCCGTAAATGAGATCAACAGCATGCTGGCGAAAGTCCTGGGCGGCATCATGCATGAAGGCTGGCAGTGCAGCCCTGGGTACATATAATTCACCTATCATCTCCGAACCCTCGTGCCCTAGCATGTCGTCTATTTTTTTGTGATACCCATCAAGGTAGGTTGTTTGTTGCAGTCTGTCGCTCCAGTAAATCTGGCCTGAGCTGGCCATATAGTGCTGGGCGTAGGAATCAAAAGCGCGGCTCTTGTCCACATGCGCGAGCATCAGCAATTGCTGCCATTGCTCATCGCTGAGCGCATGTTCTTCACGGATGCTGCTGGCCTCGGATACCGGGCAATAACAGGAAAAGACACCGCGTTGCAAAAAGTCAGGGCTTGCTGGATCAATGGCAAACTGAAAGTCGCCATAGACATAGCCAGCATCCATGCGTTGCTGGAATGCAGGCATCAACTGATCGAGCGAGATGATGCTGACATCACGTCGCATTTTTTGTCTTTTGCTCAGACGCAGGCTGACTTTGGTGATCACACCGAACACACCGTAGCCACCGATTGCCAGTCTGAACAAATGGCTGTTTGTATCGCGGTTGCAGTGCTGTAATCTGCCCTGTGCGTCCAGCAGGCTGAAGCTCTCTACATCAGCGATGAAAGGGCGCATTTGTAAGCCCCGGCCATGCACATTCGCAGACAGGCAGCCGCCTATGCTCAGGTCATCAGCACCGGTCTGTTTTTGCCGTATGGCCCATGGCTGCGTACTGTCTTTCTGCGTAGCTTCCAGATAATCAATCAGGGCTGGCCATTGTATGCCAGCCTCTACCGTGATGATGCCTAGCGCGCGGTCAAAGCTGAGTACCTTGTCCATGCCACGCATATCCAGCAAGATGGCATCTTCAGCAAACTGTTGCCCACCCATGGCATGACGGGCGGCACTGATGGCAATTTTCTTGCCCTGGTTTTTGGTTTTCTCCAGCGTGGCGGCAAGCTGAGGGAGGTTGCTTATTTCTATGATCTCACTGACCCTGGTCAGGTTCATTGCGGAATGTATGTCATTAACCATGTTCGTGGTGTGCTCGTGCATGTTTTTTCTCCTTGATGGAAGATTGCATTTTGCAATTAAAGGTATTGATATACAATCTAATAAAAATTGGTATTGAATGCCAATACTCTTGGCGGTTTATGAAGCCACGTTCAGTTTTTACAGAAGACCTTTCAACACAGAGACACAGAGGGGGCACAGAGGGACGCTGAGAAAAGCAAAGTACAACTGAGGTGAGTGCTCATGTTTTTCTCAGAGTCTCTGTGTCTCTGTGGTGAGCCTTTTGGTCTTGCCTTAACGCATACAATTCTATTTATCGCAAAAATGGACGCACCATGAACCTGACTCAACAAATCACGATTGCCCTGAAAAAGCACCTCAAGCAAAAAGGCCTGACCTATGCGCAACTGGCGGCGCATCTGCAAATCAGTGAAGCCAGTGTGAAGCGCCTGTTTTCTGAATCGACATTTACCGTGCGCAGGCTGGAGGCGATATGCCAGTTACTGGAACTGGATTTCCTGGAGCTGGCCAGACTCGCACGCGGCCAGCAGGAACTGAAGGGGGAGTTGTCTGACTTGCAGGAGCAGACCCTTGCAGATCAGCCCAGGCTGCTAGGCGTGTTTTATCTCTTGCTGAACCAGTGGCAAGTCAGTGAAATTGCCAGGCAATTCGAGATTGTAGAAACTGAACTCTTGCAGTTATTGATGAAGCTTGAGCGACTTGGTTTGATCGAATTGCATCCTAATAACCGTATCAAATTATTGACCCACACCACCCTGCAATGGCGTGAGGATGGGCCTATACGCAGAAAATACCAGTCCAAGGTCATGGAAGAATTTTTGCAGAATGATTTTCATGATGAGCAGGCGACTTTGCGTTTTGAAACCCGCGAACTCAGTGCCGCTTCGATTGCTGTTTTGCAAAGGAAAATGGCACGTCTGTTGACTGAGTTTAACGAACTGGCTGATATTGATGCCAGCTTGTCATCGGAACAAAGGCAGGGTATGGCCTTGTTGATGGCGACCCGTCCATGGGTATTTTCCTTATTCTCTGATTTGAAGCGCAAAGCTGGCAGGTAAAGTCACGGCTGGAGCTGCATCAAGTAAAATAGCGCCTGCTTACAATGTCCAGCCTGCGGGCGCAATTTTCTTATGCAAGATGTAATAGATATTGATTTTGAACGCCGCTTTGGCGGTATCGCTCGCTTATACGGGGCTGCAGGTCTTGAGCGGTTCACGCAGGCACATGTCTGCGTCATTGGTGTCGGCGGTGTAGGTTCATGGGTGGTAGAGGCACTGGCCCGGAGTGCGATAGGCAGTATCACCATGATAGACCTCGATAACGTCGCTGAATCGAATATCAACCGCCAGATACAGGCTAATACCGATACGGTCGGCAAGGCAAAGGTCACCGCGCTGGCAGAGCGCATTGCCCTGATCAATCCCTATTGCAAGGTGAATGAAGTCGAAGACTTTGTTACACCAGACAATCTTGATGCCATGCTGGGCCAGCCCGGTTTTGATTATGTGATCGATGCGATCGACAATGTCAAAGCCAAGACGGCACTGATTGCCTATTGCCGCCAGCATGCAATACCGCTGATCACCATAGGCGCAGCAGGCGGGCAGACTGATCCTGGCAAGATAGAAATTCGTGATCTTTCACGCACCGAGCAAGAACCCTTGCTGGCACTGGTACGCAAGCGTCTGCGTCAAAACCATGGTTTTCCGCGCGGGGCGAAAAGCAAATTTGGCATCGATGCAGTGTTCTCGATGGAAGCGCTCAGTACACCAGAAACTGCTGAAGCTTGTGAGATTGATGCCAATGCCAACACCGGCACCAATAGCAGCGCAGGTGTCACTGGTTTGAATTGTGCGGGTTTTGGTTCCTCTATTGTCGTTACCGCCTCTTTCGGTCTGATGGCGGCCGCCCAAGTGTTGCGCAAACTGGCAGCCAGCGATATAGTCAATTAAGCAAAATAATTTTCAATTTTCCCGAATTTCATACCGTTATTTTCGCATGGAAACAATTCTTCATACTTTGTGGGAAAAATAGCGCAGCATTGTTGAATTACTTGTCATGTCTTGAGTTATTGCCTTTTAGCATTTAAAGTCAAATCACGCGTCAGGCCAGTCCTGATGCGCTCATCCCCGTTTCCCCTGCACTTTAAAAAAGTAAACAGCGCGCAGGCGATACGCTGACTTATGGTTGTTGACCATCCGCCCGATGTTACGGAGGCTAGTATGTTTCAGAATATTCGCATCAAGACCAAGCTCATTTTCAGTTTTATTCTATTGTCACTGCTGGTGCTGGCGATAGGTTCTGCTGGCTACCTGAGTTTGAATGCCAGTAATAACTCAATTAAAACCGTTTACGATGACAGACTGGTAGCGTTGGGACAATTGGATGCGGTGATACGCCTGATCATGAGAAACCAGGTCATCACTGCCAAGGCCATCACTGATGACCCGGAAAAAGCTTCTGCCCACATTGCTGCTGTTGAAGCCGGGAAGGCCGAGGCGAGCAAGATATGGGGTGAATACATGGCGACTTATCTGACGCCAGAAGAAAAAGTTCTGGCTGACCAGTTCGCCACCAGGCGCAAACAATTCCTGGATGAAGGTTTGAATCCGGCGCTGGCGGCGCTAAAAAATAAGGACATGGACGCGGCATCGAAATTATTCCACAGTAAAGTGGACCCCTTGTTTTTATCCATGAAAGAATCCATGGATGGGCTCATACAATTGCAACTCAGCGTCGGTAAATCTGAATATGAAGCATCGCAAAGTTTCTTCCGCAGCTTCCAGGTATTTGCGGCTTTGTTTATTGTATTGTCCGTGTTGTTTGCGTCTGCCATGGGCGTATGGCTGGTGCGCAGCATTTCCCGTCCTTTGAATTATGCGATTGATATCGCCAATAATATTGCTGCCGGCGATTTGCGTCAGGATATCAAGATCAGATCCAAAGATGAAACAGGTGAATTATTGCAAGCCTTGTCAAATATGAACCAGAGCCTGATCAACATCGTCAGCCAGGTCAGGACCAGTACTGACACGATCTTCACTGCATCGAACGAGATTGCCGCTGGTAACCTGGATTTGTCTGAGCGTACAGAAAGCCAGGCTAGCTCCCTCGAAGAAACGGCTTCATCGATGGAAGAGCTGACCTCGACCGTGCAGCATAATGCAGCCAGTGCTTCCCAGGCAAATCAACTGGTGATGTCCTCATCCGAGTTTGCCAGCAAGGGCGGTGATGTGGTCGGGCAAATGGTGAGTACCATGGGTGCCATCAAAGACAGCTCACGCAAAATTGTCGAAATCATCGGCGTCATCGATGGCATTGCCTTCCAGACCAATATCCTGGCCTTGAATGCAGCAGTGGAAGCGGCACGAGCAGGTGAGCAAGGGCGCGGTTTCGCTGTAGTCGCGTCTGAAGTGCGAAATCTCGCACAAAGATCAGCCAGCGCAGCCAAGGAGATCAAGCAATTGATCGATGACTCTGTGTCCAAAGTCGATGCCGGTACCGCTCTGGTCGATGAAACCGGTGTCACCATGGATCAGATTGTGACATCCGTCAAACAGGTTGCTGAGATCATGAGTGAAATTGCCGCCGCAGGGGGCGAACAAAGCCGGGGCATAGAACAGGTGAATGTGGCGATCACACAGATGGATCAGGTGACCCAGCATAATGCTGCCTTGGTAGAAGAGGCCGCCGCCGCGGCTCAAAGCCTGCTTGAACAGGCCGATAATCTGCATCAGGTGGTCGGTGTGTTCAAGGTCGCCGGTTTGCCCGAAGGCAGCAACGCCATCAAGACCGGCAAGTTCAAAAAGGTGGAAGCCGCCAACCAGGATCAACGCAAGACTTTGCGCCTGGGCTAAATACCTGCCAGCGTACTGCCAGCAAACAAAAAGAGCCTGCCTGATGTTGATCAGGCAGGCTCTTTTTGTTTAGACTTGTCTTAATTGTCGAGCTTGAAATTAAATTCCAGCAAAGTGGTCAGTGGCTTGGAAATCGGCGCATATTTCCATTGAGATGCCGCCGCAATCACTTCCTTGTCAAAATGCTTGGGTGGATTTGCTTTGACGATTTCTACCTGCGAGACCTTACCATCAGTATCAATATGCACGCGCGCACTAACTACACCTGAGGTGATGCCTGCACGTACTGCAGTGCTGGGGTATTTGGGTTGTACGCTGGAGACGACTTTTAAAGTCAGGTTTTCAACCGGTGCCGCAACTGGGGCAGGCTTTGGTGCAGCAGCGACCACTGGTGGTGTTTCTACTGGCTTGGGTGCAGCGACGGGTACCGGGGCAGGTGCGGTGGCCGATGCTGATGCCGCTTTAGGCGCATCTTTTACCTTGGCTGCCAGGGCTTTTGCCTCTGCTGCCGCCTTTGCATCCTTGGCGTCTTTAGCCTCTTTTGCTTCCTTGGCCTCTTTAGCTTCTTTCGCCAATTTTTCTTCTTTGGCGATTTGCGCGGCTGACTTGTTGGATGCCATATCCATCCACTTGGTCACATCGGCAGTATCAGCATGTTTTACAGGATTTTTTACCAAGCCAGTTGGCATGGCTGTCGATGAAGGGGCATCTGGCGTGCTGGCAACAGGAGCCGGTTCCGGCGTTTTTTGACAAGCAGTAATGAGCAAGGCACTGGATGCCAGGCTGAAAGTAAGAAATGACAACTTCCCTGTTTTTTTAATAACTACCGTTTTCATATTACTCCAGACAAAAGACCGTTTTTGAAGCTAAAGTTAAATCAAGCAATCGGCTGTATCGCAGCGAAAAGAATGTTCGCATGAAAATAGTGCATTTAAAAAAATGCAATAAATTGGTGCAAAATAGCTTTGCTTGCTGCTCAGGAAATTTTCACAAATCCGAACGGCTATCCTGCCATGGATGTAGGTACTTAGCAATATTCAAATCACAGATGTGATTGAAATCATGAAAATTCACCGATCAAAATGGCATAATTTCGCATATCTATGCATGATTTATGCCAAATGAAGGCTAAATCATTTAATTGATAAAAATTATGAAAAAAAAGCCAACTTCTCGTAAAGCTGGCTTGTAGTATTGTTACTGATTTATTTTGAATTTGTTTACTGCTAAACAGGACTTAGTTGCTTCATGATTTTCCGAACACTTCATTCAATTGCTGAGTTACGCGGATGAAAGTTGTGCGCTTGGTTAACTCCTTGAGTTTGTGTGCACCCACGTAAGTACATGCTGAACGAACCCCACCCAGAATATCCTGCAAAGTTGCTTCTACCGCGCCGCGATAAGGGATCAATACTTCCTTGCCTTCTGACGCGCGATATTTGGCAACACCGCCCGCATACTTGTCCATGGCGGCGCGGCTGCTCATGCCATAGAAGCGTTTGAATTGCTGACCGTCGCGTTCTACCAAATCGCCCGCGCATTCATCATGGCCTGCCAGCATACCACCCAGCATGATGAAGTCGGCACCTGCACCAAAAGCCTTGGCAAGGTCACCCGGTACAACACAGCCGCCATCGGCACAAATCTGCCCGCCCAGACCGTGTGCAGCGTCGGCACATTCAATCACGGCTGATAATTGCGGATAACCCACACCTGTCATCTTGCGCGTCGTGCAGACTGAGCCTGGGCCTATACCCACCTTGACGATGTCGGCACCCGCCAAAATCAGCTCTTCAGTAATATCGCCCGTCACCACATTGCCGGCCATGATGGTCAGGTGAGGGTAAGTGGTACGCACTTTTTTGACGAAATTGATAAAGCCTTCGGTATACCCATTCGCCACGTCTATACAGACATATTCTATGGCGTTCTGGGCGCGCGCCATGACGGCAGAGAATTTCTCGAAATCGGATTGGGTAATACCCATGGAATAGAAGGCTGCTGATTTTTTTTGCAGGCCAGAGAAATAGTCGACCAGTGCATCTTCATCATAATGCTTGTGCAGTGCCACAGATAATTGATGCGGGTCCAGCGCAGCGGCCATTTCCATGGTGCCGGTAGAGTCCATATTCGCAGCAATAATGGGGATGCCGTGATAAGTCTTGCGGGAATGATGGAAAACGAATTCGCGTTCCAGATTGACCTGGGAACGGGAGGTGAGGGTGGAACGCTTGGGACGTATCAAAACATCCTTGAAATCCAGCCTGAGGGTTTCTTCTATATGCATAACGACTCCATAATGCGTCTGGCGGACGCGGGAAGTGACAACGCAGGCAGCTAAGCTGACTAAGTTGTTGAGCCGTACTTGAGTATAGTGCAAAAAAATCCGGAATCATCATCTGAATTTGATATGGACCTTATCATCCATTTCGTATTCTCGATATTCCGGGTGTTGTCAAGATGGTATGCTGGGTTTGTTAAGCCTGTGCAAATGAAATAGTCAAAGTGCCCATGGCGGCGTAAAAGTCTTGCCATCTTCCAGCACTGCCTCAGCACCCACTGGCAAAATCGCCACGGCTCTGAAATTTTCATCACTGGTCTTGGTGATTGAAAAACGGGTATGGGCTGGTACGATCAGACATGCACCCGCACTAAGCGTGTAATGATCATCTCCCATGTTGACCTTTGCCGTTCCTGAAAGGCAGATAAATATCTCTTCCCGTGTAAGTTGGTGCGTGACACCGGGTTTGTTGGCGCTTAGTTCAACGATCCACGCTGAATTTTCTGTTGATCCTCGGCTGGGTGACGCAAGGCCGGTAAAGATGGCGTCATGCATGGCAAACACTTTGGCAGATGATGCGTCGATCAGATTCATAATTTCCTCCTGTGATATAATTCACCAAAGATTATAAACCAAGGAGAATTAAATTACCATGCAAGAAAATATTGATCTGGGCGTGTTGTTGAATCTGGCTTTTGGCAGCTTTAAAGAAGAATTGCATCAACATCTGGGACGGCAGGGATATGCTGATGTAGGCAGTTCTTTCGGCTATGTTTTTCGTTTGCTTGAAAACAATCCACAAAACCTCAAGCAGCTTGCAGAAAGCCTGGGCATGACACCGCAGGGCGCGCTAAAGATTATTAACGATATGGTGTTGAAAGACTATGTACAGCGCGTGGATGACGATAGCGATGCACGGGTGCGATTATTGCACCTGAGGCCGCGTGCAATTGCCTTGATGCAGGTGGCACGAGCATTTCATCAAGAGTTTGAAGTCAGATTAGGTGAGCGCGTCGGCGCAAGCAAGGTGAAAGCCATGCGCGCCGTACTGGAGCAGATTGCAGCAGATGCAGAGTATGGTTCACCCAAGCTGCGTCCATTGTAAGCAAGCTTAAGCATCTGGTGCTCAATGGCACGCGGCCTGGCCTTTATCCACCAGCGCCTGCCCTGGAACAGGCAAGAACTCCCATTCGTAGGACTTGGCATGCAAGGTCAGTTTCAATACGCCATGGGTAGAATTGTCGCGTAGTTCTGTGGCGCCCTTGGGCAGGAACATCGGCGTCAATTTCGCACCACCCGTACCAACGACAAAGCTGCGTATGCCGTTCTTGTCGTCCCTGTCGCCATTTGCATCAAGAGGGGCAAAGCGTTCGTAATCATGATCGTGCGCAGCCAGCACGATGTCTGCTTTGGCTGCTGCCAGCATGGTCCAGGCTTCTTGCATATTTTTATTATTACCATGTCCGCCGGAGCTATACACCGGGTGATGCCAGAAGGCCAGGGTGCAGCTTTGTTTATTGCTGTCCAGTTCGTCCTTTAACCATTTCAGTTGCTCTTGCATCTGGGCCTGGTCCAAATTGCTGTTAAGCGAGAGGATGTACCACTTGCCCAACCGGGTCGCATAGTAGCCCCGGCGGTCTGGGCCAGCCAGTTCACCGAAATAATTGTAATACCCCAAAGCCTTGGGCATGCCGTAATCATGATTGCCGGGTGAAGGCAGGGTCTTTTCCTTGAATCTTCCCCAGGTCGGCTCGTAACAGTTACTGAATTCTTCGGGCTTGCCGACGGGGTAAGTGTTGTCACCCAGAGTGATGGCCCTAGCCGTACTGTCTTTGTCAAGACCAGAGGCAATCAGTTCTGCCGTTCTGGCAGCCATGCTTTCGACAGGCGGCCTTTTGCGGCAGTCAGCAATGTCACCAGCGACATAAACTGTGGCGCTGACAGATTTTTCAACAGGTTTTTTACTTGCCGGCTTGGTCTTTTCGGCTGCGTGTGCGGGCGAAATAAACAGGGTGGCAATACAAAATGCCAGGATAGAAATACGCATGAAATTCTTTATTTGGTAAGGCTATGCCAGTGCTGGCAAGAACAGGCGCGTATTTTACCTGTTCCTGCGGTTTGCCATCCAGTTTGCTATCACATACTATAATTTCGCCGTCCGCAAGCGCAGCGCATTGGTGATCACCGATACCGAACTCAGGCTCATTGCTGCACTGGCGATCATGGGGCTGAGCAAAATTCCAAACCATGGATACAAAAGTCCGGCAGCAACAGGCACACCAATAAAATTGTAGGCAAAGGCAAAGAACAGGTTTTGCCTGATATTTTTCATGGCCTGCTGGCTTAAAGACCGGGCTTTGACGATGCCGCGCAAATCACCTTTGACCAGCACTACATGGGCGCTATGCATGGCGACGTCGGTGCCGCTGCCCATGGCAATGCCCACATCTGCCTGCGCGAGTGCAGGTGCATCATTGATGCCATCCCCAGCCATGGCAACCACGCGCCCTTGCGCCTGCAATTCCTGCACGATGCGGAACTTGTCTGCTGGCAGCAGGTCGGCGCGCACATCATCCAGCCCCAGTTGCTTTGCTACAGCCCTGGCAGTAATGGCGTTATCACCAGTCAGCACGATGATGTGCATGCCCTGTTGCTGTAGTTGGCTGATCGCTTCCCCGCTATTGTTCTTGATCTTGTCAGCCACACTTAGCAATGCTATCGCTTTTTGATTAACTGCCATCAGCATGACGGTGTGACCCAGGGTCTGCAAATCAGTAACTTGTTGTTCAAAGCCTGAGATATGAATGGCATGCTCTTGCAGTAAGGCCGGATTGCCTAGCAAGACCACCTTGCTATCCACCGTGGCACTGACACCCTTGCCTGTGATGGATGTGAAATTGCTGATCGCAACGGGCTTGGTATGTTGTGCTTCGGCATAGCTGACGATGGCATGGGCAACCGGGTGTTCGCTGCGTTGTTCCAGTGCCATTGCCAGCGCCAGCAAATCTGTTTCTGATTCGCCGCTAGCGACGCTGAAGTGTTGCAGTGTGGGTTTGCCTTCTGTCAGCGTGCCGGTTTTGTCTATCAACAGGGTATCGATTTTTTCCAGTCTCTCCAGTGCCTCTGCATCCTTGATCAGCACACCATCACGGGCACCACGGCCTATACCTACTGTGACAGAGATTGGTGTTGCCAGACCCAGTGCACAAGGGCAGGCAATGATCAACACTGATACTGCCGCCATCAAACCATTCGCCATCCCCGGTGCTGGCCCCCACACTGCCCATGCGATAAAGGCCAGCACGGCTGCTGCAATCACAGCCGGTACAAACCAGCCAGATACCTGATCCGCCAGCTTCTGGATAGGTGCGCGTGAACGTCCGGCCTGGTTCACCAGATTGATGATACTGGCCAGCAGGGTATCATTGCCTATGCGTTCAGCCCGCATGCTAAAGCTGCCTTGCTGGTTGATGGTACCAGCACTGACTTTGTCACCAGCCTGTTTGCTGACTGGCAGTGGTTCACCGGTCAGCATGGCTTCATCGACATTGCTATGACCATCTAGCACGGCACCATCAACAGGGATATGCGCCCCCGGTTTGATGCGCAAACTATCATTAAGCTGCACTTCGTCCAGGGCAATTTCAGTCTCGCTGCCATCGGCAGCAATGCGTATCGCAGTCGCTGGTGTCAAGCCCAACAGGGCCTTGATCGCTGCATTGGTTTGCGAACGTGCGCGTAATTCCAGTACCTGCCCCAGCAAGACTAAAGTAATGATGACAGCCGCAGCTTCAAAATACAGCGGTGCCATGCCATTCATCTTGAAAGCAGCGGGCAGGGTACCTGGTAACAGCAGTGCCACCAGGCTGAATACATAAGCGGTAGCCGTGCCCACACCTATCAAACTGAACATGTTCAGGTGCATGATCTTGAAGGATGCCAGCGCACGCTCAAAAAATGGCAGGCCAGCCCATAACACCACAGGTGTCGCCAGGATAAATTGCAGCCAGTTGAACACCGTCATACCCAGCAGGTTGTGAAACGACACACCGGGCAGCATGTCGCCCATGGTCATGATCAGCAGCGGCAAACTCAACGCCAGGCTGAACTTGAAGCGGCGGCGCATATCATCCAGCTCGCTGGTATCTTCTTCTGCCGAGGCCTCCTTTGGTTCCAGCGCCATGCCACAAAGCGGGCAGGTACCAGGACCAACTTGTTCTATCTCCAGATGCATGGGACAGGTGAATATCGCATCCTTGACGACCGCTTTGGGTGCAGGGCGCCTGGCTGGATCCAGCCAGGCAGCGGGGTCTTTGCGAAATTTTTCCAGGCAAGAATTGCAGCAAAAATAATAACTTTGTCCTGCATGCACAAGCTGATGCTGGCTCTGCGCATTGACACGCATGCCGCATACCGGGTCTTTGTGTTCACCCTCAGCATCGCTTTGCATGCCGTCGCTATTGACATTGCCAACGCTGCTTAGTCCGATGACTTTCTTGGCCTTGACATAGTTTTCTGGCGCAGCATTGAATTTGCTAACGCATGAAGTGCTACAAAAATAGTAGGCATTACCTTGAAAACGCGCCGTTTTCTCCGGATTCTTGCTGACTTGCATGCCACAGACCGGGTCTGTAAATTTCTTGTCCTGGCTTTTTTCTTGCGGAGACAGAGAGACAGGCTGCGTTTCATGTTTGTTCCCGCAGCAACTGCCACCCTGAGGCTGGTGATTGGTGTGATCTTGAGTCATCGTTTTCCTTCCAATACAAATTTAGCGTGATTGGCTTATCATAGACTCCGTACCCAAGAACAGAGTCAAGGACTTGTTAACGATGCCTGATATAGACAATAAAGATCATGATGCAGATCAATATACGATAGGGCAATTGGCCAAAGCAGCAGGCGTGGGGGTAGAAACCATACGCTATTACCAGCGCCGCGATTTGCTGCCAGTGCCTGAAGTTTCAAGTGGCTTCAGAACCTACCCAGCCAGCCTGGCAGAACGCATACGCTTTATCAAAAGAGCACAGGAATTAGGCTTCAGCCTGGATGAAATTGCTCATTTGCTGATGCTGGAAGATAGTAATGACAAACAGGCCATACGCGATGTTGCGCATGAGCGACTAGTGCAGGTTCAGGCCAAACTGGCTGACCTGCACCGGATGGAAGACATGTTGACCCAGTTAATACACCAATGTGCATCGTCAACGCAGCAGGCGCAGTGTCCGATTATTCAGGCACTGGCAAGTAGCCGCCCTGACGATGTCGAGAGCCGCAAGTGCTAAAATTCCGTATCAGTGTTCGCTGTTGGCAACCCAATCGGGTTTATCGGTTTGTATATAGTGAATCAGCGCATCTACCACCAGTGGATCAAATTGTGTGCCGCTCCTGGATTTGATGTAAGCAATGGTGTCTTCCAGCGACCAGGGTTCCTTGTAGGGGCGGCGGTGCAACAAGGCATCAAACACATCGACGACCGCGACGATACGCGCCGACAAGGGAATATCTTCCCCTTTCAATTTTCGTGGATAACCCTGTCCATCAAAATGCTCATGATGGCTACCTGCAATCTGCGAACCATAAGTCAGGTAACTGACACCATCGACCATCGTGGCGGCCCGCGCCAATACGGTTTCTCCTGCCAGTGCGTGGTATTCCATGATGATGCGTTCATCCTTGTCATGCCCGCCAGCTTTCAGCAGAACGGCATCCGGTGTAGCCACCTTGCCTACATCATGCAATATGCTGGCAATGCCTACCATTTCCATGAATTGCGGTGTCAGGTCTGTCGCGAAATTATTGCGCCGCTTGAGTTCACTGGCTATCGCATTCGTCAGTTTGCAGACACGCTGTACATGGCCGCCAGTATCAGTGTCCCGTGATTCTGCCAGGTCAGTCAGGGCAACTACCGATGCTTCCTGCGCCTTTTGCAATTGCTCATTCAGATAACGATTGTCAAAGGCTGCAGCAATGCGGTCGCAAAATAATTCCAGCAAGTCGCGCTGCATTTGCCCGAGTGGCCAGGGAGGCGTCACCAGGATGGCAAATTCATGGCCTTGCCGGGTGTGGATGAACAAGACATCGGCAGGATGCTGGAACTGGCTTTTCTTTTCATTGAAGGCTTTTTCAACGATGGCTGTCCACTCGCAATCTTGCGGCAGTTTATCCAGGCCAGAAAAGTTACTGTAGGTCCCCGTCGCCGCAATCACACTGGCTTGCGGGTGATCGGCAGAGGCACCTACGGCATTGCGCGACAGGCACAAGACACCATCCGCCCCCACATCAAGAATCGCGCCTATCTGGTTCAGCACGCCACAGGCAAATTCCTTTAAAGACTTCAGCTCATACAGATTGGCAGATGCCTGCAATATGCGCGTCAATCCTATGCGGCTGCGTTCTATTGACAGCAAGCCCTCGTAGGCACGCA
Source organism: Undibacterium sp. Ji42W (assembly GCF_049340405.1). NCBI lineage: Bacteria > Pseudomonadati > Pseudomonadota > Betaproteobacteria > Burkholderiales > Oxalobacteraceae > Undibacterium > Undibacterium sp. Ji42W. Next base: position 218,841 of record NZ_JBMPOV010000009.1, read on the forward strand.
AGGATGCGATCACCGTCGTGAACAGGCGCTGGGTAGTCAGCTCGGTCTTGGTTTTATAGTCATTGATGTCATAATCGACGATGACACTTTTCTCTGGTGCCTGGCCGGGCTGGCCAGTGCGCAAGACGATGCGCACCAGTTGATTTTTTAACTCTTCGCGTATGCGTTTGACCAGGCGCAGCCCAGCGTCATCGGTCTCCATGACGACGTCCAGCAAAATCAGGTTGATGTCATTTTCTTTGCTTAAGATATCAAAAGCTTCCGAGGCGCTGTGTGCTGATAATATATCCAGCGGGCGCCCCTTGAAGACGATATTGTTGAGGGCTAAACGGGTGACGGCGTGTATATCTTCTTCATCATCGACGATGAGCAAGCGCCAGGGGTGGGATTCAAATGAAGTGTCGAGTTGTTCCTGAGACTTATCATTATTTTCATCTTCAATGATCCAGTCCTCGTCTGATCCCTGTTCGTGACTCATACACTCCCCCGATCATGTGCGCTGCAACATCGTTTGTAGTCAGAAATCGCCCGGCATCACTTCTTTCCTGAGAATTTATTATGCCAGCAATTCTTTAAACATGCCCTCCGGCATTATTTTTTTATGTGGTATTTGACAGACATTCACATTACTGCTCGAGCGCAACAGACTTAACTTGGCGTAACAACATTCAAGTGCAGGCGATGCAATACCATATCGACAATAAGTCTCTCTGCTTCTTCAAAATCATTCTCGTTCAAAGGGCTATGTCCAAGAACAAGACTCATCTGCGCAGCAAAGTCGGCATACGACTGCGTCATCGCCCAGATGGAAAATAAAAGATGGGTCGTGTTGACTGCAGCGATTTTGCCAGCAGCCATCCAGGCTTCAAAAACGGCTATATCTTTTTGTAAGAGTGGCAGGATTTTATTACGCATGGTTTCTGCATACACAGGCGCACCACTGATGACTTCCATCGCATACACGCGTGAAGCCTGCGGTTGTTCACGCGAGAAACGCAGTTTGGCACGTATGTAATTACCAAGCAATGTTGCGGGGTCATGGTTGGGGTCTGCTAATATGTTCATGCGGTCCAGCCATTGGTCCAGTACCTGGTCCAGCACCTTCTCATACAATATCTGCTTGGTCGGGAAGTAGTACAGCAAATTCTGTTTCGAGAGACCTGCCCGTTCAGCTATCGATGCCAGCGCAGTACCTGCATAACCAGCCTCGGCAAATACTTCCACCGCCGCCTGCATGATGCGTGCTTGCAGGGCATCGCGTGAGCGCGTGAGTTTATCCGGCGCTCTATCCATGACGCTGCTTCATCAAAAAGTTTTTTAATATTTCATCGCCACTATAAGCGATATTGAAACGGAACCAGGGGTGATCACTGGCACGCAAACTAAAGAACTCATCGGGTGCTAGCAGGATGCCTTCTTGCAAAGCCTGGCGTGAAATCTCGCTGGCACTAGCCTTGCTGTCTTTCCAGCCCGCACTGATAAACATGCCGCCGCGTGGTTCTGCCAGGGGTGTCAAACCCGCGGCAAGCAACATGTCCATGCTGGCATTGCGTGAGGTTTCTAACTGGCGTTTAAGTTTTTCCAGCATGCGCCGGTAGAGGCGCGAGCTGATCGCATGCAGCACCGCACGTTCATTGATTTCAGATGTCGTCAAACCAGCCAGCATCTTTACTCGCAGTAATTCACCTATCAGCGAATGTGATGCACAGACCGAGCCTACGCGCAAGGTAGGGGACAGCGTCTTGGAAAAACTGCCCACCCGTATCACACGGCGCAAGCCATCCATGGCTGCCAATGAGGGTTCCGGGCGCGGGCATAGCTCGCGGTAGATATCATCTTCCACTAGCCAGAAGTCAAACTGTTCTGCCAGGGCCAGCAGGCGGTGTGCCTGTGCCTGGGAGAGGCTGGTGCCCAGCGGGTTTTGCAAGACCGTATTCACAAACATCAGCTTGGGCTGATGCAACAGGGCCTTTTCCATGAGACTGTCGAGGTTCAGGCCTTTTTCATCGCGGGCTATGCCTATCGGTATGCAGCCGTGATGGCGTATCAAGGATAGCAAATTGCTATAACCAGGGTCTTCGACCAGTACAGTGTCGCCGGGTTTGCACAGCGTGCGCAGGATAAGGTCAAAGCCATGGGTAGCACCATGGGTCAGCAATATCTGTTCAGAATCAACATTGAACAACTCCTGTGAAAGGCTGCTGGCCAGGTGCTGGCGCAGGCTGGGGAAACCCAAAGGATTGCCATAGCCACGCAGGCGCTGGGTAGGGATGCGCATGGATTGCTTCAAGGCGTCCAGCAAAATATCATCGCCATACCACTCAGGTGGCAACCAGCCTGAGCCGACGGGCAGGGCGCTGGACACGCCAGAATACAAATCCGGGCTTAAGGCATCCAGCGCACTGGGTATGATGGCTTGCGTCATGGGCTGGGGTGTACAGGCTGGTTTGGTGACAAAATAGCCAGAACCACGACGAGAACTCAGCAGGCCCAGGGTGATCAGGCGCTCATAAGATTCCACAACTGTAAAGGTACTGACCGCATTGCATTTGGCAAACTGCCGCACGGATGGCATTTTGCTGCCCTGCGCCAGGTCATTCTGCCGCACCAGCCGTGTTACCTCCTGCACGATCTGCTCTACCAGGCTGGCCTGGCGGCTGCGCTCCAGTGACAGTTGTGGCCATAGCGGGCTTTGCTCTACTACCTGCTGTTCTTTTACGGTGTCCATGCTTGCTCCTCGCTAGACATAACATAAGCTGAATTGTGCAAACGCACATAACTGTTATGTTGTAGCTACCAATACGGTTGGATGAAATTAAACTGGCTGTATATGTCATTACTGCATATGCTTATTTAGCATTTCAGCATATTTTTACCACTTGGTAAATTGTTTTCAGTGTCAAGGAGAAGCCCATGCTCAGCAAACAACAACTCAATTCCTACTGGATGCCTTTCACGGCCAACCGTGACTATAAAGAGGCCCCGCGTCTGGTAGCTTCTGCCTCTGGCATGTACTACCGCGACCAGAATGGCCGCGAGATACTCGATGGCACGGCAGGCCTGTGGTGCGTGCCGCTGGGACATTCCCACCCAACTGTGGTGAAAGCGGTACAAGATGCGGTAGCGACACTGGATTACGCACCTGCCTTCCAGATCGGCCACCCGCAAGCCTTTGAGCTGGCAGAACAGTTGATCGACTATAGCGGCCACAAGTTTGGCCAGGTGTTTTATACCAATTCCGGCTCGGAAGCTGTTGATACGGCCATGAAAATGGTATTGGCCTACCACCGCAACCGCGGCGAAGCCCAGCGCACCCGCTTCATCAGCCGCGAACGTGCATATCACGGCGTAGGCTTTGGCGGCATGTCACTCGGTGGCCTGCCAGCCAACCGCAAACAGTTTGGTACCTTGCTGGCTGGTGTTGATTATCTGCCGCATACACACAATCTGGAAAAAAATGCCTTCACCCGCGGCTTGCCAGAATACGGCACCCACCTCGCAGATGAACTTGAACGCTTGGTCACCCTGCATGATATTTCCACGATCGCTGCCGTTATCGTCGAGCCCTTGGCTGGTTCTGCTGGCGTCATCCTGCCATCAAAAGGCTATCTGAAACGCCTGCGTGAACTGTGCGACAAGCATGGCATCCTGCTGATATTTGATGAAGTCATCACCGGCTTTGGCCGCATGGCGACCCCGTTTGCGTCAGACTACTTTGGTGTCACACCAGACCTGATGACTACAGCCAAGGGCCTGACCAATGGTGTCGTACCTATGGGCGCGGTATTCAGTCATCAAAAAATCTACGATGCCTTGATGGAAGGTCCCGCAGGCATAGAACTGTTCCACGGCTACACCTATTCCGGTCACCCTCTGGCCGTTGCTGCTGGCCTGGCTTCGTTGAAAGTATTCAAGGAAGAAAAAGTACTGGAGCATGCACAAAGCATGACAGCTTATTGGGAAGATGGCCTGCATTCTTTGAAAGGCTTGCCGCATGTTATCGACCTGCGCAATGTCGGCCTGATCGGTGCGATAGAGCTTGAATCCATGCCAGGCAAAGTCGGTGCACGCGCCATGGCAGCCTACAAGAAAGCCTTTGCTGAAGGTGTCTTGGTGCGCACGACAGGCGACATCATCGCCATGTCGCCTCCATTGATACTGGAGAAAAAACACGTAGATCAGCTGTTCGGCAAACTGCACGACATTTTGAAACACCTCGATTAATCCGGCGAACATCATGACCACATATCAAGTCAATCATTACATCAACGGCGAACTGCATCAAAGCGTGCAGCCACGCTTTGCCGATATCTATAATCCTGCACTCGGTTCGGTGCAAGGCCAGGTCGCATTGGGCAGCGAGCAGGACGTTAACCTCGCAGTTGCCGCAGCGACAAAAGCTTTTCCTGCATGGTCAAACACACCAGCCCTGTCACGCGCCCGCGTGCTAATGGCTTATTTGAACCTGCTGCAACAGCACACTGATGAATTTGCCAATTTGCTGACCAAGGAACATGGCAAAACCTTGGCAGACGCCAAGGGTGAAGTCGCCCGTGGCATAGAAGTGGTGGAATTTGCCATAGGCATACCGCAACTATTGAAGGGCGAATATTCTGAACAGATCGCCCGTGGCATCGACGCCTGCAGCATGCGCCAGCCACTGGGTGTCGTCGCCGGTATCACGCCATTCAACTTCCCCGTCATGGTGCCGATGTGGATGTTCCCTATCGCTATCGCCTGCGGTAATACCTTTGTGCTGAAACCGTCTGAACGTGATCCATCTGCATCCTTGTTGCATGCGAAACTGCTCAAGCAGGCTGGTTTGCCAGATGGTGTTTTCAATGTCGTGCAAGGTGACAAGACTGTCGTTGATGCACTGCTTGATCATCCAGAAGTGCAGGCTATCAGCTTTGTCGGTTCTACCCCGATAGCGCAGGCAATCTACGCACGGGGCTGTGCCAATGGCAAGCGCGTGCAGGCACTCGGTGGCGCAAAAAATCACATGGTCGTCATGCCTGATGCTGATCTGGACATGGCAGTCGATGCATTAATGGGCGCAGCTTATGGTTCTGCCGGTGAACGCTGCATGGCCATCTCGGTTGCCGTTGCCGTTGGTTCTGCCGCTGACGCACTGGTCGATGCGATGGCAGCGCGTGTCAAAGCCCTTAAGATCAATAACGGTCTCATCCCCGACGCAGAAATGGGGCCGGTCATTACCCACGCAGCCAAAGAACGCATAGAAAGCCTGATTGGTGATGGCGTCGCAGAGGGTGCAAAACTCGTCGTCGATGGTCGCAATTTCAAAGTGCCCGGACATGAACAAGGCTTCTTCTGTGGCGGCAGCCTGTTCGATCATGTAACGCCAGAAATGACGGTCTATAAGCAGGAAATTTTTGGCCCTGTCTTATGCGTAGTTCGTGTGCCAGACATGGAGGCAGCAGCAGACCTCATCAACAAGCATGAATACGGCAATGGCGTTGCAGTATTCACCCGCGATGGCGGTACTGCGCGTGAATTCGTGCGCATGATACAGGTTGGCATGGTCGGTGTGAATGTGCCCCTGCCTGTGCCCATGGCCTTCCATAGTTTTGGTGGCTGGAAGCGCAGCCTGTTTGGCGATCATCACATCTATGGTCCTGAAGGCGTCCGTTTCTATACACGCGTGAAAGCAGTCATGCAACGCTGGCCGGATAGTATTGGTAAGGGGGCAGAATTTTCATTCCCCCAAAATAAATAAACGCAGGACATTCGAGAAAATCGCCCCAGCTGCGTTGCAGCTTCCGCTTTTGGCAAGACCTGGTACTAAAGTACTGTCTTCGTCACTGCGGTGTAGTCGGGGTTTCAGACAACATGTTGTCTGCCGACGAAACGAACATCCCCTGCAAGGGATGTTCCCCAAAGCGGCAGCCTTGCTGGGACAATTTTTCGTAAGTCCTGAAATAGTAAATTAGCTGTCACGAAAATTGCTTGTAAAAAGAATTCTCAAGATCGATTGGAGCCACCATGTTGGAAGCCCTTAAGCATTTACCCCAGGCAGAAGAAAGTCAGGAAACGCTGCGTTCGCATTTCACTGATTTGAATCCTGCACTGAATAAGCGCCAGGCAGCGATAGAAAGTGACCGCTGCCTCTATTGTTACGACGCTCCCTGCACACGCATCTGCCCGTCAGAAATTGATGTGCCCAGCTTTATCCAGAATATTGCTGTCGGCAACATCAATGGCGCAGCCAAAGTTATTCTCGATCAAAACATCCTCGGTGCAAGTTGCTCACGCGTTTGCCCCACCGAGATTTTGTGCGAGCATGCCTGCGTGCGCAATCATGATGCAGAAGGTGCACCAGTCAACATCGGTCTGCTGCAACGCTTTGCACTCGACAATGCAAAATTTGAGCAACATCCTTTCCAGCGTGCTGCCAGTACAGGTAGAAAAATCGCTATCGTTGGTGCTGGGCCAGCAGGTTTATCCTGTGCGCACAGACTGGCAACATTAGGCCATGATGTCGTGATTTTTGAAGCCAAGAAAAAATCTGGTGGCCTCAATGAATACGGGATCGCCAAATACAAACTGACAGAAGACAGTGCCCAGCGCGAAGTGGAATTCCTGCTGCAAATTGGTGGTATCACCGTCCAGCATGAACAGGTACTGGGCCAGAACCTGCATCTGGCAGATTTGCGCCGCGATTATGATGCCGTCTTCTTGGGTCTTGGTCTGGGTGCCAGCCGCCAGTTGGGCCTGACAGGTGAAGATGCGCCCGGTTTGATGGCAGCGGTAGATTACATCGCCGAGCTGCGTCAGGCAGAAGATCTGACCAAATTGCCGGTGCCCAAACAATGTGTGGTCATTGGCGCTGGTAATACCGCCATTGATATGGCTGTGCAAATCGCCCGCCTTGGTGCAGAGCAGGTTACCCTCGTGTACCGCCGTGGTGCAGAGCATATGTCTGCTACTCACCATGAACAGGATATCGCCAAAGCCAACCAGGTACGCATCGTCACCTGGGCGCAACCGCAAGAAGTCTTGCGTGATGCCGAAGGCAAGGTCAGTGGCATGCGTTTTGCCCGCACTAAAGAAGTTGGTGGCAAATTGCAAGCCAGTGGTGCCACTATCGATATTCCTGCACAAGCCATTTTCAAGGCCATAGGCCAAAGCATGGACAACAGCAGTTTGTCAGATGCCCTTGCAAAAGACCTGCAAAAGCAGAATGACAAAATCCATGTGGATGCCCATTACCGCACCAGCGTATCCGGCATTTATGCCGGTGGCGATTGTATCGCCGACGGGCAGGACTTGACGGTACAGGCAGTCCAACATGGCAAGCTGGCAGCGCTGGCGATTGATAATGATTTGAAAGCGAAGGTGTAATATGGCTGACCTCTCGATTAACTTTGCTGGCATCAAGGCACCCAATCCTTTCTGGCTGGCTTCCGCACCACCGACCGACAAGGCCTATAACGTCATCCGCGCTTTTGAAGCAGGCTGGGGCGGTGTGGTCTGGAAAACCCTGGGCGAAGATCCACCACCGGTCAACGTCTCTTCGCGTTACTCTGCCCACTTTGGCAAGAACCGCGAAGTCATTGGCTTTAATAACATCGAACTGATCACCGACCGCAGCCTGGAAATCAACCTGCGCGAAATCACGCAAGTCAAAAAAGACTGGCCAGACCGCGCCATGATCGTGTCCCTGATGTACCCCTGCGAAGAAGAAAGCTGGGCACGCATCCTGCCACTGGTAGAAGCCACAGGCGCAGATGGCATAGAACTCAATTTCGGCTGCCCGCATGGCATGCCAGAACGCGGTATGGGCGCAGCCGTAGGCCAGGTGCCAGAATACGTAGAGATGATCACGCGCTGGTGCAAGAAGTATTGCTCACTGCCCGTCATCGTCAAGCTCACACCCAACATCACCGACGTACGCGTACCAGCCCGTGCTGCCTTCAATGGCGGTGCAGATGCGGTGTCGCTGATCAACACCATCAACTCCATCACGTCTATTGATCTTGACCAGATGATCGCCCGCCCCATCGTCGGCACGCAAAGCACGCATGGCGGTTACTGCGGCAGTGCAGTCAAGCCCATCGCTTTGAACATGGTGGCAGAAATCGCCCGTGACCCGGCCACCAAGGGTCTGCCTATTTCAGGTATAGGCGGCATAGGCAACTGGCGCGATGCAGCAGAGTTCCTGGCGCTGGGTGCTGGCTCGGTGCAGGTATGCACCGCCGCCATGCTGCATGGTTTTCGCATCGTCAAGGAAATGACAGATGGCCTGTCACGCTGGATGGATGAAAAAGGTTACGAACGCATCAGTGACTTTGCCGGTAAAGCTGTCGCCAATACGACAGACTGGAAATACCTGGACATGAACTATGCCGTTATTGCCGAGATCGACCAGGACAAATGCATACAATGCGGCCGCTGCTACATCGCCTGCGAAGACACTTCGCACCAGTCCATCGCGCAACTGATCGCCGACAATGGCACCCGCAAATACGAAGTCATCAAGGAAGAATGCGTAGGCTGCAACCTCTGCCAGATCACCTGCCCGGTAGAACAGTGCATCACCATGGTGCCCCAGGCGACTGGCAAGCCATATATGAACTGGACGCAAGACCCACGCAACCCGCGTGCGGTGTTGAAATAGGTTTAAAACCACTCACCACAGAGACACCGAGACACAGAGAAAGGCTAGAGAAATTAGAGGGTTGCGATAGTAGTTTGGTTTATATTGAATTTCAATGTGTTGTTAGATAACGATGTTGGAATGAAGTTTGCTACAAATCTGTTATAAAGTAAGTATGCAAACATCATCCGATCTCTAAATGCTGAGACACAGAGAAAGGCAAAAGAAACCATTGGTTTTCTCTTGATTTTCTCTGTGTCTCGGTGTCTCTGTGGTGAGAGGTCTTAATAGATGTTAGTTATCGCTAAATTTACTTGCTGACACCTAATGGAGAGTATATGCAGACACAAAGCGGGCAACTTTGGAATGAGGATTTAGCACCTACTTCAGAAGCACAGCGCACCTGGCGCTGGTATCACTTTGCCGCTTTATGGGTGGGTATGGTCATGTGTATCCCGGCCTATACCCTGGCGGCGAGCCTCATCGAAGGCGGCATGTCAGGTTATCAGGCAGTCGTGACCGTGTTTATTGCCAATGCCATTGTGCTCGTCCCCATGTTGCTGATAGGTCATGCCGGTGCCAAATACGGCATACCTTATGCGGTGCTGGCCCGCACCTCGTTTGGTGTGCGCGGCGCACGCTTGCCTGCCCTCATGCGTGCCATCGTCGCCTGCGGCTGGTATGGCATACAAACCTGGTTTGGCGGGCAAATGATTTATACCCTGGGTGGGGTGTTGATCGGCCATCCGCTCGGTGGTGACAATATTGCCGGTCTGGGCATTAACGCAGCGCAACTGGTTTGTTTCCTGATTTTCTGGGCCATACAGTTCTGGTATATCTTCCACGGCATGGAATCCATACGCAAGCTGGAAACCTGTACCGCACCTTTGAAGATCATCATCTGTTTCGTTTTGTTGGGCTGGGTCTATAACAAGGCGGGTGGCTTTGGCCCCATCCTTGATCAACCATCGCAATTCGTTGAAGGCGGTAAAAAAGCCGGGCAATTCTGGAGCACCTTCTGGCCTTCACTGACAGCCATGGTTGGCTTCTGGGCTACGCTGGCCCTGAACATCCCCGACTTTACCCGTTTTGCCAAATCGCAAAAAGACCAGATCCTTGGCCAGACCATAGGCTTGCCTGCGCCGATGGGTCTGCTGGCCCTGCTGGCGGTGATCGTCACTTCTGCCACCGTTGTCCTGTATGGCAAAGCCCTGTGGGACCCAGTAGACCTCGCCAGCCGCATGACTGGCGTTGCCGTATTGATCGCCTTGCTGATCTTGCTGATAGACACAGTATCCGTCAACCTGGCCGCCAACCTGGTTGGCCCGGCTTATGATTTTTCAGCCCTGAACCCTAAACTGATTTCGTATGAAACTGGTGGCTATATCACCGCATCCATCGCCCTGATCATGATGCCGTGGAAGATACTGGAATCCACCCAGGGCTATATCTTCACCTGGTTGATCGGCTATTCCGCCTTGCTTGGCCCCATTGCTGGTATTTTGATTATCGATTATTACTTCATCCGCAAGACAGAGATTGATGTCAATGCCTTGTATCAGGATGAAGGCAAGTACAGCTATAAAAATGGCTGGAACATGGCCGCCGTGATCGCTTTCGTGATCGGCGTCTTGCCGAATATCGCGGGTTTTTTGAATGCGGCTTTCCCTGCCAGCTTCCCGGCTATTCCAGAAGTATTAAAAACCATCTACACCTATGCCTGGTTCGTCGGCCTCGCCTTGTCCGGGGTAGTGTATATGGGTTTGATGAGTGGTAAGAAGGTTTGAATTTTGAATGTGTAAAATCACGGGATATTAACGTAGGTTGGGCCGGGCTTCGCTAGGCAATGCTTTATCTGCCCAATACTGGGCCTGGAAATGACGTATACGTTTTTGAAAGCCGAGTGTTGGGCTGATGCCCGTAGCCCAACCTACACTCCGACCTAACCACGGTACGCAACCCCGTAATCTCGCACACCCAATGAATTAATGAAGGAACTGTCATGACCATCCTGATACGCGGCGGCACTGTCGTCAACGCAGACCGCGAATTTAAAGCCGATGTCCTTTGCGACAATGGCAAGATTATCGCCGTAGGCGACAATCTCGATGCACCTGCGGGTGCCGAAATTATCGACGCTGGCGGCCTCTACGTCATGCCCGGCGGCATAGACCCGCACACGCACATGCAATTGCCCTTCATGGGCACGGTCACCCAAGATGATTTCTTTACCGGCACGGCTGCTGGCCTGGCGGGCGGTACGACGAGCATCATCGACTTCGTCATCCCCAACCCGCAACAAAGCCTGATGGAAGCCTTCAACATATGGCGCACCTGGGCAGAAAAATCTGCCGGTGATTATTCCTTCCACGTCGCCGTTACCTGGTGGGATGAGACTGTCCATGCCGACATGGGCAAGCTCGTCAATGAACATGGCGTCAACAGCTTCAAGCATTTCATGGCCTACAAGAACGCCATCATGGCTGATGATGAAATCCTGGTCAAAAGCTTTTCCCGCGCACTGGAACTCGGTGCCATACCGACCGTGCATGCAGAAAACGGTGAACTCGTTTATATGTTGCAGCAAGAGCTCATAAAAAAAGGCATGACAAGCCCGCAGTCTCACTCACTGTCACGCCCGCCCATGGTAGAAGGCGAAGCCGCTCAGCGCGCGATTGCCATTGCCAACGTGCTTAACACGCCGCTGTATATCGTCCACGTATCCTGCCAGGAATCGCTGGACGCCATCACCCGCGCCCGTGCCCATGGACAGCGCGTGTTCGGTGAAGTGCTGGCAGGCCATCTCGTTGTTGATGACAGTGTTTACAAGAACCCGGATTTTGTCCAGTCCGCAGGCCATGTCATGAGCCCACCTTTCCGCAGCAGCCATCATCAAGAGGCATTGTGGCAAGGCCTGCAAGGCGGCAATCTGCATACCACCGCCACTGATCACTGCACCTTCTGTGCGGCCCAAAAAGCCGCAGGCAAGGATGACTTCACCAAGATACCCAACGGCTGCGGCGGCGTAGAAGAACGCATGATGATCTTGTGGGATGCAGGTGTGAACACAGGTCGCCTGACGCCATCAGAATTCGTCAAGGTCACCTCCGCCAACTGTGCGCAGATTTTCAATATCTATCCACGCAAAGGTGTCATTACTGAAGGGGCAGATGCCGACATCGTGCTGTGGGATGTCAATGGCACCAAGACACTGTCCGCCAAAACACAATTCTCCAAAGGCGACTTCAATATTTTTGAAGGCCGCACCGTCAAAGGCATACCAACCCACACCATCAGCGGTGGCAAGCTGGTGTTCAAACAAGGTGAATTAATGGCAGAGATGGGAGCAGGGCGTTATATCAAGCGTCCGTCCTTCTCGCCCATGTTTCAAGCGCTGAATAAAATGCGCGCTTAAGGACTTACTGTAAAGGATTCAACATGTCTACCGCAAATTTACGTATCAATGGAGACCGCCTCTGGGCCTCATTGATGGAACTGGCACAAATCGGTGCCACCCCAAAAGGTGGCGTCAAACGCCTGGCCCTGACTGATCTCGACAAACAAGGCCGCGACCTCGTCGTCTCCTGGGCCAAGCAGGCTGGCCTTGCAGTCACCATAGACCAGATAGGCAATGTCTTCATGCGCAGGGCAGGCAAGAACCCGGCACTGCCACCCATCATGTCCGGCAGCCATATTGATACGCAGCCCACAGGCGGCAAGTTCGACGGCAACTACGGCGTGCTGGCCGCACTCGAAGTGGTGCGCACCCTCAATGACCACAACATAGAAACAGAGGCACCAATCGAAGTCGCCTTCTGGACCAATGAAGAAGGCTCACGCTTCGTTCCCGTCATGATGGGTTCAGGCGTATTCTGCGGCGCATTCTCGCTGGAAACAGCTTACGCCGCCAAAGACACCGAAGGCAAAACCGTAGGCGATGAGCTAGCACGCATAGGCTACAAAGGCACAGAAGTGCCAGGCCAGCATCCCATCGGTGCCTACTTTGAAACCCATATAGAACAAGGCCCGGTACTCGAAGATGCCGACAAGGTCATCGGCGTTGTCCCCGGTGTGCTTGGCCTCTCATGGTACGACTGCATCGTCACCGGCATGGAAGCCCACGCAGGCCCCACCCCCATGGCCCTGCGCAAAGACGCCCTGCAAATCTCCACTAAAATCATGCAAGAAGTCGTCAACATCGGCAACCGCTACCCGCCCTATGGCCGTGGCACGGTAGGCATGGTGCAGGTGTTCCCCAACAGCCGCAACGTCATCCCCGGTGAAGTCAAATTCAGCATGGACTTGCGCAATGTCTCCGCAGAATTACTGGACACCATGCACAATGAAATCCTCGCCTTCGTCGACAAAACCAGCAAAGACAGTGGCCTGAGCATCAGCGTAGAACGCGTATCCTACTACCCCCCATGCCCTTTCCACCCAGACTGCGTCAACGCCGTGCGAGAAGCTACAGCTACCCTGGGTTACAGCACCATGGACGTCGTCTCCGGTGCAGGCCACGACGCCATCTACACCGCCAGACTGGCCCCGTCAGGTATGATCTTCGTGCCCTGCAAGGATGGCATCAGTCACAATGAAATTGAAGATGCAAAATCAGAACACCTGGAGGCCGGGTGCAATGTGTTGTTGCATGCGATGCTGGGGCGTGCTGGGGTGGTCGGATAATTTATTTTACTCAAACAAATTTTGCTAAGCTCCTGATTTATCAAGAGCGTCTGCTGCAATTTTTTTTGAGAGAGGAATTCGTATGGATTTAACATTATTTTTGAATTCCTCTCTTGTGATGATCTTTATTTCACGGTATTAATAAATAAATATTTATTTTTGATACGGCTTGATTTTCAGAATATGAATATATTTTGTGTAGTATGGATAACTATTTCAATTCTGGATGATTAGTGAGTATGAAGACTAAATTACTGTTAATAGCATTGCTTCTCTGTCTTGGCGCCTGCGATAGCACAACTTTTGATAATGCCATGCGAAGGGCAGTTCGTGAAAAACTCAAAGACCCCGATTCGGCGAAATGGGGAGAATCATATGCCTACAAAAATCGCGCCTGCCTTGAAGTCAATTCCAAAAATTCCTTTGGCGGTTATGCAGGGAAGCAGGTTGCCTGGTTAAGAACATTTGATTCTGGAGCAAGCTGGTATGTCAATAAAATTGAGGAAGCCGAGTGCTTCGAAGCACCAGTAAAGAAACTTGCTGAGAATGATGAGGCTGAAAAAGTGGCTGAGGAAAAGGTGCTGGAAATACTTAAATCAAAAGCTTATAAAATCACCGCTCAAGAACTATCAATGCTGGACAAAAATAGCCCATCAACCGATAAATGTCTGTTACAAGCACAAGACGCACTGACTTCAAAGAGGCTGGCTATTCAGGCAAACGAAGTAGAAAAGTTTGCATGGGAAATGGAATATGAAAATAAGATAAAGCTTGTCATTTCTGGTGATTGTAAAAGTTAATGATAGTGCAGGCGGCAGAGCTTGCTTGAATGTTTAACCAAGTACAGATCGCTTCTCATTGCTGAGTATGCAAAGTTGGGGTAGGGCTGTAGTGGTGAAGTATTACATCTTAAGTGATTTATGCAGGATTTGAAACTATGCTCGCTGCAAAACTGGAAGATATCAGATCTGAACCAGTTTTACAGCGAGCATTATTTTTGCGAGTTGTAATGGCGAAAAGTGGGAATTTTTTGCTATTTAAAGCGCATGCAAAAAATCAATAATCGCTTTATTGACGACCTCAGGTTTTTCTTGTGGCACCCAATGGCCACACTCAGGTATCCTTATACAGCCGCGTAACATAGGTGCCAGTGCAGGCATGTTTGCGATGATCTCTTCCATGCCTGGCATGTTTAAACCCGCATCTGCTTCACCTGCTATATATAGTGCACGTACATCTACCCGCATGCCTATCAAGGCAGATTGTAATTCCCAGTTTCTATCCAGATTTCTGTAGAAATTCAAACCGCCGCGAAAGCCGCTGATGGCATACGCTTTAATATATTCATCCAGATCAGCTTGTGAGAGCCATGTCGGTAAATGTAGAGGTAAAGGCAGTGATGCAAGCAAGCCATAGTCACGCGACACCATACTGAAGGGATTCGCTGCGGCCTGGCCTGGCTCATCACTTCTTGCTTCAGCGGATGCTGCGCAGAGTATTTTACGTAAGGTGCTTGCGATGTCTTTTTCAAATTCCTTCTCTGCCACGCCTTCATCCTGAAAGTACAGGGTATAAAACAGTTCTAAGGCCGTTTGTGGAAATAATTTCGTCGGTGGCATGGGTGGCTGCCCCATCAGCGGCACACCGATTCCAACCACGCCACGAAAACGGTCGGGTCGCATCAGTGCTGCCTGCCATGCCAGTGTCGCTCCCCAGTCATTGCCGACGATCACCGCATCTTTAGCACCAAGAGTATCGAGAAGCCCGACCATATCGCCCACCAGATGCATCAAGGTATATTGATCTACCCTGGCTGGCCTGTCTGATCCACCATAGCCACGCAAGTCCGGCGCGACAACATGATATCCAGCAGCCGCCAGTGCCGGAATCTGATGCCTCCAGGCATAAGAAGTTTCCGGAAAACCATGGCACAGCAAAACAAGCGGCCCCTCACCCTGTTCTGCAACATTCATAGTGATGCCGTTCGCTTGCACCTGGCGATATGTCAAGTTAGTCATAAGCACTCCATAGGTTGGTACGCACTGCATTCCCATTCGTGGGGGGAGGGCAGCGCAGTAATTTTCTCATATCGCAATATTTGAAGTTACGATATC
This sequence comes from Undibacterium sp. Ji42W, assembly GCF_049340405.1. Lineage (NCBI taxonomy): Bacteria > Pseudomonadati > Pseudomonadota > Betaproteobacteria > Burkholderiales > Oxalobacteraceae > Undibacterium > Undibacterium sp. Ji42W. The sequence goes on from NZ_JBMPOV010000009.1 coordinate 234,255, forward strand.
ACGTAAAAAAGTATACTGCAACTCCACATGTTACGATATCGTATCGAATTGCTGGCTATGGACATAAAAATGAGACTCGATTACCGACTGGCGCGCATGCTACATGTACTGATACATATCTATGGTCGCCAGGGGGCTGCTACATCAGAAGACATTGCGAGAATGCTTAAAACCAATCCGGTCGTTGTAAGACGCACCATGTCGGGTTTGAGAAATGCCGGTTATGTACGCTCTACGCAGGGGAGAGGCGGTGGCTGGGAAATCATTGTGGATCTGAAAAAGGTCAGCGTGCTTGACATCTATCAGGCCCTTGACCGCCCAGCAATCTACGCCATGGGTGCAGCAGATGATCACCCTGATTGTCCGGTAGAACGGGCCGTCACCAGTGTACTTGACCGTACTTTTATGAATGCCGAAAAAGCCTTGCTTGAAGAATTTGGCAAGCTTATGCTGTCCGATTTTATTCCGGTCAGCAATCTCAGGGCTGGTAGTTCTTATAATTAAGGGATCAAAAAAATGATTTTAGAAATTTCCAATCTAAAGCAGCGCATGTCTGAAGGTGGCAATTGGCAATCATTTCATGATGAAATTACCGCTTTACATACAAAAGCCACGACTGAAGAAGAATATGTAATTTTGCTTGAGGCCCATGCAATTCTTGTCGAATTAAGTAAATCTTGTTTTGATGATGCGACTTATCGGAGACTGCTACCAATAATTGCATCTGAATATCTTTTGTTGCTGAATAAAGAAGCGACGCAGAACGGATTAGTAAATTCTAATTTGTTAGAACGTATAACACGGAGAGAAGTAGAAACAGGCAGACTTGATCCAAATGATGAGTTCAGGAAACTCGCTGTGGCCGGAGAGGATATGATCGGCAAAACTTCAGGTGTAACTGCTCATAAGTGCAAACATGGAGATTGGTTCTTCTATGGAATGTCATTTGCTACTATCCTCGTTTACGGGCTTGAGATGATTTCGTGGTCGCCACTTTGGTTGATCGTGATAGGTCTTGTAGCTGGTTGGAAAATCAACGAACGCGAACGAAGTAAAATTAAAAATCTGCGGGCTCATTAAAATAGATACTTTCTAATTACATACGCATACTGATTCTAAATTCTAATCTGCGAGAAGTCCTTCAACTGCCATTGGACATCATCATTTAGTTATGCCACGCGCCCGAAACGGAAATTCCGCAGATTATTAAGTCGCATATCCAACCCTTCCTAGATGACTATATCCGGCTGATAGTTCAATACTGTCAGCATGAATTTTAGTCTTGTCGGTCTCTCCGGTCGCTGTATCTTTACCTTGCCTGCGGATGGCAAAGTCAGTTCTGTTGCGGGCAATGCCACCCTTGAACTGTTCACAGATAGCACGACGCTGCGCACACCTAAATTTGAGAGCGTCAAATCATGGACCTTGGAATCGCTGTTCGAGCGAGCGGACTTACTGGCCGGCCATGTCATCGCGGATTGCTGATAGCCGAGAAAAAATTTTCTGATTTCCTGTTTATTCGTTCTTCTTTCCAGAAAAACACCCACAATCGCATCAGCAACGGCCCTGACCCACGCAGCGCGGGCAAGATGCGCCTTGCATGACCAGCCACACATCATAGCTGTCTTTCTGCTCTGGTCACAGGCGGGTGAGTAGTGGATCGTTCTCTGCGATGTGGACTGCCAGTTCCGCAATGCCCATGCCAGCACGCACGGCTTCCAGCATCATCATCGCGCTGCTGACTTCCATGGTGACGCGGGCGTTGGTGATGGGCAGGCCGCAATTTTTTCTGCGTGGCGGGGTGCGATGCGGTGCTGGTAGGTGATGATGTCGTGGCCTTCGAGGCCTTTGCTGTCTGCTGTTACTTCATGTTCTTTCAGATAGGATTTTGCCGCGAACAGGCCCAGCTCGCGCTTGGTCAGGTGGCGGGCTATGAGGCCGGGGTCGGTGGGTCTGACGAGGCGTGCGGCAATGTCGGCTTCGCGCCGGGTGAGGTTGCTCAGTTGCATTGGGTGCTCAGTACGATGCGGATATCGGGATGGCTGGCGTGCAGCTTTTGCATGGCGGGGATGACGAAGTGGCTGGCCATGGTATCGGACGTGGCAACACGCACTACGCCTGACAGGTGGTTGTCTATCCCGGCGACTTCACGCTGTATTTTGTCCGAGGCTTTTCCATCATCTCTGCGGCTACCAGTGCATGTTCGCCTGCTGGTGTCGCCACATAACCTGAAGGTGCGCGCAAGAACAGTCGCCCATTCACGGCTTGCTCTAGCGCGATAAATCGCCAAGAAAATCCAGGTGTGGTTTCAATCCATGATTAAGCCAGTCATTCCTGTGTTCATATTTGGACAGGACTTACACATCACCACACTATAAATTTTCCAAACTCGTAACAATTTGTAAAAATTGTTCTTGTGATCACTGCCCGAATAATGGATACTTTGCCAGCTTCCATTTGCTTTTCTGCCTTTTCTGTTCGTCCCATCCATTTTGTTTATTTGCAGTAATTCTCTACGTTGATTTTTTCATCAAAGGAAATATGCATGGCTTTGCTTGAGCGCGCGACTGAGCGCCACCTTCTTCATTTTGATCTAGCGCGGCATTTGCCGGCCCGCACTTCTGACCCTTCTGAATCTTCTGACGCTGCTGTCACCGACTCCAATACCAACACCTTGCATGCTGCTGGCCCTGCGCCCAGCTTCAAGCTGCATGTGGCGATGAATGAATATGATATTACGCCGCATACTGAACAGTCGCTGGTCGAGGGGCGGCAGAAAAATGGTTTCCTGAAAATGGTGCCTGACGAAGTCGTCAGTCATTATGCCGAGGTGCCTTTGCCATCTGATGCGGTGGCGTTGATGTGGGTGACTACGCCAGTGATCGTCGATGGGTATGAAACCGAGCGTACGATTTCCATGGGTATCCATGTGCCTCGTGATGCGCGGTTGCGCGATGTCAGGCGCAAGCTTTTGCGTGCCAATCCTGATAAGGCCTTGCACCCCAAGCTTGCTTACCGTCAGTTTGGGCAAAATTTCTTGTCGGCGCAATTGCAGGCGCTGGAAACTACGCCTGACCATATCGCCAATTACCAGGATGCGTATGAGACTGCGGTGGCGTTGCTGTTCAAGCATCCTGAGCTGATCAATCTCAACCAAGCTGCTGTTGAAGGCGGGCCGGTGACGGTGATCGAGGCGTGTATACGGCGCGCCCTGAATGAATTCAACCTGCTGGTGCTGAGGATACTTGAGCATCCTGATGACTGGTCAACGGTCGAGCGCGTCTATGACGGTGACCAGCCCGCAGTGGACGATGACGGCAAGCCGGTGTTTACCATGGGCTTGCATCAGGATGTGCTTGATGCTGTTAGCAAGGCGCTGTCGCGGGCGCTGGTGTATGCCAGCCAGGCAGAAGAATTGCGCGGTCAGACCTGGTCTACCCAGTACGGCACGACAGATGCTGCCTATGATGGCAAGGTGCAGCCCAAACATAAACTGCGTGCTGAAAAACTGCGTGGCGCAAACGATGTGCGCTGGAAGCTGAAGAACCTGACGCCAACCGACGGCCTGGTGTTCGAGCCTGATGTGCGTTACCAGGCAGCACCTGCGGGCAGCAACTGGCGGGCCGAGGGTACATGGTCTAGCCGTGAAGATAAACCCGCCTATGCCTTTGATGAAGAAGCGCAAAAGGCGCTGGCCGACCAGAACCTGTTTGTCGTACTTGATGATATGACGGGGCCACTGCGGCCCTTGCCTAACACTCCAGGCCATTATGCGGCGCTGGTTGTTTCGCCCAGCGGCAGATATGCGCAGGTTGAATGCATGCTGATGGGGGGCGGTACGATTTTGCAGTATCTGATCACCTCGAATGGCGTTGGCTTTGGCAAATCATATTTTGCGGTAGGCAAAGTTGATGAAGCCAAGAAAGTGTTTCACTTCCCCATGCTGTCCAGCGGTGCCAATGGCAATTTGACCATCGTGGTGAAAAACCACTGGTTGCGCCATTTGTCTTGCTATGTTGAGTTTCTCGATGCCAGCGGCAAGGCCAAGGCACCTGAGAACTGGGCTTCACGCTTCCCCTTGCTAGACTCAGTGTTTGACGGCGACACCTATAAACGCTATGTGGGCATGGTGGACCCGGTAGAAACCATTATGGGTATCCCCCTGTCTGCTGATTCATCTCATTTCAATGTGCCGGTGCCGCATGATGCCGGCACCCTACGTTTCACCTGGGGTGGCCTGGGTTGCGGTGCGAATGACCCGGTGGCTTGCCCGCCAGGCGTGATCATGACGGTGGTCATAGAAATGGCGCTGCCGACGATGTTGCTGGTGGCGGGCGCCGCCCTCACGGCATCGGGCGGCATGATGAAACTGCTGAAGCAAAAGCCGGTCTATGGTGCATTGCTGGCAGCCTTTGTCGGGATGTATATCGGTTTTGCTGACAACCCTGCCAAGGCTGCGTGGACAGTGGGTAAAAAGCTGCTGGTTGTGCTGGCCAAAGCAGGTCTCGGCCAGGTAACACAAATCATTGCCGAGATGATCGCCGTTGGCGCTGCCAAGAAAGCCATCCCCTTCATCAACGTTGCCCTGTTACTGGCCGATATTGCTGCTACTGCGGCGCAACTGGCGCAAACTACCAGCGCCATGCGCCAGTCACCACGCGCCCACGTTACTGAAGTCACCCGCAGCATAGACTTGCGCATCACAATCACGTCCAGCAAGCTGTACAAAAAGTTTCCTGATCACCATCATCATTTGAGTGTGGTGATCGCTTATGACAATGGGGCAACCTTGCCCAAACTGGTCAAGACCTTGCCGCCAGAAACCATTAGCGACGATATCTCCGTTAGCTTTGATGGGGTGCCTGCGGCGGGTAATTTGCGCGTGCTGGTATTCTTCTATGCCGAGAATGGCTGGCAATCGGGGCAGGGGGCGAGTGGCTGGCTCAAGGCCGAGGGCAGCAATGGCCAGGCTGTGCTGACTGTGCCACCTATAGAAATCGACATCAATGAAGTGCCGCTCGGTGCCTGGTCTGTGTATGAACACCAGGAAAAAATCGTCATGCAAAATGGTGAGCATGTCTGGCAGGCCGGGCCCGCACCGCTGGCGACCATGAAGTCGCCTTCCAGTCAGCATGGCATCATCGAGAAGCTGCATTCCATCACCATGGCCCAGTATCCGGAAATGATAGGCTATGCCTGGAAAGCCACTGACCTGCACCTGCCGCCTGACGTGGCGACCCGGCCTGCGACCAATACCAGCATGTACACCACGCAAAACCTGTCGGTGCTGCAGCATCCGCAAAAAGCGTATGCCACCCAGCATGTGGGCTTTACCGGTGGCGGCGGCATAGGCTATGACGTGGTGTCGCCTGATGATGGCAGCGGCCGCAATTTCCTGATTGACCCCAGTCGTGGTGTCTATCATGAAACCAATAATCCTGACGGCGGTTTCCATTTGCGCCGGGTGGCTTTGCAGTATGGCCGCGTGCCAGAATTTAACGCCACTGCCAACCAGAGTTGGGGGCGTTTTCCTGACAGCATAGACCAGATGGTAGTACACCCGCATGGTTATGTATTTGGTATCAGCCGCAGCATCCACAAAATCTTCCGCATCAGATTGTCGGCACAGGCTGGCAGCGATAGCGGTGCGCCGCTGGCTACCCTGATGTCGGGTGAGGGCAAGCGCCATGGCCTCATCAAGACACCTGTGGCAGTGGCCCTGGCTGTTGACGGGCGCGTGCTGGTGCTGGAGTCAGGCAATGCCCGCGTCCAGTGTTTTGATGTGAATGGCAACCCGGTCAATTACTTTAGCAACCCCGAGGGCAAGGCACTGGCCAAAGTGCCGGTGATGGCGCTGCGCCCGGGCAAGCTCAATCTGCTTGATATGGCGGTTGAGGCCAAGGGCCATATCTTTATACTTGGTCATACTGGCAGTGGTGCCAAGCCTGAAGACTATCGCATGGATTTGTATGACCCGGCTGGTGTTTTCCTGGCAAGCACGGGCAATTTCACTGCGGCGCGTATCACGGTTGACCTGCTGCGCAACTTGTTTGCGCTCAATTATGAAGTGCTGGCCGGCAAAGATGGGCGGCCCGAACCTGGTATCAGCCACTGGCGTCCACCTGCACCCCCACAACACTGAGTCAACAGGATACGACTATGAAAACATTCGCCGGAAAATTCCAGTTCACCATCGGTGACCATAAGCTCATTTTTTGGGAGCAAAGACTGGGTCTGATCAGTAAAAACCGTACCACCATCCGCAAGAATGGCAGCGACACCTATGTGCCACTGCCAGCCGATGCGGGCAGTTTTCTTGCTATTGCCAAGGGGGATGGCACATTTGTGCTGCAAGCCAGCAACGGTGAGATTGTCAGCTTCAACGAGAATACCCCGCATTTGATTGCCACCACGCTGCCGACAGGCATGCCTCTCTATCGCGTGCCCGTCCGCGCATTACGCCTGAAGCTTGACCGTTTGCGTAACCCTGTAGGCGGCAAAGTCAATCTGCGTTTTTATCTTGAAGGCCGGGATTCGACAAAACTGTTTGACCTGATATGCAACCCCCATTTTGTCGAAGTCGACAATATCAGCAATGCGCGTCACCTGAGCAACCTTAACAGTGTTCCTATGCAGGGTGACACGAATGCTGTGTGGACAGCCGTGCAGCTTGGCGATGGCGTAGACCAGATGCAGGCCAGCAAGACGGTTACGCATTTTGATTTTACGCCGGCTGGTGCTGCCATCGTCGAGTTGTCCGGCGAAAATCTGGCGGGCATCAATTTTGGTCACGCCAATTTTAGTCGTGCTTTGCTCAAGGACACCATTCTTACCGGTGGCACCTTCAACAAGGCCAGTTTTAGTCGCGCGACACTTAGCGGTGCCGACTTTAGTGGTTCGTCCATGACTGGGGTAGATTTTACTTTCGCTACGATGAAGGGTACCAGGCTCAATACGCTGACCGGTGGTAACTGTGATTTTTCTGACTGTGACCTGCTCACGGTGATCAATAGTGCACCACTGGTGCTAACTTCCACCGCTGAAGCACCCATGCGATTTGTGCGTAGCCAACTCAAATATTCCCTGATAGGCAAGACCTGGAGCTATAAGATACTGGCTTATGCGAAGATCACTGACCGGCCTGCCGCCATAGACGATCTGAACGCCACCTTCGCTGATGTTACTGCCGTTGACCTGAGCGGGCTTAGCGGGGCCAGGGCCAACTTCAATAATGCCATCATGCGTGGGGTGAAGCTATCGAATGCCAACCTGCCTAGCGCCCAGTTCAAGGCCAGCATCCTTGAAACCACACTGGAACTGCCCGCCGCAGATTTCACCAATGCCAGCCTGACCGGTTGCAGCTTTGAAAATGCGCTCATCTCTGGTGCAAGCTTTTCAGGTGCGCGCATGGACGAAACGAAATTCGACGGCGCCACACTGCGTCTTGCCAACTTTAGCAATGCTTATCTAAAGGCAGTCAGTTTTAGCGCTGTAGAACAAAAAATGATGACAGGAGTCGCTTTTACACGCGCCTTTTTGGTTGGATGCGACTTCAGTAATGCTGACTTATCGACCTATGACACCATCGCAGTCAACATGACCGGTGCTTATCTGCAAGGTGCTAATTTCACAGGTGCTAAGCTCGATGGTACTTTCTTGACTGACGCTGGCATTTCCGAAGGTGAAGGTAGTCTCACCGTCAATATTGGTGAGATTACTTTCCCTGTCACTTATGAGGCGACGGAGATTGATCCAGAACTCTCCACCAGCGCCAATACCACCTGTCCGATAGGTGCAGCTGGCCCTTGTACTGGCAACAAAATGCATACCCACAAAACTTTTCCGACCTCGTGGCCACCGCCAGCGCGGCTCAAGCAGTTGCAGAAGAAACGACGGTAATCAGGCAGGGGGTGGTCAGTGTGTGAAAAAGGTGAAGCTGAGATAATTAGTCCGCACCAGAGAACAGAATGACCAACTCCCTGAAGTGCCGGGGGCCTCATGCTCTTTGCTGTAAACAATAAATGCAAGGTCCGGCTTTTTTGAGAGAGTCGACATGAGTAAAGATATCTGCAAACGTTTGAATAAAGATGATGCAGTGATTTACTGGTTGACCACCAGACTGGCTTGTTGTCAATGGTAGGTGATATCCGGCCTGACTAGTTCAAGAACAATGTGCTGGCGTTGGCTGACGTAGCGAAGTTTTAATTTGCCAACGATATTGACTGCCAGTGTTGAAGATAGAACAAATGACCAGTTGGGGCCGGAGTTGTGTGAGATTCTCCAGGAGGTGCCTTTCATCGCAGGTCATGTACAAATCAATACCTGGGACAATGAAGACTTTGTTGCTGCAGTCAAGGCAACGGGCCGTAAGCAAATCATCACCGCTAGTGTGGTGACTGAAGTGTGCGTGGCTTTCTCAACCTTGTTGGCATTAAGTGGGGATTATGAGGTGTTTGTGATGACCGATGCATCTGGCACCTTCAACGACAAGAAAACGAGTTTGCGCTGATGCACAGTAGCCTTCGACGGGAATCCGCAAAAAATCCCAATGCGGCACCTCGATGTCCAAATCGAAACCGGATAAAAATATTATTTTATGTAAAAAAATCATTAGCTTACGATTCCCTGATGTGAAAAGGCTGGACACTATTGATATATATATTTAGGCTTATCTTCATATTTAAATCACTCAGTCCTGGCAAAATCATGGTCATTCGCCGTACTCGTACCGAATTTTGGGGTACAGACCCGCAGAGGCTTGAAACGCCGGGCTTCAGCTTTCACCTGATGGCAGCCAATCCGCCCGAAGATGAAGTGCAGACGCATATGCATGAAGAGGCGCATTTTGTATTGGTTTTGTCCGGGGCCTACATGTCGTCGGCCAAACATGCTCCCGTCATTTCAACTACACCGTTGCTGATTTTCAACCCCGCTGGTACAACGCATCGAGACAGGTTCCTGGGTGGGCGTGGCCGTTTTCTCGCGATTTCTGGAGGCGACACCGAAGGTTTTGGTTTTGCCACGTCCTTGCGTGATCTGTATGCTTTGCAGGTGGCTACACGTGTAGCGCTTGATTTTGAAAGGCAAAATCTTAGCCAGTTACAACTAGAAGGAAGTGTGCAACAACTGCTGGCCGCGTGCAGCCCTTTGACTTCTGACGAAAGCGGGCGCGCATCTCAACCCCCTGCCTGGCTCAGGGATGCTTTTGAAATGATTTTTATCAGCGACGATCCCGATCTGAGCGTTGCCAATGTCGCTGCCTTTGCAGGCGTGCACCCGGTTCACCTTGCGCGTGTATTTCGTCGCTATCTGCATTGTTCTCCGGGCGAATATTTGCGTGGCAGGCGGCTGGAAAGGGTCGCCGCCGTTATCGGCGCTGCCACCGCTTCCCTGGCAGATGCCGCCTGTGCGACTGGCTTTGTCGATCAGGCCCACATGACCCGCAGCTTTCACCAAACCTTTGGCCTTACCCCGGGTGACTGGCGCTCAAGGCGCGCAGAACAGGATGTTTCGCCGATACAATCCGGCTGAGCAAATAATTGCCATAATCATGGCTTACCATCTGATTGTCCTGATACCTGTCATGAAATTTTACCTGTGCCCACGAGCGAAATGTGCTTTCGTTTTCATCTGCTTCATGCTGCTGTTTTCTCCAACGCACGGGCAAGAATCCCGGCCCGATAACAAACTCAATACCATACTGGCGCAATGGGATCAGGACGAGCATAAAGACCTGCACAGCGTCCTGATCCTGCAACAAGGTAAAATGATCGCTGAGCACTATTACAACGGCGCAACGGCAGCGTCTCTGCATGATGCCCGCTCTGTCGGCAAAAGCATCACATCCTTGCTGCTTGGAATTGCCGTGGACCGTGGCAGCATACGAAGTACAAGCGAGCCAGTGTGGCACTATTGGCCTGCCAGCAAAGGCAGTGTGGCAGGCGAGGCGACTCTGGCCCAAGTGCTGAGCATGCGTTCCGGCCTGGCTGCCTATGATGCTGACCCGGCATCTCCAGGCAATGAAGAAAAGCTCGATGCTGCATCTGATCCGCTCGCTTTTATTCTCGCATTGCCAGGAGACGGCATTCCTGGCAAAAGCTACCGCTATAACTCCGTCACCGCCTGTCTGGCTGGCATTACAGTCGAAAAAGCCACCGGACAGGACCTGGAATCATTCGCCCGTACAAGCTTGTTCCAGCCAATGGCTATCAGCCATTGGCAGTGGGGTCGCGATGTGGCGGGGCATCCCAAAGGGCAGGGCAACCTGTCGCTGACCGCGCGAGACTTCGCCAAAATTGGTCAACTGGTGCTCGATAAGGGTATGTATCAAGGCCAGCGTGTCATCAGCGCTACCTGGATAGAAGCCATGCTGACACCGCAGGTAGTTATTGCTGATGTAGATAATTATGCCGACAACTATGCTTATTTCTGGTATTCGAAAACACAGATAATCAAAGGGAAGACTGTCTCTGTCTTTTTTGCATCTGGCAACGGCGGTAATAAAATCTATGTCATCCCATCTCTTCATGCGGTCGTCGTCGTCACCTCCAGCGCCTATGGACAAGGCTATGGTCAGCGCCGTTCAGAAAACATCCTGAGGTCGATTCTTGCAGAAAAATTGAATCAATGATGTTGATCGCAGCTACGGCTACATCGCAGGATGACTTCACCATTCGGAAGCTTATGAAAACTGGAGCAAGCGGTATTTCATGATAGCTAGCTAGTGTGACCGAGCTACTGAATAAATGCTTCTCTCATGTTTTGCGTCAACTCGCCTGGTACAGATTCACACATACGCATGTATATCAAACTCATCAATCTGTTCAGGATTCATGAACGTCTTTCCGTACTCCAGATAAACTCCTGATTTCAGGAATAAAGCAAACAATTCACCATCAATGTGCTGGTCTTTTTTCATGAAGCTCATGATCTTGACGGCTTCTGACAGTGTTTTGCCCTTTTTGTAGGGGCGGTCGGCGGCGGTCAGGGCTTCGAAGATGTCGGCTATCGCCATCATGCGGGCGGGTACGCTCATTTCTTCTGCGTTCAGGCGTTTCGGGTAGCCAGTGCCATCCATTTTTTCGTGATGTCCACCAGCAATTTCCGGCACCTTGGCGAGGTGGCGTGGGAAGGGAAGCTTTTCCAGCATCATGATGGTTTGTATCATGTGTTCGTTGATCTTATAGCGCTCTTCTTCTGACAGGGTGCCGCGTGCTACTGATAGGTTATAGACTTCGCCGCGGTTGTAAAGGTGTTCTGGCACCTTGACCTTGAAACCCCATGGGTTGTCGGGTGCGATGGTGTCGCGGGCCGATCTTGCGAAGATATGTTCGACCTTGTCGCTTAGCAGTTGTTCCTGCACTGGCAAAGAAGGTTCTGTGGTGCGGTTCTTGCGTTCTTTTTCATCGTGTGAAATGCCGATGCGGTCAGACAAAGTTCGTAGCCAGTGGCGTCCGGCGATGTCTTGTATGCGCGCGATTTTATCAGAGGCCATGAATTCGCCACCTTCATTGCATTCGGCGATGAAGGCGAAGTCACTGTCTAACTGCGCGAGGCTGTCGTCGAGTTTTTTCTTGAGCTCCGCCGCATCATTGCCAGCACTGTCCTTGGCAACGGCTTGCCAGTAATCGATATGGGCATCGCGTTTCAAGACTTCAAAGCGCATGCGGATTTCATGGATGCGGTCGTACAGGGTCTCGAGTTTTGTCGCTTTGTCGACAATGTATTCTGGCGTGGTGACTTTGCCGCAGTCATGCAGCCAGGCAGCGATGTGCAGTTCTTCCCATTCTTCATCGCTGAGCTGGAAACTGGCAAACGTGCCTTCGGTCTCTTTGCAAGCGGCCTGGGCCAATAACTTTGTCAGTAAAGGCACGCGCTGGCAATGGCCGCCGGTATACGGGCTTTTGGCATCGATGGCGCTGGCGATCAGTTGTATGAAGGCTTCGAGCAGGGCTTTTTGTTCCTGTATCAGCCGTTGGTTTTCTATGGCAATAGCGGCCGCACCTGAGACTGCTTCTGCCATGGCTTGCCTGCCGGGGTCGATATCGGCATCATCAATGACGAGGGCGATTGCGCCGACCAGGGTGTTGTTTCGGTCCTTGAGGGGGATGGCAATCAGGGTAGTGGTGTGGTCGGTGGCCGGCAGGCTACTGAAATAACGGGCCAGGTCTGCTGCCTGCAACTGGCAGATGCTGCTACGGGATTTGCAAGCCAGGATGACGGGGTGGTTTTCATCTGCCATGCTAATGCTTTGCGTACCAGTTTCCAGCACCAGATGATCAACATAGGTTTGCACGGTGTGCATGGACTTGTCTTGCGGCTGGTAAAGATAGAGTATGCCGGATTTTGCTCCGGTGATTTCTGACATTTCTTTTAGCACGCGCGCCAGTAGTTTGTCGTAATTGGTTTCTGATGCCAGGCTGCTGGCAATGTCGAGGAAGGAGCGTATCGTCGATTTCATACCGCGCATGGAGTTGCTGAGGTCAGCAATTTCCTTGATGCGGGACTGTATATTGATGGGGCTTTTGAAATCGAAGCGGGCGATCTTGCTGGCTTCGTCATTCAATTGTTTCAGCGGGTTCGATGCCAACCGGGAAAAATAAATGGTGATGCCCACACTGACCGCCAGCATGACCAAGAAGAGGATGCTGGTTTGCTTGCGCATCCTGATGATGTCGGCCAACAATTCTTCATGTGGACTGGCGATCAGTATGCGCAGGTCGTGGCCGCCTGGAACCTGTATCTTGCCCTGGTAGGTGGCCCATGTTTTTTCTATGACATCCAAGGTCTGGCTACTGTCCTTGCTGCTATCGAGTTCCCGGATACTGTTAAGTACGGGTGCATTTTGCTCAGCCAGGGTGGGCATGCCTTGCGTGCCATCGAGCTTGGTGACAATCTGCGGCTTATAGGCTGGCTGATTGCCGTTTTGCCAGGCCAGTAATTGGCCCTTGCTGTCTATCAGGGCTATCCTGGTGGATGGCGTGACATGACTGTTCCTGATGGTTTCATGGATCGTGGGCATTTCTATATCAATGCCAACCACTGCATCGGCACCAACTATTTTTTGTGCATAGGTAATACCTATCTGGCGGGTCGTGAAAAAATAATACGGCTCGCTGACATGGGCCTGCTCAGGGTTTTTCATTGCAGTTTCATACCAACCACGCTGGCGCGGATCATAGTTGCGCAAGGGAATTTGCTGGCGGTTGATTTCATTGAGCCTGTCATCCAGATAGACTATATGCTCAGTCAGTTTTCCTGTATCCATGCTGGTGCTTTGTACTATCCAGTCGGTTTTTTCTGGCGCTTTGAATACTTCCTTGCTGCCATTGGATTTGGCATATTGGCGCAACAGGAAAAATTCGCCGTTGGCAAATCCCACATAAGCGGATGTCGCTGATTTGACACTGATGATGGCCTTGGCCATGTAGTTGACGTGGGCGAGGCGTTCATTGAGGTCTTTGCCCGAGACGGGATGTGACTGCGCCAGCATTTCCGTCTGGTTTTTTACCGGCTCATAAATGTCTTTGACATTGCTGGCAACTTCATTGCCTATCAGGGCATAGCTGCTATTGGCCTGTGCCAGTATGATCGTGCTCATGCGGCTGAATTGCATGGTACCCATGGCAATACCAAAAACGAGAATCAGGGCGGTAAAGAAATACGAGATGTAGATATAGAACTGAACATTTCTGGTCGCACGCATTGCCTGTTCCGCCTGTAATGGTGGGTGATGCGGTGGGAGAAGTGATGCTATTTTCAAAGCAGTAATCAGACAAAGATGCCGCTTCAGTGAGCATATCTAAAAAGCAAGAATTATGGTAGTGATTTATTCATCAATACATGAAACTTTTTAGCATCTAGTGCCGACAGACAATTGCCGTGGGGCGAGATGTAATGAAGATGGATTACTTTGGAGATTGCCTGGTGGATTACTTCAGGGCATTTCAGGAGATGGGCAAATCCACATAAAACCTGGTGGCTTGTCCTGGTGTGGATTCAAAGCCTATGGTGCCGCCCATTCTTTCCACCAGTTCACGGGTGATGGCAAGGCCCAGGCCGGTGCCACCGTTTTGTCTGGTGTCGGAGGAATCTGCCTGGGCAAATTTCTGGAATATCCTGTCGCGGAATTCATGGGGTACACCTACGCCGTGATCAATGATACTGATACGTAGCACAGGCAATAGCGGCAGCTTGTCCGCACGTTTTTCTGCTTCGATATTGACGACATCATTTTCTGGCGAATACTTGATGGCATTCGACAGGAGATTGGACAGGACCTGCATGAAGCGCTGGGTATCTACCGTGATGCTGATATCGGGCAGTTGTTTTGCCAGACGCAGGCTGACCCCGCGTTCGCTGCCAAAAGTCTGGTTGGCATCGACTGCCTGTTGTAGCAAGTCGCGGATCGCAATGGTTTCGAGTCTGAACACCATCTTGCCTGCGGTGAGTTTTTCCATATCCAGCAGGTCATTGATGAGGAAGGTCAGGCGCTGGCAATTTTTATTGGCAACATCGAGCATCTGTTTCATGCGGTCAGGATATGTGCCAAAGACGCCGCCAGAAATCAGGCCGAGTGCGCCTGAGATTGAGGTCAGTGGCGTGCGCAGTTCATGGCTGACCGTGGAGATGAATTCATTCTTGATGGTTTCGGTACGTTTGCGTTCGGTAATATCACGCATCAGGGCGATGAACAGGGGTTGCCCCAGACGAGTGACTGTCGATACCGACAAATCGATGGGGAACAGGCTGCCATCCTGGCGACGTGCTTCCACTTCGCGGCCTATGCCTATGATGCTTTGTATGCCAGCTTCTTGTGCTTGAATAGTGTTGTCGTCATGCGCAGGACAGGGGATGATGTGGCGTATGCTGCGGCCCAGTAATTCGTCAGCCGCATAATCAAAAATATGAGCGGCTGCATTATTGACACTGAGGATGATTTGCTGGTCATCAAAGGTGATGATGCCATCAAGCACATGGTCGAGTACGGCACTGGTGTGGGCGGCCTGGTCACGCAAGTCTTCTGCTGCGGCTCTTCTCTCGCTGATGTCCTGGAAGGTACCATATACGCGCACGCATGCGCCGCCTTCAAATTGCGGGAAGCCGATGACATGTACCCATCTGTCATTACCCCTGGCAGTGCGTATGCAGAATTCGCAATCAAAGGAGATGTTTTCGCGTATGGCACGGGCAAATAGCGTGCGTATTTCTTGCTGGCTTTGCAGACCTTTGTAGAAAGAAATTGCATTATCAACGCCACATACAAAGTCATCATCTACTTCATGTATCTGCCGGGTGACCTTGCTCCATTCCAGCTTGCGGGCTTTGACTTCAAAATCCCAGGTACCAATACGGGCGGCTGTATTGGATTTTTCCAGTAATTCATAGGCGTGTTCGAGTTCTGCCTCAGCCTCTTTTTGCTTGGTGATGTCAGCATGGCTGCCTGACATGATCAGTGGTTCACCATTAGGGCCCCAACTGACAACGCAGCCACGGTCATGTATCCATATCCAGTGGCCGTCCTTGTGACGCATGCGGCTCTTCAGGTCGAAGTATTCTATCTCGCCCCTGAAGTGCTGCTCTATCATGGCACTGGTCAATTCCAGGTCGTCGGGATGGCATAGTCTGAGCCAGGTATCGACAGTAGTAGGTTCAAGTTCTGCCAGAGTGTAACCCAGCATCTCGGCCCAGCGCTCGTTATACACGGTTTCACCGGTAACTATATTGCACTCCCAGGTACCGATATTGGTACCCTTGATGACATTGATCAACTGGCGTTCAGTTTCATACCTGTGCTTTTGCGCGCGTGCCGCACTGATCAACTGGCCCAGTGTGCTAAACAGGGGATTGAGGAAATCAATCACCCACTGATGATAGGCCTCTGGCTTGTTGGCTATGCCTACCAGCGCAATCAATTGACCGTCATATTGCACAGGTATGCACAAGAAACATTGTAAGGCATCGAAATGCGCCGGGAATACCTGATCGAGCGCGCCAGCAGCCAGCGCATTGTCGATGACGGGCTGACCAGATTTGAGGGCAGCACCATACCGTGACTTCAATTGCAGGCAAGCCACATCCCTGGCTACAGTATCCAGGCTGGTGCTGGAAATATGTGAGGTGGCGGTATTCCAGGCCAGCATCATGCTTTTCAGGGCCGGATTGCTGACGGTATTATCTTTGACTTCGCAGATAAAACCATAGGAGCTGCCTGTCAGCTTCAAGATTGCTGCCAGCAATGATTCAAAGCCTTTTTCCTGGTCGGTTTCGCGGATGAATAAAGCTTGCGCCATGGCGATGGCATCACTGAGTGCACGCTGCTTTTGTAATTGCCGGTCAAGCTCCTGTCTTTTCATAACACCGGTAATCCAGTCAGCCAGCAGACGTACAAATTCTGTTTCTACTTCTGAAAACGGGAATGACCTTGGCTCGGTATGCCAGATGCACAATGCGGCATCGTCCCTGGCATTGATATGCAGGCGCAGGCCTATCAGGCATTGTATCTGTACTGGTATGGTGTTTCTGTACTTGCTATCCGCCAGGTCTGCCGCATGAATGAGCCCCTTGTGTGCATCTTCTGGCAGTATGCACAGTGGTGCCGAATGTGAAAGCGCCATTTCAGGATGCAGCGAATCCCCGGACTGGCAGACCAGGCTGGCTTTGCCGCCGGCTTGTACGCGGCTGATCTGAGCACAGCTCATGCCCAGATAGTCGCAGGCCATGGCCAGGGTCTGTTGCAGGGCTGCTTCAGGGTTTTGGTGCGACAGGGCAGTGATGGCAGTCAGCGATAGCAGGGCATGCAATTGTCTTTGCTGTTCCTCGCGAGCAAATTCACTCTCTACACAATCAGCGAGGTCACGCAGGGCAGCCAAGTCTTCTGCGCTGAGTATGCGCGGTTTGGTGTCGATGATGCACAGGGTGCCCAGACTCTGGCCATTGCGTGCACGCAAGGGTGCACCAGCATAAAAGCGGATATTGGGGGCATCGCTGACCAGAGGATTGTCGCTGAAACGCGCATCCTGGCTGGCATCGGCGACATACAGGATATCAGGCTTGAGTATCGCATGGCCGCAGAAAGAAATATCTCTCGCCGTCTCGCTGACATCCAGACCCTGTTTTGACTTGAACCATTGGCGCTCGCTATCGATGATGGAAACCAGGGCGATGGGCGTCTTGAACAAATGGCTCGCGAGCCGCGTCAGCCGGTCAAAACGCTCTTCTGGCGGTGTGTCGATTATGGCGCAGGCTTGCAGGGTTTGCAGGCGCAATATTTCATCGACAGGAAAATCAGGTGCTTGCATAGTGAATCAGTCGCCAGCGTGGCTTGCCAGAGCATCCAGCCATTTTTGTAAGCCTTCGCCATACAGAGGTTTGCTGGCGAAATAGCCTTGCATGGAGTCACAACCAAGCTGGCGTAAGCATTCCCGTTCTGCTGCGGTTTCTATGCCCTCGGCTATCACGCTCAGGCCCAGGCCATGGCCCATTTCTATAATGGCCTTGACCAGGCCCTGGGTCGCTGGCAGTTGATCTATGTCGATGACAAAGCTGCGGTCTATCTTGAGTTCACTGACAGGCAGGCGTTGCAGGTAAGACAGGGAAGAATAGCCGGTACCAAAATCATCAATGGATAAATCCAGGCCGATGGCGCGCAGGCGGTTCAGCAACTCTATGGTACTGCCGGGGTCCTCCATGATGCCGCTCTCAGTAATCTCCAACTTCAGCAATTTTGGGTTGAGCTCATATTGACGCAGCAGTGCGGCTATTTGATCTGGGAATCTGGTGTCGCGTAAATCATGGGTGCTGACATTGACTGCGATGGTCTGACCAGGATATTTGTCTTGCCAGTTCTTGAGCGTGACGATGGCCTGTTCCAGCATCCACATGGTGAGCATGCTGATATAACCGGTACGCTCGGCAAACGGAACAAATTCTGCTGGCGAAATAAAACCACGCACAGGATGTTGCCAGCGCACCAGTGCTTCAAAACCATACGCTTTGCCAGATTGCAGATACAGCTTGGGTTGCAACCACATTTGCAATTCTGAGCCCCTGACGGCAGAGCGCAAATCAGACAAGAGGCTCAGGTGGGTCAGGCGTGAAGCCTCCTGCGCATCGGTATACCAGGCAGATGAGTTGGCGCTGCGTTTGGCGGCATACAGGGCAACCTCGGCATTGCGTATCAATGTCATCAAGGGCAACGGTGTGGTTGCGGTGATGGCAAAGCCATACACCAGGCTGACATCGACAGAATGCTGGCCGCATCTGACCGGTTCATCCATGGCTGCATCTATGCGTTGATGCAGGTCTTCTAGCGCGGCGTTGGAAACATCATGGCAGAGTATCGCAAATGCACCGCCAGCCAGTCTGGCCAGCCAGGGTTTTTGCACGACGGCGTCCTGGCTGATGACAGTTTTAAGACGCAAGGCCACATCTGAGATAACAGTGTCGCCAGTATCAAACCCCAGTGTTTCGTTGATGACCTTCAACCGTGCCAGGTCCATCAGGATAAATCCCTGGTATGGCAAGCCCTGTCCTTCATGGATCTTGAGCAGCAGGGTGCGGTTGGGCAGGCCGGTCAGGCTGTCGTAATAAGCCAGGCGCTCGACCGTTTGTTCGCGTATGCCTATGGCTTCTGCCATGGTATTGAGGGCTTCGCCTACGCGCGCGACTTCTTCTGTCTTGCTGGGAATAAAACGGGTCTGGTAATCACCTTTGGCAATTTGCAGGGCGCTGCTTTCCAATCTTGCCAGAGGCCTGACTACGCTGCGGGTAGTCAGCCAGGCCAGCACCGCTGCCAGGACTACGCCAAAGACAGACAGCATGGCGACCATGGTGCCGGTTTTTTCCAGTTCCAATTGCGCGTCAGCCTGATGGGCCTGGATTAATTCCTGTTCTCGCTTGAGAAATGTTTTGGACTGATCGAGCAAGGCATCCAGTGCTGGTTTGACGCGCGTGCTAAAGCTGGCTTTGGCAGCATCCTGACCTTCGTCCTCGAGTTGATTGACAGTATCAAGATAGTGCTGCTGATAAATTGCGCGCTTTTGCTTGAGCAGTTTGAGGCTGTTTAATTGCTCGTCGTCACTGAGGCTGGCCTCGAGATCGCCGATGAGCTGGTCTATGCGGCGATTTTTTTCATCGACGATGGTGTATTCAGGTACCCGTTGTTCATAAGGAACTGTCAGGAATTGCAATAAGGCCCTGCCGACGTTTTCTGTAGCAACGCTGAGTTCTTGCACATACAAGAGACTTTGCACCTCTTTGCGGGCAAATTGCTCATTGCGCGCAGTCATGTTGCGGATTTGTGAAATTGGCAACAGCAAGACGATGCTGAACAGTATCAACAACAAACCATAGCTCAATGCCAGCCGCATGCCTATACGGCGCAAGCGCAGGAGCTGGATCAGGCGTTGAAAGCTGTTAGACATGAATATGGCCGCAATATAGTCTTGAGTCTTGGTCTTGTAAAAAGCTGTGGGCACACAAGCGCCTGCTACTACAGGCTTATGTTAATGCACTATTAACAGCGAGGGCAATACTATTGTGCAGGGATCAACGGGCGATCAGTATATACAACATCAGCACATTGGCGACGATGGACAAGACTGCCAGCATGCACCAGGTGGCCAGCGGATCGTGCTGTGCCAGTGGTTTGGCTTGCGGGGGTGGCAGGTGGTAGATGATGGGTTGCACCGCGTTCCAGTGCCAGGCATGGCGGCAAAGCACCAGGTTGCGCGCCAGCGTTTCTTGCCTAATGATCATCCCAGCCAGGCGACTATGGCGAGGTTGGCAAAAATCGATAGTCCTATTTGATAGCTCTCAGTAATCTGGCCTGAATAACCCATGCTGGCAGCCAGATAGAAACCTCCTGTGCCACCTGCCATACTTACGAGGCTAGTCATGACACCCATCTCTCAGCGAAAGCGCCGGGGTACCAGCTGGAATACTGCGCCATTGCCCTTGCAAACAGGGTAGCAAAAGCAGTGCCCAGATGTTCCGATGGATACCAGCACCTCTCATCAAAATACGCAGCAAAGCTCCAACCAATAATGGCTTAGCAAACGTCAGGCCTTTTTTTTGCGCTGCTGTCAGGCTCAGGTCTTTGGATATTTGTATGGCGAGTGGCCCAGGCAATACCAGTCCATGAAGCTCAGATCGAAATAAAAGAAAGCCGCTCATCAAGTGACCGTATGCCCGGCTTTCCAAAAGGATGTTTTTTGCATGGTCGCTCCGCTGTAGTTTGACCATGCCACTTGCAACTGCCATGCCAACAAATTGTGCATGCGTACGGCATTAAGCATCAAAATTGACCAAGTAGTGCTGCTCAATAACTAGGCGCGCATAAAATAAAATGGTGCAGTGCACTGTTTTGGCTAAGTATTATTTGGTTTTTATCGGGATTTTCTATTTAATTTTGTGTTTGCCCCATTTAAGATGACTTTGTTCCCGGACGTGTTTTTTTCAGTGCAAGTACCTGTGCAATAAAGCCAATCAATGGATGAATCAGCTATTGTTCAAGCAGGGAAATGATAATCTAAAGCAAACTGGCATTGCTCTTGCTTAACGCCTGAGGAGACAAGCAAAGGAGCAGCCATGAAGAAACTTAAGCTAGTGATGGTAGGGAATGGTATGGCAGGTGTGCGTACTCTGGAAGAATTAATCAAGATCGCACCCGACCTGTATGACATTACCGTATTTGGTGCAGAACCTTATGCCAATTACAACCGTATCCTGCTATCACCCGTATTGGCAGGCGAGCAAACCATTAAAGACATCATGCTCAATGATGTCGACTGGTATGAAGAAAATAATATCACGCTGCACCTCGGTAAAAAAATCACCAAAATAGATCGCCATAAGCGCATCGTGATTGCAGAAGATGGTACTCAGACTGAATACGACCGTCTGTTGCTGGCGACAGGTTCTAATCCTTTCATGCTGCCTGTACCTGGCAAAGACCTCAAGGGCGTGATTGCCTACCGCGATATCTACGACACCAATACCATGATAGACGCGGCAGAAAAGCATACGCATGCCGTTGTCATTGGCGGCGGCCTGCTGGGGCTGGAAGCCGCCAATGGCTTGAAAATGCGCGGCATGAGTGTCTCTGTCGTGCATTTACCTGGCTGGCTGATGGAGCGTCAGCTTGACCCCATTGCAGGCAAGATGTTGCAAAAATCTTTGGAAGACCGTGGTCTTCACTTTTTACTGGAAAAAAATACTGAAGCCATCATTGGCGATGATGATGGCCACGTCAAAGCCATACGCTTTACTGACGGTCTCGAAATCCCTGCGCAACTGATCGTCATGGCTGTCGGCATACGTCCTAACACGGCGCTGGCAGAATCTGCCGGCCTGTATTGCAACCGTGGCATCACCGTGAATGACACCATGCAGACTTATGATCCGCGCATTTATTCTGTGGGTGAATGCGTGAATCATCGCGGCACGGTGTACGGCCTGGTCGCACCTCTGTTTGAAATGGCCAAGGTTTGCGCCAATCACCTGGCGAATTTTGGTATAGGGCGTTACCAGGGTTCAGTCACATCCACCAAACTGAAAGTGACAGGCATAGACCTGTTTTCTGCCGGCGAATTCATGGGTGGTAAAGATACCGAAGAAATCATCTTGTCCGACCCCATAGGTGGCGTCTACAAGAAACTGGTGGTGAAAGACGACAAACTCATAGGCGCATGCCTGTATGGCGATACCGTGGATGGTAGCTGGTATTTCAAACTGCTGCGCGAAGGGAAGAACATTTCAGAAATCCGTGATTCACTGATGTTTGGCGAGTCCAACACCGGTGACGTCGGCCATGAAGGCCATACCAAGGCTGCCGCCATGCCGGATGAAGCCGAGGTCTGTGGCTGTAATGGTGTTTGCAAGGGCACCATCGTCACGGCCATCAAGGAAAAAGGCCTGTTCACACTTGACGATGTGCGCAAGCACACCAAGGCATCGGCATCCTGTGGCTCTTGTACTGGCCTGGTAGAGCAGATCATCATGTTTACTGCCGGCGGTGATTATTCGACGGCCTCAAAAGTCAAACCCATGTGCGTTTGTACTGATCATAGCCATCAGCAAGTACGTGATGCCATCAAGGCCAACAAGCTCTTGACAGTCTCTGGCGTGCAGGAATTCATGGAATGGCGCACACCTAATGGTTGTTCAAGCTGCCGCCCGGCCATCAATTATTATCTGATTTCCACATGGCCGCGTGAAGCCAAGGATGATCCGCAATCGCGCTTCATCAATGAACGGTCACATGCGAATATCCAGAAAGATGGTACTTACTCCGTCATCCCGCGTATGTGGGGTGGTGAAACCAATGCCAGCGAATTGCGCAGGATTGCTGATGTCGTTGATAAATTCAAGATACCGACAGTCAAGGTCACCGGTGGCCAGCGTATTGACTTGCTGGGCGTGAAGAAAGAAGACTTGCGCGCTGTCTGGCAAGACTTGGGCATGCCGTCCGGACTGGCTTATGCCAAGGGTTTGCGTACCGTAAAAACGTGCGTGGGCAGTGAATGGTGCCGCTTCGGTACACAAAATTCTACACTCATGGGACAGCAACTCGAACGTGAACTGGCGCGCATGTATGCGCCGCACAAGGTCAAGCTGGCCGTGTCCGGTTGCCCGCGTAATTGTGCTGAGGCAGGTATCAAGGACGTTGGTGTGATTGGTGTTGATTCTGGCTGGGAAATTTATGTGGGGGGCAATGGCGGCATCAAAACCGAAGTCGCGCAATTCCTGGTCAAGCTGAAAACCCATGAAGAAGTCATGGAATATACCGGCGCCTTCCTGCAACTGTATCGCGAAGAAGGCTGGTATCTGGAGCGCACGGTACATTATCTCGCGCGTGTCGGCCTGGACTACGTGAAGAAAATTATTCTGGAAGACCATGGCCGCCGCAAAGATTTGTATCAACATCTGTTGTTCGCACTGGAAGGTGAATCTGATCCATGGCATGAACCGGAAAAAGCCCAGGTCGATACACGTCAATTCGAACGCTTGCCAGCATAACGCTATTTTTTGAGAGGGAAAAACATGGGTCAGAATTGGCAAGTCATTTGTCGCGTGGAGGATATCCCGGTACTGGGGGCACGCGTCGTTGCGCGTGCGGCCAAGCCAGATGTCGCTATTTTCAGGAATACAGAAAACAAGGTCTTTGCTTTGCTGGATAAATGTCCGCACAAAGGTGGGCCGTTATCGCAAGGTATCGTCTTTGGTGAAAAAGTGGCCTGCCCTTTGCATAACTGGAATATAGAGTTGGTCAATGGCTGTGCGATTGCACCCGATGAAGGATGCACGCAAAAATTCAGCCTGAAAGTAGACGCAGATCAGGTATATCTGGATGCAAATGAGTTGCGTACACTTGCAATAGAGGCTTAGGGAGCAGGACATACGCAAAACCGCCCCAGCGTCGTTGCAGCTCCAGCAGTTAGTAAAATTCGGTACTAACGTACTGTCTTCGTCGCTGCGCCTTGATGGGACAATTTTGCGTAAGTCCCACAACACCACGCTGTTGAAAAATCTTATACGGCGTGTATTTAAAGGCATGTATGACTGAAACCAAATCTACCTGTTGTTATTGCGGCGTTGGTTGCGGTGTCATAATTGAAAGCGAAGGCGGGCAGGTTGCAGGGGTACGTGGTGACCCGGATCATCCCGCCAATTTTGGCCGCTTGTGCAGCAAGGGCAGTACCCTGCATCTGTCGGCAGATGTAAAGATACAGCAACAAGTCAGGGCGCTATATCCTGAAATGCGTGATCTGGTTGCAGGGCGTGAAGAAGTGCGCGGACAAGAACGTCAGCGCAGTGACTGGGATACGGTCATTGCCAGCATGGCAGGCAAATTTGCCGACACCATCAAGACACATGGCCCGGACAGTGTGGCGTTTTATATTTCCGGTCAGTTGCTGACCGAAGATTATTACGTCTTCAATAAGCTTGCAAAGGGCTTGATAGGTACCAATAATATCGATAGCAATTCGCGCCTGTGCATGTCCAGCGCAGTAGCTGGTTATAAGCAAACGCTGGGTGCCGATGCACCGCCGACCTGCTATGAAGACATAGACCTGGCAGAAGTCATTTTCATCGTCGGCTCGAACACGGCTTATGCTCATCCGATTTTATATCGACGCATTGAACAAGCGAGGGAAAAAAATCCTGCGCTGAAAGTGATCGTCGCTGATCCGCGCTGTACTGATACCGCGCGTGAAGCCGATTTATTCCTGCCTATCTTGCCGGGTACCGATGTCGCCCTCTTCAACGGTATGTTGCATCTGTGTTTGTGGGAGGATTTAATCGATCTTGCCTATATCCAGGAACATACTGAAGGTTTTGCAGAACTCAAGCAAACAGTGCGTGATTACACGCCTGCAGCAGTCGCCAAGACTTGTGGTATCAAGGAGGCTGATCTGGTACAGGCCGCGCGCTGGTTTGGACAGTCCAAAGCCAGCCTCTCGCTGTATTGCCAGGGCTTGAATCAATCTTCATCAGGGACTGCAAAAAATGCAGCCCTGATCAATTTGCATCTGGCTACCCATCAAATCGGCAAGCCGGGTGCAGGTCCGTTTTCCCTGACTGGTCAGCCCAATGCCATGGGCGGTCGTGAAGTGGGTGGCATGGCTAACCTGATGTCGGGTCACCGCGACCTTGGCAATCCCGAACACCGCGCAGAAATTGCCGCTTACTGGGGAGTCGATGACGTACCTGCTACTCCGGGAAAAACCGCAGTGGAGATGTTCGAAGCAGTCCGGCAAGGTGAGATCAAGATCATCTGGATAGTCTGTACCAATCCCGCGCAATCCATGCCTGAGCAAAACTTGATACGCGAAGCCCTGCAAAAAGCCGAGCTGGTGATTGTGCAAGAAGCCTATGCCAGCACGGCTACCGTGCCATATGCCGACATCCTTTTACCAGCCAGCACCTGGGCAGAGAAGACTGGCACTGTCACCAATTCAGAACGCCGCATATCCCGCGTGCGCCCCGTCATACCGGCACCGGGTGAAGCAAAACACGACTGGCAAATCGCCAGCCAGTTTGCACAAGCGCTGGCTCGCTTGCTGGGCAAGTCACCGACAAACTTCAAGTACGATAGCGACGAACAGGTATGGAACGAGCACCGCGACAGCACCCGTGGCCGTGACCTGGACATCACAGGTTTGTCTTACGCGATACTGGAACAGCAGGGACCACAGCAATGGCCCTATCCGGCTGGTGCCATCACTGGCAAACAACGTTTGTATGAAGATGGCATCTTCCCCACAGTCAATGGCCGTGCACGTTTCATCAACACCGCGTATCAGCCAGTCAAGGATGGTGTTGATGCACGCTATCCATTCTCATTAAATACCGGACGACTGCGTGACCAATGGCATGGCATGAGCCGTAGTGGCACCGTGGCGCAGTTGTTTGCCCATGTGGCCGAACCTGGTATCAGCATGGAAGCGACAGATATGCAAAGACGTTTCCTCAAAACAGGTGACCTCGTACATGTCAGTAGCCGCCGTGGCACGGTTATTTTGCCGGTAGTTGAAAGTGATGAGCAGCGAGCAGGTCAAGTTTTCATCGCCATGCACTGGGGTGAGGAATATGTCTCAGGCCGTGGTCACGCGCAAAATGCCAGCTATGGGGTGAATGCCCTGACATCACCGGCAATCGACCCCATTTCCAAGCAGCCAGAGCTGAAAGCTGCTGCGGTCAAGATTTTGAAAGCAGAATTGCCCTGGCGTTTTGTGGTGTTTGCATGGCTCGATAGTGACCATGCCTATAGTATCCAGGCTGCCTTGCGCCCTTATATGCGCGAGTTCGCCTATGCATCCTGCACACCATTTGGTCGCGACAAAGTGGGTGTAATTTTCCGCGCTGCCAATGAAGAAGCGGTAGCAGCTGAATTACTGGAAAAAATCGAGAAGATTTTTGGTATAAAGGGCGCGGACGTCTTGCGCTATGACGACAGGCGCCGCAGTGTTTCGCGCCATATCCTGGTAAAAGAAGGTGGTCTGGCTGCTGTGGCGCTGGCTGGCGATGTGTCTGCTGAGAGTTGGCTCAAGGACTTCCTGCAAGCACAGGAACCTGTCGCCAGGCTGGGACGCCTCTTGCTCATGCCCAGTACAACGGCACCGCAGGGTTTTGCCGCCCGTGGCAAAGTGGTGTGCAGTTGCCTGAATGTGACTGATATCGAAATCAATAAGGCGCTTGGCGATATGGAAGGGCTGCCGGCCGATATCCTGAATGGTTTGCAAATCAAACTCAAATGCGGTACGAATTGTGGTTCCTGTGTACCGGAACTCAAAAAAATGATCAGTTTTAATATCCAGGAAAAAGTCTACTAATATGAAAATTGAGAGAGTAGATCCAGCTTCAGAGGCTGCATGCAGCTTGATTGCCTTGTCTGATGCTTATATGGGAGACTTGTATCCGACAGAGAGTAATCACTTGGAAAGTGTCAGCGCACTGGCGCAGGACAATGTGATCTTTCTCGGATGCTATATCGATGAAATTTTAGCTGCTTGCGGTGCCGTCAAAATCCTGTTTGATGACGATGAGCAGTTAAGTTACGGTGAAATCAAGCGCGTGTTTGTGCCGGATGAATTTCGTGGCAGAGGTTTATCCAAGCACATCATGCGTGCGCTGGAAGATCACTTGCTGGACCAGGATATCCGCGTAGCCCGCTTGGAAACCGGTATCAGACAGCCCGAGGCGCTGGGCCTATACTTTCGCCTCGGCTATGCCGAACGGGCTGCTTTTGCTGATTATGAAGAAGATCCTTTGAGCGTCTTCATGGAAAAGATTTTATCTGCCTGAATTCTTACGCTGTCTGCCTGCGCAAACTCAACAACATCGTCCCGAAGGTAATGAAAGCCGCACCGACTACGCGGTTGATCCATTTCACAAAACGCGGCTTGACCAGTACGTGCATGGCACGCGCAGCCAGTTGCGCATACATCAGGTGGGTCAGGTAAGACAGGCCCATGAAGATCGCCATCAATGCAAAAAACTGTGGTGCCAAAGCTTCGCCCGGCGCAATGAAATGCGGGAACAAGGCTGTAAAAAACATCAGGGCTTTGGGATTGGTGGCAGCTGTCAAAAAAGCTTCAGAAAATAATTTGCGCGGACGCGGCCTGCTATCAGCTGGGCCGTTCTGCGAATCATGCGTCAATGCGCTGCTTTTTCCAAATAACTGCTTGGCACCGATATAGAACAGGTAAATTGCACCAGTGGTCTTCACGGCTGCAAATAGCATGGCTGATGAATTCAGCAAAGCACCCAGGCCCAGAAATGCGGTAGTAGAAAGGCAAAAGATACCGCATACATTGCCAAAGGCCGACCACATGACTGCACGCGCACCATAACTCGCCCCGTTTTTTAAAGATAGCAAGGTGGCCGGGCCGGGGCTGAGTATCGCAAGGCTGGCGATGGCAGTGAAGGCAAGCAGGGTTTGGGTTTGCATGGCTGATTCCTGTATTGATTAAAAAAATAGCGTTCTATGTCATCTTTGCGCCAGTGGCTTGCCGTACCGGGATACCGGCAGGGTCAAAATCCTCGAGGCAATAGACATTGATACCAAAATTGTCTGGCGTCACACGTTTGCGATGAAAAGGGTAGATGCCGCAAGTCTTGCAAAAATAATGATGGGCGGTATTGGTGTGGAATTGGTACTCGCCCAATGATTCCGTGCCTGCCAATAGCTTGAATTTGCTTTCATGTACCTTCACCATCAAGGCATTCTTGCGACGGCAAATCGAGCAATCGCACATGGTCAGCTCAGGAAAATCGGTCTCTATTTCAAAGCGCAGCGCGCCACAGTGGCAACTGCCCTGATATTTTTGCATGGGGCGCGAGCCTGTTATTTGCATTTTTGCTACTCCTGAGTCTTCGTTAAGAATCATCTTAGAGCATGGAGGCCAACGTGTACCGGTACAATTTACTGCAAGATACTGTGCTGCCACGGTCTTTTTACCATGCCAATTTTATGAGAGGTTTCATGCGTGATTCGTGAGGAATTATTCAAGCTTGCTGCAAAGCCTTGTCTGCCTGTTTCAGATGTGTCCAAATGTAAGCCATACCTTGGTATCGTTGTAATGATTTGGCAATAGACTTATCATGCCGGGTCTGCGCTGCAATACTATGCCCCTTTATTTTTCCACCACCTCATGCAAGCAATTTTTCACACTATGACCGCACATCTATATCTCAGTACTGGCGGCCAATAAGTATGTGGAATTCTATTTTTGCAAGACCTGCCATTTCAAAACCAGCGCTGATCGCCGCCTGTATTGCTTTTGCGTGGCTGAGGGCAGGCACCGCGTTCGCCAATGATTTACCTCCTGTACAAACTGTAGCCAGGGATGTGCTGGTCAGGGAGTTTCAATTCAGTGGCAACGCAGTCATCAGTACAGCAGAATTGCAGGGCATGTCGGCAGCTTATCTTGGTAAGGGTGCCACTTATGCTGATCTGGAAGAATTGCGCACCCGTATTTCGCGCCTGTATGTGGAACGTGGTTACCTCAATTCTGGCGCTGTCCTGGTCGTGGCAGAGGGCAGCGAGCCTTTTCCATCAGGCATAGTCAGCATACGTGTGATAGAAGGGCGTATTTCGGAAGTCCGGGTAAAGGGGGAAGAAAGGCTGCGGCCAGCTTATCTGCAACAGCGCTTGCTCAGGGATGACGAAGTATTCAATATGCCAGTCTTGCAAAAGCGTTTCCAGCTCTTGCTGACTGACCCACTGTTTGAAAAAATCAATAGCCGCATTATCCCCGGTGCCAAGGCAGGTACGGCGATACTGGACATTGATGTTGTGCGCGCCAAAGCCTATGGCCTGAATTTCTATGCCAATAACTACCGTGCGCCATCCATAGGCTCAGAAGTGTTGGGTATATCAGGATGGGTACGCAATCTGAGTGGCTATGGCGACTATCTGGAAGCCAGTGTCGCCCATAGCGAAGGTGCTGATCCTGTACATCTGGGCTGGACCATGCCTGTGAATAGCCGTGGCACTGCATTGAAGCTTGGTCTTGATAAAGGCAGCTCTTCTGTTGTTGGTGAATCGATGGCGGCGATCGATATCAAGAGCCGTAGTTCGGGTTATGAAATTGGCATGAGCCAGACTTTGTTGAACAGCCTGCAAAGAAAAATCGAACTCGGCCTCAGCTATAGCCAGCGCGATAGCCAGACCAGTTTATTGGGCGAGGTGTTTTCCTTCACCCCTGGTGAGCCCGATGGTTATTCAAAAACCAAAGTAGTACGCTTTTCCCAGGAATGGACAGAACGCTGGGAAACCCAGGCGCTGGCCTTGCGCAGTGTGTTTGCTTTTGGCCGCAATAATATAGATAACAGTGATACCAGCTTACAGGTACCTGATCAGCATTACCGCATCTGGACAGGGCAACTGCACTATGTCAAAAACCTCGGCAAAGCCGGTGATCAAATGATCTTGCGCGTTTCTGCGCAGCAAACACCAGACCGTTTATTGCCCATGGAAAGATTTTCAATGGGTGGCGTTGCTACTGTGCGTGGTTATAGAGAAAATGCTGTCGTACGCGACCGCGCCTGGTTGTTGAATGCGGAATACCATTACCCCTTGCCTGTGTGGCTGGAAGCGACGCACAAATTCAAGCTCATTGCCTTTACTGATCTGGCGACAGCCAGCAACCAGGGCGAGGCCGCACAAAGACTGGCCTCGATAGGTGTGGGCATGAACTGGCAATGGCAAAACTGGGCTGCCGACTTGTTCCTGGCCAGGAAACTCATTGCTCTCCCGGGACAGAACAGCGGCAACTTGCAAGACCATGGCCTGCATGCCCAATTGACGTACCATTTATTTTGAGGCGGCGGCATATGCGTAACATGTTTGCCTCACCAGCCAAATGTATCCTGATTGCCAATGTACTGGCAATGTCTGTTCACTTGTTCGCATCTGCAAACGATACCGCGCTGGATCAGGGCGTGCGTGAGTGTGCCAGCGGTAGTTATACGCAGGCATTGTCTGTCTTGCAAGCTGCTTATGCCAGGGCTGATCAGACTGCAGATAAAGTCAAGGTAGCATCTGCACTGGCGCAGACTTATATACAGACGCACCAGGCCGCCAAGGCAGAGCCTTATCTGGTATATGCCTTCGATCATGCCAGCAGTAAACTGGACAGGGCAGGTTATGCGATTGATGTTGCCAACTGGCAGCAGCAACAGGGGCATGCGGAGCAGGCGCGTTACTACTACGATACGGCACTGCAATTGGCGCCATCGGATACCGTAATTGCGATCAGTGTCGGACTGAACCGGCAAAAGCTGGAAGTAAAAAATCTGACCCCGACAGCCAGGCTGGAAAACCTGCAGGCATTATGGCAACGACTGATACAAGCAGGAGAACAGCCACAAGCTGCCCGCTATAGCCTGAATCTTGGTGTGCAAGCCAAGGCTTTGGGCGAAGAAGGGCAAAGCATGGCTTTTCAGGCATTTGATCATGCGCGCGAACTCGCGGCAAAACTGGGCCAGGCAAGATTGCAACTTGAAGCGCTGGACCAGCTTGGACAGCTTTATGAAGACGCACATCGCTACGATGACGCCCTGGCCTTGACAGACAAGGCATTGCTGGCTTCACAGGGTTTGGAAGCGCATGATCTGCTCATCAATATCGAATGGCGTCATGGCCGTATCTTGCGGGTGCAAGCAAAAAGTACAGAGGCAATCGCCGCCTATCAAAGAGCGCTTGAGCATATAGAGGCGATACGCACCGACATACCGGTAGAATATCAGGATGGCCGTTCTTCGTTCCGGGAAACGCTGGAGCCTGTGTATCTTGGGCTGGCAGATTTGCTACTGCAGACATCCGCGCAATTGGATGGTGTGCAAAAAAATACACAATTGCGTCGCGCCCGCGATGTGCTGGAATTGCTCAAGCAAACCGAATTGCAAGACTATCTGGGCGACCGCTGCGCTATTGATACTGCCAGGGCCAATCGCAAGAATAGCAAGAATGATGTGATTGCTGATGATACCGCGATACTCTATCCCATCATCCTGCCCGACCGGCTGGAGCTTTTGCTGGAAACAAACAAGGGCATGTACAGCCAAAGCATAGCTGTGTCAGCCACAAAGATGCGCGCTGACGTGCTGGATTTCGGCAATATCCTGAAAGATAATCTCTCATTCAAACCGCAGGCAAAACGTCTTTACCAAGCCTTGCTGGCACCAGTTGATACCGAATTGATGCAGCAAGGTATACGCACATTGGTTATCGTCCCAGATGGCGTATTGCGCCTTTTACCTTTTGCAGCCCTGCATGATGGCCAACAATTTGCCATAGAAAAATATGCGATCTCCGTGGTGCCAGCTCTGAGCCTGACCAACACCAGTGTGCGCAGTCGCGATGGGGCAGCATACAAAACGCTACTGGCAGGCATGAGTGAACCGGGTGCCGTGGTTGATAAACTGCCTGGTGCCATGGTCGAGCAGTTGCTGGCAGCTAATCCACAAACGGCTGCAAATGGCAGACAAGTTGCCAGAGCTGTGCTGACGCGCAGCCTGCGTAACTTCCCCAAGGCAAGCGAAGCCACTATTTTGAACAAACCAGAACAGCATCAGCAATTGCAACAAATGCTGGCTCTCGCAGGCGTTGATGAAGAAATCCGCACACTGGAAAAACTGACCAGCAGCCAGACTTTGTTGAATGCGAAATTTACCGCTGCAGCATTCAGTCAAAAAGTCAAAACAGGTGATTACCAGATCGTGCATATTGCTTCACACGGTGTGTTTGGCGGCACTGCCGACAGTACCTTTGTCATGGCGCATGATGACTTGATCACCATGGATAATCTGCAAGGTTTTTTACGGGCAGGCAGCATGAAAAACCAGGAGCTGGAATTATTGACTTTGTCGGCCTGTGAAACCGCTGAGGGTGATGACAGGGCACCACTGGGCTTGAGCGGCGCAGCTCTAAAAGCCAGGGCCAGGAGCGCACTGGGTTCATTGTGGCCAGTATCCGATGATGCGGCGACTTTGCTGATGGGCCAGTTTTATCGCCATCTGGCAGAACCTGCCACGAGCAAGGCGCAAGCTTTGCAAAAGGCACAATTGGAATTGATGAAGAATAATCAGTTCAGTCATCCATTTTATTGGGCACCATTCATCATGGTAGGGAGCTGGTTATGAAGACTAAGCGATTACATAGATTGGGCATGCTCAGGTTGAGCCTGTTGATGGCTTTTGGAAGTATCCCTGCATTTGCTTACGCCGGTGCCACCACTGATGGCACGGTGGGTGCCGTACAAAACCTCAGTGGCAATTTTGTCGTGCCGCAAAGTCTGGGGTCGACAAGAGGCGGCAACTTATTTCATAGTTTTAAAAACTTCAGTATAGAAAATGGCGAATCTGCTACCTTCACTACCACGACGGCTTTGCAAAATGTCATAGCCCGTGTCACTGGCGGTGCGGCTTCGAACATCAACGGCTTGTTAAAACTCAGTGCATCTGCAGGCAACCAGCCGCATTTTTATTTCATCAATCCTGCTGGCGTGATTGTTGGTGCAGGGGCTGCCATCGATGTACCCTCAGGTTTGCATATCAGCACAGCAGACTATGTGAAATTTATAGATGGTAATTTCTATGTCGATACCACCAAAGCCAGTACCTTGTCTGCGGCTGCACCTGAAGCTTTTGGTTTTTTGGGTAATAATTCTGCCACTCTCGAATTCAAGAATGGCGCGACAGTCAATGTCCGCCCGCAACAGGCGCTGACCTTGGCCGCTGGCGATATAACGATCAATGACGCAAGCTTGCTCGCCCCCGGCGCGGCAGTACGCGTGGCTGCAATCGGCAAGAGCAAGCTGGAAGTCGGTTTTGCTGGTGATTTTCCGGTAGCGAGCGGTAAGTTGAGTGTCATCAACGGTGGCACTATCAATACATCGGTGAGTGGCAATGTCGATGGTGCTCAGGTGCGGGTACAGGCAGGGGATATCCTTATCGATGGACAAGATGCACGCAAGCCTACTGGCATTTTTAGCAATGCCAATGATGGCGGTGCCAGGTCGGGCGATATACTTATTGCCGCTAGCAAGCAACTCATCATAGCCAATGCTGGCCGCATTTCCACTTCCAGTTTCAGTGCTGGTAATGCTGGTTCCATCCGACTTGATGCAGGTAGCGTCAGCATGGATGGTAAGGGCCAGGTAACAGGTATTTTCAGCCAGGCTAATGAGGCTTATGGCAATGCAGGCAATCTTGACATCAATGTGGCTGGCAAACTCAATATCCTGAACGGTGCCGTCATTTCGTCATCGACCTATACCTCAGGCAATGCTGGCAATGTGCGTGTGAATGCCAGCGACATCATGCTGGATGGCGCAGAGGCCAATGGCCCTTATACAGGTTTGCTCAGTACCACCAATAAAGGCTCAGGCAATGCTGGCAATGTCGAGGCCACCGCCACAGGCAAGCTCAGTATATTGAATAGCGCACAAATCTCTTCTGCTACTTATTCTGCGGGGCAGGGTGCTGATGTCAAAGCCACTGCGGCAGAATTGCTGATCAATGGCAATGGCGTCTCCACCGGCATCAACAGTATTTCTGGTGCTGCTGGCAACGCCGGTAATGTCAGTGTCAATGTTAGCGGGACCACCACGATATTTTCTGAGGGGGGTATTTCAACATCTGCATTTGATACAGGGCAGGCTGGCAAGATCAGGTTTGCTGGTAATAGCCTGAGCATTGATGGCCAGGGACTGGAAGCGGGTATCTATAGTGACGCAGGTGATTTCCGCACCGCAGCCAGCTTTCGTGGTGGTAATGGCGGTGATATTGATGTGAGTCTGACAGGTAAATTATCACTGACTGGTGGTGGGCGTATATCCACCACAACTTACACACTCGGCAATAGCGGTTCTATCAATG
Organism: Undibacterium sp. Ji42W; assembly: GCF_049340405.1. Classification (NCBI taxonomy): domain Bacteria; kingdom Pseudomonadati; phylum Pseudomonadota; class Betaproteobacteria; order Burkholderiales; family Oxalobacteraceae; genus Undibacterium; species Undibacterium sp. Ji42W. The sequence goes on from NZ_JBMPOV010000009.1 coordinate 268,143, forward strand.
TGGCTGCCAACTCTGTGGCTCTTGATGGTGACGGCAGCGGCATTCTGGCAGAAACCATAGGCATGGGTAATGCGGGCAATATCACCGTCAAAACCAGCCAGGCTCTGCAAATACAAAACGGCGCCAGAATTTCTTCTGCCACTCACTTTGTTGGCAATGGCGGCAGTATCAGTATTGATGCTGCCAGTCTTGATATTGATGGCAAGAGCCTGGCGACCGGCATCTACAGTGATGCAGGCACACAGGCTCAAGGCAATGCCGGGAATGTAGCTGTCAATGTGGCAGGTAATCTGTCATTGAAGGATGGTGGTCAGATATCGTCCGCGACGACCAGTTATACCACTGGTTCGGCTGGTACCGTGAAAGTCAATGCTGCCAACATCAATCTGGATGGCAAGCTCAGCAATCCCATCAAGGACGATGAGGGGAATCCCAAGGTCTTGAGTACCGGTATCTTCAGCAGCGCCAATGCCGGTGATGAATCTACCAGCAGGTCTGTCGGCAATGCTGGTACCGTGAATGTCACTGCGGGCCAACTGCAGATGAGCAATGCAGCATTAATTTCATCGAGTGCTTATGCCAGGGGCAAGGCGGGTGAAGTCAATGTCAATGCCGGTAAAATCCGTGTGGAGAGCAATGCCATTATCAGTTCTGAAGCTGGCGCTGCATCCAGCGGTTATACAGGCAATGTCAATATCAAAGCGACAGATAGCCTGAATCTGGATCAGGGCATAATTTCAATTAGCAATGCTGCGCAGGTCAGCGCCGACAAATTGCCAGCCAAAACCTTGCTGGCAATTGTTGCTTCGGATATCACATTGCAGCGAGCGCAGATCACTGCTTCTGCCAGTGGCAATGTGGCGGCCAGTGATATCCGCCTCAACTACGCTCAGCGCCTGCTTGCAAAAAACAGTCATATCAACACCAGTGCTTTTGAAGGCAATGGCGGTGCCATTACTGTGCAGGGTAACGGCGCTTTGATACTTGAGCGCTCACAAATTACTACCTCCGTCACAGGTTTGCAGACTGGTAACGGTGGTGACATCAGCATCAATGCACCAGCTTTGATACTGCGTAGTGGCTTCGTCCAGGCAAATACCGCGGCCAAGGCTGCCAGTGGTGGTAATGTAAATATACAAGTCAACGCCACCATCGTCAGTGGCAATCAATTGTTGCTTGGCGGTGCTCCATTAAAATTTGATGGTAGTGGCAAGAATTTGATACAGGCGGCTGCACCTGATGGCGTAAACGGGGCTGTCAGATTGAGTAGTCCACAAGTTGATTTCTCTGCCAGCCTGGTGAATTTGAATGTGCAGACTTATGATTTTTCTGACCTGGCGGCAGACTTGTGCCGGTTGGGTAGTGGTAGTTCCCTGAGTCTGGTTGGAAGAGGTGGCTTATTACCGACTGCCACTGGTTTATTGAGATATTAAGGTGCCATGACCAAGTCCAGACGCCTGCAGGATTTCTTCACCCCGCGCTTGCTGCAAGTGCTGGGTTTGCTGGTGTTGCTTGTTGCGACCGCAATCTTGCTGCGTTTGCCAGCGGTCATTGCGATAGACAATAAAATTCTCGACCTGCAATTCAAATTGTCGCGTGAATACTCTCCTCAAAAAATAGCCATAGACCCTGTCGTGGTAGGGATAGACGAGGCCTTTCTTGATGAAGTCGATGAGCCACTGAGCCTGAATCATGCGCATCTGGCCAATTTTCTGAAAGCCATGAACCAGGCAGGGGCCAAGGCAGTAGGCATGGATTTGAGTTTGCCTGAAAAACGCTTTGACAGTCTCATTTCTACCCGCAAGGACGCAGTTGATTTTCACAAGATATTGCTGAGTGGCCTGCTCGACAGCATACAAAGCACACCGCTGGTTACGGCCAAAATCTGGGATTTGAAGCATGTGCATTATCGCGATATGCAGGTGGATTACGCCGCGGTACTGGGCATGCAGGGCGAACAGTTCCAGGCTGTTGCCTCGGCTGAATTTTGCCGCGATAGTGACCAGCGCATACGCCGTTTTCCGGGACGGGACTGCCAGCCTGACCGCAGTGAGCGTGGCCTGGCGACTGAAATAGCGGCCGCAGCAGGCGTACGAAAGGACTGGAATGGTCTGATCAATTACCGTCTCGGTGAGCGCTTCAGATATGTCCCGCTACAAGAAGTCTTGAAGCTTGCCGGGGAGGGTAAAAAAGAAGAATTGAAAAAACGCTTTGCAGGCAAAGTCGTCTTGCTCGGTGCAACCATGGATGCGACTGATCTGGTGGATTTGCCAGTGTCGCTGGCAGCCTGGTTGCCAGCGAATGATCCTAATCCTGGTGTGCTGGCTCATGCACAGTTATTGCGCAGCATACTGAATCAGCGTTTATTGCAGCAGGCTGGCACGCTCAGTCTGTTTGCTTTGTGTACCTTGTTTGCCCTGTTCTGGCTGGGTCGCAGCATACGACTTAAAGTGCTGGTGTTTGCAGTGGCGACTGTGGGCCTGTTCGCAGCCAGCGGCATCGCTATGCAATATGATGTGTGGTTGCCGCCAACGGCAGTTTTTCTGACCGGCTTGCTGGCCCTGGGCAGTAGTAGTATATGGCAAGCCTGGCAGCATTACATCGACAAGCAAAGGCTGAGCAAGGCTTTTTCTGGCCGTGTCAGCCCGGCGGTCATGCAGGAAATTGTTGAGGGGCGTATAGACCAGACTTCACAAAGCAGGCGTTTACATGTTTGTGTTCTGTTTTCAGATATCCGTAGTTTCACCACTTTGTGTGAACATGCACAGGCAGAGGATGTGGTCAGTCTCTTGAATCGCTATTTTGCCGTCATGAGCAAGATCGTGCATGAACATGGCGGTACCATAGACAAGTTTATTGGTGACGGCATGATGGCATTTTTTGGCGCACCCAAGCGACTCGACAATCCAGCACAAAATGCCTTCAATGCCGCGCAGGCGATGTTGGCTGCATTGGATACATTGAACCTGGAATTCGCGGCAGAAGGCAAGCCTGCATTGCAGATAGGGATAGGCCTGCATGCGGGCGATGCAGTCATTGGCCAGGTCGGTTCAGCAGAGCGGCACGAATATACGGCCATAGGTGATACCGTCAACACCGCAGCAAGGATAGAGGGCTTGTGCAAGGACGTGGGTTATCCTGTCGTCTGTTCGGAGGCCGTGCTTGCCAGCGTGGCAGAAGCTGACACGCTGACTGCGCTTGGCGATAAAAACCTCAAGGGACGTTCTGCCATTGCCGTATGGGGCTGGCAGCCGGTATCTGCGGTTACTGAAATTTAAATGCCGCAATTTAATTGATGGATGTGATGATGAAAAAAAGTATGAGTGGATTGAGAACGTATCTGGCCATCATAGTCAGTCTCGTCGCAGTGATGACTTGCAGCCTGGTGCGTGCTGAAGCTGCCCTTGGCATGGTGCTGGATGTGCAGGGCAATGGCAAGATGGAAGTCAATGGCACGACATCCAAACTGCAATTGCTGGCTTACCTGCAACCGAAAATGCAAATTACACTGGAGGCCGGTGCCAAGGCTTCGTTGTCCTTATATGCGACACGCTCAGTGTACCAACTGGCTGGCCCTGCGACGGTGACGATAGAAAAAGACGGGGTCACCAGCCTTCAAGGGCAAAAAGCAGTCGTCCGGCCCATGGCAGAAAAACTGGTGCGAGCGGCGGAAACCAGTAATGTGATTGCTGGTGCCGTGCGCATGCGTCAGGTGCCACCGCGCATCGTTACCGTCACGCCCGAAAACAATTCTTTACTACTGGGCCAGCGTCCTGCATTTAACTGGATTTCTGCTGAAGCGGCAGAATTTGACATCAGTATTGCTGACATGGATGAGAAACTCATCGTCAGCGAAAAGACCAAAGAAAATAACTGGCAGTTGCCGGAGAAAATAAAGCTGGAAGAAGGCGCAATTTACCGCTGGCAAGTCACTTATATTTCAACTAAAGATGGCAAGACATATACTGCCAGAGCTGAATTCAAAATGGCCAGCAAAGCGGAATTCACTAGCCTGAATGAATTGAAGCCGGAAGACAATGCAGGCATTGAAGACTGGGTGATGTATGCAGCCATGCTGCAAAGCAAACGTGCTTTTGGCGAAGCCAGGCAAGCCTGGCAACAGATCGCCAGGCAGCGGCCAGACTTGCAAAAACTGTCCGAAGCTGCACCTTAGATTCGCTATTTATAAAATGAACTCTAAGAAAAAACGCCACGCTCCTCAAAGAGCGTGGCGTTTTACCTAAGCGATGCATTTTATGCGGCCGTATTCATGCCGGTATCAAGAAAATCGACATGGAAATCAACAATCACCTGACCTGCGATACGCTGGACAGAGCCATCCTTGTGCATGCGACTTACTGTTTTGTCTTCGCGCGAGCGTACATCAATCTGGAATTCAGGATGACTCTTGGCAAAGGCATCCTGTATGGTTTCCCTGACTTGTGCGATCAAGGCTTTTTCTGAGGCAGAGACAGTATCAATTGCATCCTGCGCCGTTTGTTCGGCAGCGGCGACAGCAGTTTCATTATCACCGAAGAACTGATCTACCGTTTGCCTGAATTCTCTTTGAGTTGTTACAACATACTGTATTTTAGCGATAGGGAACAGGCTATGCACAATGCGCGACGCCATGACACGTTCAGGGTCAGTCGTCATGACGGTCAGGCTGTCTGCATTTTCTTCGAGTATGACCCAGTGATGATCTTCTACATAAGCGCGCTTGAAGTTTTTGAGGGCATCCGGGCGGGCACGGTCAGCTTTGTAAGGCTGGTATTCACATTCAAAGAATGTCGCCAGTGAATTGCCTATATCTGTCAGGTTGACTTCAAATTCGTCAATGAGGATTTCTTCCACATCCACACCTTTGCGGCGTGCCGCACGCGCAGCAAGGCCCAGTTCAGGTATCGACAGTATTGATGATTTGATCAGTGAATCAAACTTGGTATGAATAACTTGTGGCGACATCAGACGCTGGGCGAAAGCCACAGCCAGGGTATTTCGCAGGTATTTGAAACCTTCTTCCAGCAAGGGCGGGAACTGGCAATCATTGCGGTTATTGATCAGTTGCAGTACGCCCAGCAATTCATTGCTTTGCTCATGGATCAGCGGGCCGACCAGCATGTGCTTGGTGCGAAAGCCAGTGCGTTGATCAACACGGCGCAAAAATTCCAGCTTGGGTGAGTGCTTTCTGAGTTCAGTCTCGTCATACACATTCAGAATATTGACAGTCTGCTTGCTCATGGCGACAAAGCCAGCCACGCTTTTTTCAGAGATAGGCAGCGCAAAATCCTTGAATGAGGTCAAGCCAGTCTTGACCTTGGATTCGATGGCATTTTTTTTATAATTGACCGAATACAGCGTCAGGCGTTCACAATCAAACAGATTGCAGATTTCCTGGGACAGATCAAGCATGATTTGCTCGATATTACTGGTCGAATGGATGGCATTCGTAATGTTTTGCAAATTCTTGAAGAAATGTAAGCGGGCATGTACGTCCTCTTTATCATAGACATCATACTTATCTTGCTGGACACGGCGTACAAAACTCATAAATTTGCTTTCATCGATGGGAATTCAATCCCGACTATTTTGCCACAGCCGGGCTATATCGTCATTGCGACACTGATAAGCTTCAGCGAGTTTTTTGTAAAAGCCTGTACCGACAATTGCCTTCGGGAAAATGTCCGTCTTATTTTATGGCTATTTTCATAAAGAAGGGGGCATTTCTGCTCACCTTTGTCTGAATATTAATTACCAGATTGTGATGCTCCTTTACAGAAATTGAATTTGACCAGTTTGGTCAGGCAGATGCTCCCATTTTCCTGAAGTTCAGAGGGTTTAGAGAAACTTATACCGCAGAACGGCAAATTTTATGATTAAAAGATGCCAGGCAACTGACTCGCCAAACCAACCATGCTGATGGCCAGCACTATTATTGGCTTGATTGCCGGAATAGGAAAGCGGGGATGTCCAGGTCTGGCAGGTGGCACGACCATCCATAAGCTATCCGGCAAGGGGCGATAACGCATCAGGTCGCCCCGCCATTGCACCAGATATTGTTGTGATTGATACCAGTATTCCAGCTCGGCATGCAGCCAGCCAGTGGTAAAGCCCTCATCCTTGCCAGTGATTTCCTCTCTGCTGCTGAGTACCCGCACCTGTACTTTGGGCCAAAGGGCGATTTGTAATAATCTCGACCCGTAGGCCATGCCAAGTACACATACGAGCAGGAAAATCAGTTTCATAAAAAGAGCAGCGCGAATAGAGATGTTTAATGGGAAGAGATATATTGCCTACCCGCGCTGGTCTTGTAAATGAATGAATTGCTTCATTTACTTACTTATTTGCATATTTATTTATGCTGCCAGGATTTTTTTATAGAGTATAAATCCCGACCGGTCTGCCACCTGACGATATAGCTTTTGGGCCGTTTCATTGGTTTCATGGGTTCCCCAGTAGACAACTGTAGAACCAGCCAGCTTTGCCTGTTCATACACGGCCTCTATCAATGCCCGCCCCACACCCTGGCCACGCTTATCAGTGCTGGTGAACAGGTCATTCAGATAGCAACTGGCTTCGATACGGCTGGTGGTCCTGTGGTACAGGTAATGTGCCAGTCCTACCAGTTGCCCATCCTGCTCAGCCACTAGAGCGTGTACCGGTTCATAGACGTCAAAAAACCTGTCCCAGGTTCTGAGCGTCACTGCTTCTGGCAAGGCATTTGGGCCGGTGCGTTCATAGAACTGGTTATAGCCCTCCCATAGCACAGACCAGTTGGCGAAATCTTCTTCGGTGATGGCACGGACTACGACTTTACTCATTTCTTTTCCTTATCATTTTGTTTTATTCGGTTTCAAACAATTGCTGCTCCATGACATTTGCCAATGCGTGCGAGGCTGGGTCATGTTGTCCGCGCAATCCATCCACCATACTCACCCTGTCCTGCGTGCTTTTGTTCTGGCTGGCTTTCCATTTGCCACTGATGCGACGCACCGGGATTTCTATGCCGACTATCATGTCCATCATGCGGTCTACATATTCTGCAGGAGCATCGCTGACTCTCCATGGCTGGTCGAACTTGTACTCAAAGTTATCGCTAAGGTCGTTAAGCAGACTTAAAAATTCCTGCCTGTCTTCGACGAGGCGCATGGGTCCATGGGCATGCACAACCGCATAGTTATAGGTGGGTACGACGGCACCGCTGCGCTGCTTTTCTTCATACCAGCGCGGGCTGATATAGGCTTGCGCGCCCTGGAAAATCAATAGCGCATCCTGACCTGAACCGGCATTTCTCCACACCGGATTATTGCGTGCTACATGACCGCGCAAGACACCATATGGTGCATCTGCCGCTGGTGGCGAGATAATGAAGGGAATATGATTCGCCTCCAGTTCACCATCCTGCAAGCTGACCAGCGCAGCCAGTGGGTGAGCCTGTATCAGGGCGTGCAAGACTTCAATACGTTCTTCAGAAAAATGACCGGGCATATACATGTCTTATTCGATTTCTATGATGACTTCAGCATGGATGGAGTTGGCGATATAGCAGTGTTCATGCGCCATATGATGCAGTTCTTCACGTTCCTGCAAATTGGGGTGCTTGTCACCACTATAGCTTTCCTGGGGGCGCAGGTGGATACGGGTAATGGCTTGCTTGCCCTTGGCATTTTTATCCATGATGCCTATCGCCAGGTCGCGGTATTGATCCACCACATAGCCGCGTTGACCAACGAAGAATAAATAAAACAGCATGTGGCAAGATGCTAGTGCCGCGACGAGGGCCTCTTCCGGATCGACATTTTTTTCTTCCGACATCGGTACCGGGACGGATAAAGGGGATGAAGATGCCGGCACCACCAGACCGCCATCAAATTCCCATGCATGTGCACGACTGTAACGATTGTCGCTAAACGCCTGTTCACCACGGTCCCATAAGATTTTTGCCTGATATTGATGCATTTGATACTCCTCTGCCATGAATTTGCGTTAATCTTATGCCTGGTATTGGCTATTGAAAAGTACCAATTTTATAAAAAATAAGAATGCCAATTTTGATGAGCGTGCATATTTCTCAAATGATTGCCGGGATTGCCCTGGACAGGCAAGGCAGCCAGCCCTTGTACAGACAGTTGTACGCTGAAATACGAAAAAGTATATTGGCTGGCCAGATGCTGCCTGGTATGCAATTGCCACCCAGCCGCGCGTTTTGCCAGGTGTTGAATATTTCCCGGCAAACGGTTTTGAATGCTTACGATCAATTGCTGGCAGAAGGGTATTTGCGTGGCTCAGTTGGGCAAGGGACTTTTGTGAATGAAGATTTACCTGCGATTGCAGAACGTGGCAAAGCGACGATCAGCGATATACCAGCGGCACAATTACTGGACAGGATTTCAAGACGTGGACGACAGCATATAGACCCACGCGGCAGCACACGCTTTCATCAAGGCAGTGTAAGAGCATTCAGGGTCAGCATGCCTGACCTGGATTTATTCCCATTTGATATATGGGCGCGGCTGGAAGCGCGTCATTGCCGCCATCCCAAAGGACAACTGGGTTATGGCGATCCTGCCGGTCATCTGGCTTTGCGTGAATTGCTGGCGGTGTATCTGAAGGCAGCGCGTGGGGTGAACTGCGCGCCAGAACAAATCCTGATCACATCCGGCTCCCAGCAGGCCTTGTATTTACTGAGTACCATGTTGCTGGACCCGGGTGAGAAGGCTGTTGTGGAATATCCTTGCTACCGCGGCACGACAGCCGCCCTGCATGCATCGCAAGCGGATATCTGTGCTGTACCTGTTGATGACGAAGGCATGGATGTCGAATACGCAGCGATGCATTATCCAGATGCCAAGATCGCCTTCGTCACACCTTCCCACCAGATGCCCTTGGGTATGACCATGAGCCTGCAAAGACGCATGGCCTTGCTTGAGTGGGCGCAGGCAAATGCAGTATGGATAGTCGAAGATGACTATGACAGTGAATACCGTTTTGGCAGTTCACCACTGGCATCCTTGCAAAGCCTGGATACACATCAGAGTGTCATTTATGTAGGCACTTTGTCCAAGGTTCTTTTCCCTGGCTTGAGGCTCGGTTACCTGGTACTACCAGAAAAATTACTCGAACCCATGATACAAGCCAAGGCAGTCATTGATAAACATACCAGTATCATGCCGCAAATGACACTGGCCGACTTTATTGCGGAAGGCCATTTCGGCAGGCACATCAAACGCACCAGAAAAGTCTATGCCGACCGCCAGGCTTGCCTGATCGATTGCCTGGAAAAGGAATTGGGAGATGAATTGATCTGTGGAGCGCAAGACGGAGGGCTTGATCTGGCTGTGTATTTCAAGCAGGTTGACGATGAAGAGCAGATCATAGAAGCAGGACAAAAAATAGGGCTGGAATTGCGTGGGCTGGGGCATTATGCTGATGTGCCCGGAAAATTGGACAGACCGGCAGAAAGTCCTGGCGGCCTGTTATTGGGTTTTGCTTCACTGGATTGTGCAGAGATAGAGCGCAGCGTCAGCAAACTGGCTACGCTCTTCAAAGCCGCTCATTAGCGATCCGGCAGCGATCAGGCGGCGATCATCTGCATTACCGTATCTGCGTTTGCATGGCGGTTAATCACGCTGATGATGGCGCGCATGCTGGCCGTTGCAGCATCATCTGCAATGCCCGCACCATGCTGACTGCCACCATCATTGACGCGTGCTTCGATGATACTGATGTACTGCGAGCGACCATGCTGCGTCACCTGCTGTTCTTGTTTGTCGATGATTCTGACTTGATATCCAAGGGCCTGGCAGGCATTGAGCTGTGCTTCAACAATACCATGACCTGTACCCTGGATAGCTTGTGGCTGTCCATGGTGCAGCAGATCGACATGCAAGGATACTTGTGCCGGATCGGATGGTGATGTCCTGTGATGCAGGACGGGGTTTGCATGATGAGCTTGATAACTGATGGGTGTTGCTGGTGCCAGATAGCTGTCGCTGAAAATCTGGTGTATCTGTTGTGCTGTCATTTCCTTGCCGCTGTCGTCGGCCACCGCTTGCACGACACGACTGAATTCAATTTGCATGCGCCTTGGCATGCTGATGCCATATTCCTGTTCCAGCAAAAATGCCATGCCGCCTTTGCCAGACTGGCTGTTGACGCGTATCACGGCGTCATAATTGCGGCCAAGGTCAGCCGGGTCTATCGGCAAGTAAGGCACTTCCCATATCGCGTCTTTTTGTTGCTGGGCAAAGCCTTTTTTGATCGCATCCTGGTGTGAGCCAGAAAATGCGGTGAAGACGAGATCGCCGACATAAGGGTGACGTGGATGTACAGGCAATTGATTGCATTCTTCCACACATTGCCTGACGCTATCGATATCAGAAAAATCCAGGCCAGGGTCAACGCCCTGGGTATACAAATTCAAGGCCAGTGTGACGAGATCGACATTGCCAGTACGTTCGCCATTTCCAAACAGGCAGCCTTCAACCCTGTCTGCACCGGCCATGACAGCAAGCTCGGCTGCGGCGACTGCCGTGCCCCTGTCATTGTGCGGATGCACGCTGAGGATGATGGCGTCGCGTTGCACCAGATTCCTGTCCATCCATTCGATCTGGTCGGCATACACATTCGGTGTCGCGCATTCGACGGTGGTTGGCAAGTTGATGATCATCTTGCGTTCAACGGTGGGCTGCCAGATTGCGGCAACGGCATCACACACCTCTTTGGAAAAATCCAGTTCTGCCATGCTGAAGGTCTCTGGTGAATATTCAAATACCCATTCAGTCTCAGGCATCGCATCGGTAAGTTGCTTAATGAGGCGGGTACCATCAGTGGCGATCTGTTTGACTTCTTCACGCGATTTACCAAATACGATACGGCGGAAAGCCGGTGCTATCGGGTTATACAAATGCACGATCGCCCGTTTTGCGCCACGTACGGAATCGATGGTGCGGCGTATCAGGTCTTCACGGGATTGCGTCAATACTTCTATCGTTACGTCATCTGGTATACGTTGTTCTTCGATGAGTTTGCGGACAAAGGCAAAATCAGTTTCTGATGCAGAAGGGAAGGCTACTTCAATTTCTTTCAAACCTATCTTCACCAGCATTTCAAAGAACCTGAGTTTTTTCTTGGCATCCATGGGTTCTATCAGCGCCTGGTTACCATCACGCAAATCCGTACTCATCCATATCGGTGCTTTCGTGATGCTACGGCTGGGCCATTGCCTGTCATGTAAAGCGATAGTCGGGAAGGCTTGATATTTTTTAGCTGGATTACTCATCATGATGTTCTTTCCTTGGGCTGGCACAGTGCCTCAGCAAGGCGCTGATATTTTCAATTTGTTGAATGGATAGTAATGTGGCGGTGCTAAGCTAACTGGCTGCCACAGAGATACGCGAGGCCGGTTAACCGATCAGTAGTCGTAGCGCTAGCAGTCCGTAACGACGTTGCAGCGCAGACTCTGGACGGGCAAAGCCAGACATGACGCTGATTACGCCTGCTGAATTCTTTGCTGATGTGCCTGATGGTGTCATGCTGTTTTTCCTGATGTCAGGAAGCCTGTGCTGGGTACTACTGGGGTATAAAGGTAATTTTTGATACTGGTGTTTTAATCTGGCAGGTATGCCAATTAAAACTGGACAAGCTGCTTACTTATAGTAGCGAGCTTGCTAGAGATGGTAGTAGAACTAGAGAGGCAGACACAGACGACAGCGCTGCTTGCAGCTTGGCGCTGGCAGCAGTTTTTCTTGCAAATGTCGATGTCAAAAAAGAGTTCATGCAATTACTGTAAAAGATTTTGCCGGTACACGTCAAGCAATATTTTTGTTTGCGTTTGGGGACTTTGGTTGATTGGAATTTGATCACTGCGATCAAACCCCAATCATGCACACGATGAACTATGCAAAAATCAACTTTTCAGGGAACTGATTTTTTATTGTTCCTGTAGGCGAAGCCCAGTAGTAACAGCCCGCCGATAATCATGGGGAATGACAGCATCTGCCCAGCCGAAATTGTCGCACCGAGAATATTGACTTCATAATCCGGTGTGCGGAAATATTCTGTGAAGAAACGGGCGCAGCCATACAGGGTGACGTATAAAGCACCCACGGCCAGCCGCGGCCTGGCTTTGGACGCATATATCCACAAGATGACGAATGCCAGCAGACCATCTACCAATGCCTGGTAAATCGGTGAAGGGTGAACCGGGTGGTCGATACCCGGCCAGATCATCGCCCAGGGCAGGTCTGCCGATGCGATGCGGCCTGGCAATTCATGATTGATGAAATTACCCAGGCGACCAGCAGCATAACCCAGCGGCACCAGCGGTGCGATGAAGTCATACACGTCTGCAAGATGAAACTTAGCTTTGCGTGCCCACAGCGACATGGCAATCAATACGCCGATGAAGCCACCATGGAAAGACATGCCTCCTTTCCAGACGGCAAATATTTCCAGCGGGTGTTCCATGTAGTAAGAAAAACCATAGAAAAACACTTCACCGAGGCGGCCACCGAGTATCACCCCTAGCACACCAAAAAACAGCATGTCGTCTATATGCTCGCGTGTCCATCCTTGTGCCGCGATATGCGGTTGTTTGAGCCGGACGCGGCCCAGGGCAATGAACTGGGCAAAGGCGATCAGGTACATGATGCCGTACCAGTGCACAGAAACAGGGCCCAGATGGAAAGCGACAGGATCAGGATTTGGATGAGTCAGCATGGATGATTTGGTAAGTTAAACAAGTGCGCAAATGCGGCCAGTACAGCAGAATGATTGTCCTTGCGCCAGGCCAGGCCAATTTCAACCGTGGCGCTGACTTCTGGCAAATCGAAATACAAGACGCCAGGGCGCTGCAAATTTGAGACGGATTGTGGCACAAGTGCGATTCCCATGCCAGCCGAGACCAAACCGACGATGGTTTGCATCTGTATTGCTTCCTGGCCGATCGCGGGTGTCAGGCCCGCAGCATGGAAGCAACCGAGGATGGCATCATGCAAAGCTGGGGCGATTTTGCGAGGGAAGAGTATCAATGGCAAGTCAGTGCAATCGCTAAGGCGCAGTTGCTGGCGTCCTTTTGCGTGGTTTTCTGGTACTGCCAGCATCAGTGGTTCAGACAGCACTTTTTGATAATTGAACAGGTTTTGCAACTTGTCTGGAAGTGGCGGTATCAAAAAACCTGCGTCAATTTCGCCATTTTCCAGCGCCTGCAATTGTACGTCTGTGGTTGCTTCTCGCAATTCTATGTGGACATCGGCATGATGGCGGCGAAATTCCCGCAGAGCAGGCGGCAGTACGCTGTAATCAGCAATAGACACAAACGCCAGGGATAAGTGACCATAAGTGCCGCTGGCGGCTCTCTGTGCCAGTTCAGGCAGGGATTGCGCCTGTGCCAGCAAGCGCCTGACTTCCGGCAGTAGCGCCATCCCGGCCGATGACAGCGAGATATTGCGTGTATTGCGGATAAACAGCTCTGCCCCAAGAATGGCTTCCAGCGCCTGTATGGCTTGCGACAGAGGTGGCTGAGTCATATGCAGACGCGTTGCTGCCCGGCCAAAATGCATTTCTTCTGCAACGGCAAGGAAGTAACGCAACTGACGCAGCTCAAGATTTCGTAATTCGGGTAAAGACATCTGGCAAGTCAGCCGGTATTTTGTGTTGTGTCAGGATGCTGCAGATACGCAAAAAATAGTCCGGGAAATATCCAGGTGCTGTCATTAGCGGCGGGTGTTTTTGTCAAAAGCGCGTTTAACGCGTTCTTTCTGGATTTTTTCAAAATGTGCGTGATCTTTGCGTTTGTCCAGGCCCAGCATGCGCTCAAGAACTTCAAACCAGGCAAATGCTGCGCCAGCACCACCAATGATCCACCACCACGACATAGTGGCAAAAAACCATACATCTGCCAGCTTCAAGACGAGCATGATGAATAAAACGATGATGATGAACATGGGATACATCCTTTTTCTGGGGAAAACCTTCAAACTCTTTGTTACAGATCACAGAGTTTCCTTAATTTTACTGCAGGTCAACCCCGGTATGTGGATAAACGTTAAAATTATCAAAAGGCGGTAGAATAAGTGAGTTTTTAACCTGGAGAAAGCAATGAAATATTCCTTATTGGTAGGTTCGGTGTTGGCAATGATGGTTTCTGGCTCGGCTTGGGCGAATGCTGATCTGGCAAAAGCAAAAAACTGCATGGCCTGTCACGCAGTCGATAACAAGGTTGTGGGTCCTGCTTTTAAGGATGTGGCCAAGAAATACGCCGGCGACAAGACTGCTGAAGCCAAACTGATACAAAAGGTATTAAAGGGCGGCTCAGGTACATGGGGCCCGGTTGCCATGCCACCAAATGCCCAGGTAAGTGATGCAGAAGCAAAAACCCTGGTTAAATGGGTGTTGAGTTTGAAATGAATTCTGGTTTGATATGGATAAATTGATCTGTATCAAACTGATGAACAATAAAAAACCTGGCATAAGCCAGGTTTTTTATTGTTCATCATATCTGCTTGTTGAACTTTTTCAGTTTCGCAAGAGCTTGCAGTTTGTCGCTGCAAGCTCTTGTTTGGTGCAGATATTATTTAAGCCGCTAAATAAGCCACTAAATAAGCCGCTAACTTACTTGACTACGCGCAGCAGATCACGTTTGCCGCCTTTGTATGTGTACAAAGTCAGAGTGCCGTCTTTGATATCGCCTTTGTCATCAAATGCGATGTCGCCTGTTACGCCTTTGTAGTTGATTTTCTTCAACTCTGGCAGGTATTTGGCTGGGTCAGCAGAGCCAGCTTTTTTCATTGCTTCTACCATGACCATGACGGAATCATAGACATACGGTGCGTAAATCTGGACGTCTATACCAAATTTTTTCTTGTACGCAGCTTTCCAGTCATCATTGACTTTCTTCTGTGCATCCAGAACACCGCCCGCTTCGGCGCAAACTACCTGGCCTTCGCCTATGCCGTTGTCAGCCAGTTTAACCAAGTCAGCAGTACAGATACCGTCGCCGCCCATGAATTTAGCTGTGATGCCCAGTGCCTTCATCTGACGCAGCATAGGACCAGCAACCGCATCCATACCACCGAAGAAGATGACGTCTGGGTTTTTAGCTTTGATTGTGGTCAGGATGGCGCTGAAATCTGTAGATTTATCAGTTGTATGCTCTTGCACAACAATGTCAGCACCTTTGCCTTTGGCGCCTTTGATAAATTCTTTTGCCACGCCTTCGCCGTATGCTGTTTTATCATCAATCACAGCGACTTTTTTCGCTTTGTTGATTTGCACGGCAAAACGGCCCAGTGTGCCGCCCAGTTGGCCGTCATTCGCTACTACGCGGAATGCACCTTTGAAACCCTGTTTGGTGTAGTCAACGTTAGTTGCAGATGGGGAGATTTGAACGATGCCAGCATCGTTATAGATTTTGGAGGCAGGGATAGTCGTACCGGAGTTCAAGTGACCGATAACGCCGTTTACTTTCGCGTCAACCAGTTTTTGTGCTACGGTTGTGCCTTGTTTTGGGTCGCCAGCGTCATCTTCAGTCAGCAATTCGAATTTGGCTTTTTTGCCGCCGATCATCACGCCTTTGGCGTTCAGTTCTTCGATCGCCATTTTGGCGCCGTTTTCATTGTCTTTACCCAAGTGGGCGATCGCGCCGGAGATAGGGCCAACGTGACCAATTTTTACAACCAGATCTTGAGCTGCCGCAGCACCAGCGAAAGCGAAAGCAATTGCGCCAGCCAGTGGAATCATTTTAGTTTTGAACGACATGAACATACTCCTAAGGATTAAAAAGTAGGATAACAGTACTGCATCTCTGACTTATTCAGATAACTGAACAGCAAGAAGGTACAACAGAAAAAATATTTCGCAAAGCTATTTTGTGTGGTTTTTTCTCCAAACTGACGTTTTTTATATGCCCCAATATCGCACCCTTGACAAGCTTGATCGCAAGCTCCTGAACCTCCTGCAAAAAGACAACCAAACCCCGACCAGGGTACTGGCCGACAAGCTGCATATCTCCCAACCCACCTGCTTGCGCCGCATACGGGAACTGCGTGAAGCAGGTGTCATCAGTGCCGAAGTAGCGATGGTCGATAGCTTCGCCCTTGGCTATGGCATGCTGGCTTTTCTGGAAGTATCGCTGATCAATCAGTCGGATGAATTCATGCGTGAATTCGAGACCCGCATGAACAAGGAAGCCGAGGTCATGCAATGCTATTTTGTGTCTGGGGAATACGACTATTTCCTGGTGGTTCACATCATTGACATGGACGCTTATTACCAATTTGTGCGGCGCGCCATTTCCGGCTCTGGCAATGTGCGGCATTTTCATTCCCGTTTCCCCATGAAACGTGCCAAATTTACGACACGGATTGCATTTGACGAAAAAGCTGAAGAGTTAACTGTCCGCACCAGCGGTAAAGGCAAATGATTTAGCCTCTTAAGCCAATAACGCAGGAAGAAGTATTCGGGATGACAAAAAGAACGCAAGTCGTCAATAAAAAGATTGGCAACTTGCGTGAGGGGAAACTTTTATCTGCATGCATTTCTGATGAATGTGTTGCAGTTTGCTGACAGCCTTGCGCCAGCTAGGTTACACGTTTGACCTGTGGATGAATCAGGCCGGGAGCAAGACGTTGTTGCTACTCCTGCGATCCATGCCAGTAAAGGCGAAATCCACATCCGGCTGCAGACCGGAAACGATGTCTGCAATGGCGCGGCCAGAACCTGCTCCCATGGTCCAGCCCAGCGTACCGTGGCCAGTATTAAGGTAAAGATTGCCTATGCGGGATTTGCCTATGTAAGGAACATTGGACGGTGTCAGTGGCCGCAAACCTGTCCAGTAAACCGGATTGTCGTAATCGCAGGCGTCCGGGAACAGCTCCCGCGTGCGTCTGGTAATAGCTTCGCAGCGGGCCGTATTCAATTCCCTGCCATAGCCATTGATCTCGCAGGTACCTGCAACACGCAGGCGGTTGCCGAGACGAGACACCACCAGCTTATAGCCGTCATCTGTCAACGAAATAACGGGAGCCTGCTCAGGATTGGTAATTTGATAAGTGGCCGAGTAACCTTTGCCTGGGTAAATCATCAGAGAGATACCCAAAGGTTTTAACAGGGTTTGTGAGTGGCTGCCCATGGCAACCACAAAAGCATCGGCATGCAAAGTCTTGTGACGCCCGGCTGCATCGATGATTTCTACACCTGTGATCCTGGCACTTGCACCCGTGCCCTCGGACAAAAGACGGGTGACGGTCGTGTTGAACTGGAATTGCACACCTGCTGCTGCAGCTTTGGCAGCCAGGCCAGTGGTGAATTGATATACATCGCCTGATTCATCGGTTTCAGTATAGTCACCACCAACGATTTTATCGCGTATGCCTGCCAGTGCAGGTTCCCGGCGTACCACTTCATCGGCATCGATAGAATCGCGTGGACATCCCAGATCGCGCATGAGTTTTGCCGCAGGCAGGGAAATGTCGAACTCTTTTTGATCTGTATAAAAATGCAGTATGCCCTTGCTCAGGTTGTCATACTGTATGCCGGTTTCTTCACGCAGGCTGCGCAAGGTCAGGCGGCTGTATTCAGATATTGCAACGATCTGGCGGATGTTTTCTGCCGTGCGGCCAGGTGTGCATTCGCGCAGAAAATTCAGGCCCCACAGCCATTGCAGCCATTCTGCACGCGGGCGGAACAACAGAGGCGCATCTTCTTTGCCCAGCCATTTTATGACCTTCATCGGCGCTGATGGATTGGCCCATGGTTCAGCGTGTGAAACAGAAATCTGGCCGCCATTGGCAAAGCTGGTTTCTTGTGCGGCACCAGGCTGGCGGTCAATAACGATGACTTCGTGACCCTGCTTTTTTAAAAACCAGGCAGACGATGTGCCAACTATGCCGGAACCGAGAACGATGACTTTCATGGGGAATCTCCTGTGTTTCATCTGTGTTGCATTTTGTATGCGATGCAGGAGATTGTAGAAATACTTTGCTTTCTCAGGTAATCAGAAAGCTACTTCAGATTTTTATTTTTAAACACGGATGGAGTTTTTGTGTTTAAAAATAAAAATATTATTAATTATTTTGATTATTTAGGTGACTTTGCCTTGGTGATTTCCTGCGTCACCGCACGGGTGATGACTTCTTCCAGGGTTTTATGCAAGCCAGAGCGTATTTCTGTTGATAAATTAGCTACGGCAATTTGTAAAACATCGGCCAGGTTGTCCCTGATCCTGTGTTCAAGGACGAAATCAATGCGGGTCAGCACCTGGCGCAAGACGTTTTCACGCAGGCTTTGTTCCAGTGTCTGCCAGTCTTCTTCTGTCTTACCAGGATAATGATTGGTAGCACTTTCATAGGCAGGCTGTGCCGTACCATCAATGCCTGCTTTATCCGTTGCAGTAACTGCTTTGGCGGGTGGCGTGAGGAGTTCTTCCGGCTTGATGACTTCGGTCAACACAGGAATGCTGGCGTCTATTTGATTATTCATTTTATTTCGCCACGGAGTGGGTAAGAGTATGACCTTGTTGCTGGTAGTGACGATAGCGCTCACGCCCGGCCAGTTTGTCTGCATCATCGGCAGAGATGACTTCTATCATGCGTTCAAACTGGCCGAAATTGGCAGGCGTGGCAGCAGTCAGGTTGATCAGCAATTCATAATGCGGACAAGTGGCTTGCTCGTCGTGGCTGAGTACGATAGGCGTCATGGCAGACAAGGGGTCACTGAGCATCACATGCGGCAAAAAATCAGCCTCAGTGAGTGTCCACAAGGCTTCGTTCAGTTGCTGCAAATAAGCACGGTCATGGTGGTACACCACCATCTTGCAATTGGCTGCATGGGCCTTGCGTATCAGGCGGCAAGAGTAATTCAGTTTGTCCGCCACATTGCTATGAAAATCGATGCGTGTCATGCGAACTCAAAATTTAAAGCCATCATCTGGCTTCTTGGGCTGGGGAGTCGCTGCCTGTCTTGCTGCATCCGGTGCTTTGGGCGCGGCTGGCGGTGATGGCGGGGCAGCAGGTTCTGCCGCTGCATAGCGGTAGTCCTTGGGCAGTTTGCTGGTAGCTGGGTAGCCCGCTTTGCTCAAGGCATCTTTCCATTCATCCATGCTGTAGCCGCGGAATTTGACATTGGCAATCACCAGTAATGGCAATTGCACATCGCCACTGACTTGCTTTATTTTTTCCTGGTCTGCTGCCGTGTTAATGGTTTTTTCGTTAAATGGTATGCCCAGGCTTTTTAGCAGATTGCGGCCATCATTGCATGGTGAACAGCCATTGGCTGAGTACAGTGTGACCGGATTTTTTGCAACAACGATTGCCAGTTCCTGCGGCAGGTTACCGCCTTCCAGAGTATCGGGCAGTTTTTTCTTTTCTGTCTTTTGATTGGCAGCAGGCGGCTGATCGCTATACGTGACTTTGCCGTCTGGCCCTACCGATTTATATAATTGCGCCTGTGCTGCTGTCGCCATAAAAATGCTGCAAAGCATGCTACAGATCAGGATTTTTTTATTGAATGTCATCATTTTCTCCTTCAAGACTCAGGCACTCATGCCATTGTGACGTAACAAGGCATCGATGACCGGCTCGCGACCACGGAATGCCTTGAATGAAGCAAGGGCAGGGCGGGAACCGCCAGCTTCCAGGACTTCGGTTTGAAATTTTTTGCCGACGGCACGGGACAAGGTGCTGCCTGCTTGCCCTGCATGCTCCTCAAAGGCGGCATAGGCATCCGCTGATAAAACTTCTGCCCACTTATAACTATAATAACCTGCCGCATAACCGCCAGCAAAAATATGGCTGAAAGAATGCTGGAAGCGATTGAATTCTGGCGGCTGCATGACTGACACTTCTGCGCGCACTGCCTGCACAATGTCCTGCACGCTTTGAGATCCATTTGGTTCAAAGGCATCATGCAAACGCATATCAAACAGGGAAAACTCAACCTGGCGCAGGGTTTGCATACCAGACTGGAAGTTTTTAGCTGCAATCATCTTGTCGTACAGTACACGCGGCAATGCGGCACCGGTATCCACATGAGAAGTCATGTGTTGCAGCACATCCCATTCCCAACAAAAATTCTCCATGAATTGCGATGGCAATTCAACCGCATCCCACTCGACACCAGAAATGCCTGAGACGGACAGATCATCGACCTTGGTGAGCAAATGGTGCAAGCCATGACCAAATTCATGGAACAGCGTAATCACTTCGTCATGGCTGAACAGGGCCGGTTTTGCCACGCCATTCATGGTGACAGGGGCGCTGAAATTGCAGGTCAGATAAGCGACCGGTGTTTGCACTCCTTGCGCTGTCAATCTGCGGCCGCGTGCGTCGTCCATCCAGGCACCACCACGTTTGCCATTGCGAGCATACAGGTCAAGATAAAACTGACCGATCAGCGCGCCATTTTTTTCAAGCCTGTAAAACTTCACATCCTTGTGCCAGACAGTTGCCTCGTCTGGTTTGATATCGACTGCAAACAGGGTCTGGATGACGCGGAACAAGCCATCGACAACCTTATGCTCAGGGAAATATTCTTTTACTTCCTGCTCGGAAAAGGCATAGCGTTGCTGGCGCAGTTTTTCGGATGCATAAGCAGTATCCCAGGCTTGCATATCGTTGATGCCCAGTTCGTCTGCCGCAAAGGCGCGTAATTCTTCCAGGTCTTTTTCTGCATAAGGGCGGGCGCGTTTTGCCAGGTCTTCCAGGAACTGGCTGACTTGCGCCGGTGACTCGGCCATCTTGCTGACCAGGGATACTTCGGCGAAATTTTGATAACCCAGCAGCAGCGCTTCTTCTTTGCGCAGGCGCAGCAGTTCGGCCATGATGTCGCTGTTATCCCATTCTGCCTTGCTACCAAGCTCTGAAGCCTTGGTCGCGTTTGCGCGGTAAATGGTTTCGCGGATATGACGGTTTTCTGCGTACTGCAACAACGGGAAATACGAAGGGAAGTGCAGTGTGAATTTATAGCCGGTTTTGCTATCGGCTTCTGCTGCTGATTTGGCAGCCTGCAAGACATCCTCTGGCAAGCCTTTGAGCTCGGCCACATCTTCGATGAAGAGGCCGTAGTCATTGGTTGCATCCAGCAGGTTTTCAGAAAACTTGGTCGACAGGGCAGCCTGTTTTTCTTGTATCTCTGCATAGCGCAGCTTCTTGGCCTCGGCCAGTTCTGCACCACTCAACTGAAAATCGCGGATCGCATTCTGGATGATGGTTTTTCTGGCTTGCGGCAGGCTGGCAAATTCAGGTGCTTGTTGCAAGGCTTTGTAGCCGGCAAACAGGGCGAGATTTTGTCCCAGCTCTGTCCAGAACTCCGTAATGGCTGGCTGGTTTTCATTGTAGGCGGCGCGCATTTCTGGCGTATCGACAACCGCATTCAAATGACCGACTATCCCCCAGGCGCGTCCCAGTTTTTCTGTGGCGTTTTCCAGTGGCTCTACAAACCTGTCCCAGGTAACCGGGCCAGTGTTTTTTTCCAGTTCTGCAATCACTGCACGGTTTTCTTCCAGCAGGGCGGCAATGGCTGGTCCTATGTGCTGGGCCTGGATGTCAGAAAAACGCGGTAAATCGTTAAAGTCGAGCAGGGGATTGTCTTGGGTCATATTAAATTCTTTCAGCGGCTTCTATGGTGTTGACCAGCAGCATGGTGATCGTCATGGGACCGACGCCGCCTGGTACTGGCGTAATATAACCCGCGACTTCTGTGCTTGGCAGATAATCAACGTCACCGCAGAGTTTGCCTTCATCGTCGCGGTTCATGCCTACATCGATGACTACCGCGCCAGGTTTGATCATGTCTGCCGTGACGATATTGCGCTTGCCGGTAGCAACGACCAGAATGTCGGCATTGCGCGTGTGCGCTGCCAGGTCACGGGTCTTGGAATTACAGATGGTGACAGTAGCGCCAGCTTGCAAGAGCAACATGGCCTGCGGTTTGCCCACGATATTCGAGGCGCCTACCACGACCGCGTTGGCGCCGCGCACAGGATAATCTATTGATTCCAGCATCTTCATGACGCCATAAGGCGTGCAGGGGCGGAACAATGGCTGGCCGGTCATCAACAAGCCAGCATTGCTGATATGGAAACCATCGACGTCTTTTTCTGCCGCAATTGCTTCGATGACCTTGTTGGCATTGATGTGGGCAGGCAGGGGCAATTGCACCAGGATGCCATTGATCTTTGGATCATTGTTCAGGCGGGCAATGTGTTCAAGCAGTGCTTCTTCGGTCAAATTTGCATCATATTTTTCCAAAACTGAGTAAAAACCGCAGTCTTCACAAGCTTTGACCTTGTTGCGCACATACACCTGCGACGCTGGATTCTCACCAACCAGGATGACAGCCAGGCCAGGCTGCTTGCCTGCGGCGGTCAGTTTGGCGGCACGTTGTGTTACATCGGCACGGATCTGTATGGAAAGCTGGGTACCACTGATGATTTGGGCAGTCATGGTTTTATAGGGCTATGTTAGTGATAGATAAGGCTGGATTAGACAGGATTATAAGGTATGGCGGCACATGGAGCATGTCTGCAAATCAAGCTTGCGCTGTTGACTTCAATTCGGGCCATTTAACATTGTTTTTCATAGTGAAAAATTATGTAATTAATAATCAATTTTTGGTGTTGAATTACCTTTATGTAAGTCTTTTGTGTCAATTGGTTATGGAATTGTATCGCTTTGTTGTTTTCTGTCCGCATTCTCTGCGTATTCATTGACTTCAAATTTCAAGAATGGCTTCATACATATTGTGAAAATTAATTTTCAAAATATTTTTCATCGTGGTTGATTGGTTGGCTTCGCCGCGATGTAACACCAGAAACAAACCCCCTAGGAGAGAGATATGCTGAAGGAAAAGGTAATTTCAAGATCGCTGCGCGTGATGTTTTCAGGCGGCTTGATGATGACAGCAGGTATGCTGGCACAACCTGCATTTGCGCAGGATGACGCCAAGGTACAGCGCGTAGAAGTAACAGGTACCAGTATCAAACGTGCTGAAGCTGAAACTGCATCGCCGATACAAATCATCAGCCGTGCAGATATCGACAAGTCTGGTAAGACGACAGTTGCCGAATACCTGCAAACCCTGACTTCCGACGGTGCTGGTTCTTTGCCAACCAGCTTCGGTAACGGTTTTGCTGCCGGTTCCACCGCCATCTCTCTGCGTGGCCTGGGTGCCACTTCCACGTTGGTATTGCTGAATGGCCGCCGCATGGCGCAGTTTGGCCGTGCTGATGATGGTCAAAAAGCATTTACAGATATTTCTACTATCCCTATGGAAGTGGTTGAACGTATCGAAATCCTGAAAGATGGTGCTTCATCCATCTACGGTGCAGATGCGATTGCCGGTGTCGTCAATATCATCCTCAAAAAGAACTATGAAGGCATCACAGTCAGCGCGACTGCCGGTACTTCCGGTTCCCGCGATGCCAATCAGATCAAAGGCTCCATCACTGCCGGTTTTGGTAACCTGGACAAAGACAAATACAACATCATCCTCAATGCTGAGGCTTACAAATCCAATGAGTTGATGAACAGCCAGCGCTCTGATCGCGACTGGATAGGCACGGGCGACTGGCGTCGCTGGGGTTACCCTATGGTGACTGTGGGCTCTTTCACTTCCGGTTATATCGCCGGCAATAACAGCGCGCAACCAAATCCTGCCGGTTCCCTGCGCGATCCCAAGACATTGAACTATGTGTCCCTGCCAGGTTGCTCGACTTTGTCGGCAACAAAAAATCAGGATCCGAATGGTGGCTGTCTGTGGTATGCAGATCAGTTCCGTACCATGCTGCCACAAATCGACGGTGTGAACCTGTTTGCCCGTGGTACATGGCAGTTGAATGATGATTTGCAAGCCTATGCTGAATTTGGTTATTCCCAGCGCAAGGCAGCGTTCACTGTAACGCCTCCTTCTACATCTGCCAACGTGTTTTTCCCTTCAAATCCTACCAATTTGAACGGTAACATCAACTACGGTAACACCATTCTGATGTCGGCTTCGCATCCGCAAAATCCGTATGGCGCTGATGTACGTCTGCGTTATTCTATGTTTGACGTTGGTGCGAACCGCCGTATTGCTGACAACTCTTTCTACCGCGCTGTTGCAGGTCTGAAAGGTACGATGGCTGGTTGGGATTTTGATACCGCTATTTTGCATTCTGAATCCAAACTGCATCTGGACTACACCAACACCATCAACATGGCTGTGTTGAAGGCTGCTTTGGGCGATCCCAAGAGCCCCTACTTCCCATACTACATAGGTACTCAGGCCAGCAAAAACAATCCGGCTTTGTATGCAGCCATGGTCAAGACAGCGACTATCGACGCGCCTACCAAGATGGACATCATCGACTTCAAGGCTTCCCGTGAATTGTTCGCTTTGCCGGGCGGTATGATGGGTCTGGCGGTCGGTGCTGAATATCGCCGCGAATCCTATGACATGCCTTCCCTGGACGGCAGTAAAGATGGTTCCATCAATGCCAGCTATGTAGCGGCTAAGGGTGATGAGACAGTATCTGCGATCTATGCTGAGTTGCTGGCTCCGGTCATCAAGTCTCTTGAATTGTCCGGCGCGCTGCGTTACGACAAATATTCTCACTTCTCTTCTGTGACACCAAAAGTCGGTGCCAAATGGACTCCAGTGAAGACATTTGCGCTGCGCGGTACGTATTCTGAAGGCTTCCGTGCACCAAGTGCTCCTGAATCTGGTACAGAAAGCTTTAGTGCAGGTACGGCATCTGTGCGCGATCCAGTGCGCTGCCCTAACGGCACACCATTGCCAGGCGCACAGGCTTCTGATTGCGCTGCGACTTTCACGGGCTTCAAGGTCGGCAATCCTAACCTGCAACCAGAAAAATCCAAAGGTTACACGTTGGGCATGGTCTGGGACCCTTTGCCAGACACCAGCTTCGCGATTGACGCCTGGAAGATTCGTCGTAACAACGAAATCAACTCCATGTCTTTCCAGACAGCAGCTGGTTTGCCAGGCGTGTTGCGTCAGGATAACAACCTGACCATCAATGGTGTTGTAACTCCAGGTACAGGTACTATTATCGGTGGCGCAGCTCCGTATGCCAACTCCAGCTACACTGAAGTCAAGGGTGTGGATTTGAACGCCAAACAGCGTATCAATCTGGGTGAGTACGGCAAATTGACTGCTGACGTCAATTGGACACACGTTAATTCCTGGTTGCGGGTTGATGGTGCTGTACAGCATCAATATGCTGGCACGCACGGTAACTGTGATACATCCAACTGCGCAGGTACACCAAAAGACAAAGTCAACTTCGTACTGGGTTGGGACAGAGGACCATTGAACATCACTGGCGTGGTCAGTTATCGTGGTTCCATGAAAAACATCCCTGAAGAAGGCCAGCCTTGCGCCAACAAGTTTGCTGACGGCACAGATGCTCCAGCAGGTTGCACACTGGCTTCCTTCACCACCCTGGATGTGTCTTTCCGCTACAAGGTAATGAAAAACCTGGAAGTTTTCGGCTCCATCGCCAACCTGTTTGACAAGGTTGCACCACTGGATCCTCTGACTTACGGCTCAATGGGCTTCAACCCTATGGACGGCAGCGGCGCAATTGGCCGTTACTTCAAAGTTGGCTTGAAATATCAATTCAAATAAAAAGTAGTTGTAGTAAGTTTTACGCTGATTAAGGCGATTGAGAGGGTGATGATTTATTCATCGCCCTTTTTTATTTGAGGTTAAAAAAAGACAAAATACTTGTGCAGGTTTGAAGCAACATTGATAAACAAGTAAAAATAATAAGCAATATTCATGCTAGTTTGTTTTTGGGTTGATTTTGCAGTGCACACTAAGTGTTTCTAATGATTTTTTATAGAAGCATTATTGAAAATATAAGGAAGTTTTGAAGATAAATTGCTGCGATGCGGCATAAATTTCACATTGTGAAATCATATATCGCTATTTGAAAAATTAAAAAGTCCTGTTAAAATACTTGCGAGAACAAAAAACTAGCCGTAATTTGTCGATTCGCCCCGCGCGTTTCACCCAAGCGCGCAATAACAGGAGACCCCTTCTATGTCACCCCAGATAGACCAGGTGCTGGCCCAGGCCGTAAATGATCCCGATGTAGTTGAAACAAATGAGTGGCTGGATGCGCTTGAAGCAGTCATAGAGGCCGAAGGCCCTGAACGTGCGCACTACCTGATGGAGCGTATGGTTGACCTGGCGCGTCGCCGCGGTGCCCATATCCCGTTTTCCAGCAATACTGCCTATGTGAATACCATTCCGGCTGACCAGGGCGAGCATTGCCCAGGCAACCTGGAAATCGAAGAGCGCCTGCGCTCTTACATGCGCTGGAACGCGATGGCCATGGTGGTCAAGGCCAACCGCGTTGATGGCGACCTTGGTGGTCACCTGTCCAGTTTTGCCTCGCTGGCAAATATGCTGGGCATAGGCTTTAATCATTTCTGGCATGCGCCGACGGAAGACCACGGTGGTGATCTGCTGTACATCCAGGGCCATTCTTCCCCAGGCATCTATGCACGCGCCTTTCTTGAGGGCCGTCTGACTGAAGACCAGTTGCTGCATTTCCGTCGCGAAGTCGATGGCAAGGGCCTGTCTTCTTACCCGCATCCAAAACTGATGCCTGACTTCTGGCAATTCCCTACCGTATCAATGGGCCTGGGCCCATTGATGGCGATCTATCAGGCGCGTTTCCTGAAGTATTTGCACGCACGCGGTATTGCTGATACAGAAAAACGTAAGGTCTGGGCCTTCTGTGGTGATGGTGAGATGGATGAACCAGAATCCATGGGCGCAATCGGCATGGCTGGTCGTGAACAACTGGATAATCTGGTGATTGTCGTCAACTGTAACCTGCAACGTCTGGATGGCCCGGTACGCGGCAATGGCAAGATCATCCAGGAACTGGAATCTGATTTCCGTGGCGCTGGCTGGAATGTCGTCAAAGTGATCTGGGGTAGCGGCTGGGATGAGTTGCTGGCGAAAGACAAGGACGGCATCCTGCAAAAAGTGATGATGGAAACCGTTGATGGCGAATATCAGAACTACAAAGCCAAGGATGGTGCCTATGTACGCGCCAACTTCTTTGGCAAGCATCCAAAACTGCTGGAAATGGTCAGCAAAATGTCGGATGACGACATCTGGCGCCTGACCCGTGGTGGTCATGACCCACACAAGATTTATGCTGCATTCAAAGTTGCCCAGGAAAACAAGGGCCAGCCTACTGTCATCCTGGCGAAGAGTATCAAAGGCTTTGGCTTTGGCAAATCCGGCGAAGCGCGCAACACCGCGCACAATACCAAGAAGCTTGATGACGAGGCTATTAAGGCCATGCGAGACCGCTTCCAGTTGCCGATTGCGGATTCTGAATTGCCAGCCATCCCATTCTTCAAACCGGCTGACGACACGCCAGAAATGCAATACCTGCATGCGCGCCGTAAAGAACTTGGTGGCTACCTGCCGCAACGCCGCCAAAAAGCCGACGAAGCTTTGGTGGTACCAGAACTGACAGCCTTCCAGGCAATGCTGGAACCAACGGCTGAAGGTCGTGAAATTTCCACCACTGCGGCTTATGTGCGTATCCTGACAGCCTTGCTGCGCGACGCCAGCCTGGGCCAGCGCGTGGTACCTATCATGGTCGATGAATCCCGTACCTTTGGTATGGAAGGTCTGTTCCGCCAGATCGGTATTTTTAGTCAGGTCGGTCAGTTGTATGAGCCGGTCGATAAAGACCAGGTCATGTACTACCGCGAAGACAAGGCTGGTCAGATTTTGCAAGAGGGTATCAATGAAGCCGGTGGTATGAGCTCATGGATCGCTGCGGCGACTTCGTACTCGACCAATAACCGCGTCATGATACCGTTCTATACGTATTACTCCATGTTCGGCCTGCAGCGTATTGGTGATCTGGCCTGGGCTGCTGGCGACATGCGTGCACGCGGCTTCCTGCTTGGCGGTACAGCTGGTCGCACGACACTGAATGGCGAAGGCTTGCAGCATGAAGATGGTCACAGCCATGTATTGGCATCCACTATTCCTAACTGTATTCCTTACGACCCGACCTTTGCGCATGAAGTGGCAGTCATCATGCATGATGGCCTGCGCCGCATGGTGACCGATCAGGAGGATGTGTTTTACTACATCACCCTGATGAATGAAAACTATAGCCACCCAGGTTTGAAAGCCGGTCAGGAAGAGGGCATCATCAAGGGGCTGTACCAGTTGCAAAAATCTGAACAAACCACCAAGCACCGCGTGCAGTTGATGGGCTCAGGCACTATTCTGCGTGAAGTGATTGCCGGTGCTGAATTGCTGCAAAATGACTGGGGTATTGCTGCCGATGTCTGGTCTGCACCATCCTTCACTTTGCTGGCCCGTGATGGTCAGGATGCTGAGCGCTGGAACATGCTGCACCCGACTGCAGAACCACGCGTGCCTTACATCGCTCAATGCCTGAAAGACACGACAGGCCCTATCGTCGTCGCAACCGACTATATGCGCACTTTTGCTGAACAGGTACGTGCCTTCATACCTAAAAACCGTAGCTACAAAGTGTTGGGTACAGATGGTTTTGGCCGTTCTGATTCCCGCGCCAAACTGCGTGAGTTCTTTGAAGTCAACCGTTACTTCGTGGTCATCGCTGCCTTGAAAACACTGGCTGATGAAGGCGCCTTGTCTGCATCCGTGGTGGCGCAGGCAATTGCCAAATACGGTATCAATGCAGATAAACCTAATCCGGTTACTGTGTAATTTTACGTCTGGCACCCACCAACATTTCTTGCCTCTTTCATTTTTAGGGTGAGGCAGGATGAGCGTGAAGACAGCGTAAAAACCTGGCTTCACCCCAACCGCCCTGTGATTGCGCAGGGCGACAATGGAGAAAACTATGAGTAGCGTAGAAGTCAAAGTACCGGATATTGGTGATTTCAAGGAAGTTGAAGTCATTGAGCTGATGGTCAAAGTCGGCGACACCATCAAGGTAGATCAGTCACTGATCACCGTAGAATCAGATAAAGCCAGCATGGAGATTCCATCCAGCCATGCCGGTGTGGTTACAGAAATTAAAGTCAAGGTCGGCGACAAGGTTGCTGAAGGTTCTTTGCTGGTCGTGGTGGATGCTGCAGCAAGTGCAGCAGCACCAGCGGCTGCTCCGGCAGCAACTCCTGCGCCAGTAGCTGCAACGCCAGCACCAGCGGCTCCTGTACCTGCCGCCCCCGCACTGGCACCGGCCCCGGCTCCAGTCGCAGCAGCTCCGGCTGCACCTGTAGCGACAGCCAGCGCAGGCAAAGCCCATGCCTCACCATCCATACGCAAATTTGCGCGTGAACTGGGTGTAGACCTGAGCCGCGTTGCCGGTTCTGGTCAAAAAGGCCGTATCACGCAAGAAGACGTACAAAACTTTGTCAAGGGCATCATGGCAGGCAGCACAGCTGTTGCTGCGGTTTCTGCTCCGGCAAAAAATGGCAGTGGCGTTGGCCTCGATGTATTGCCATGGCCATCGCTGGATTTCAGCAAGTTTGGTGCGACCACGACTTCACCTTTGTCACGTATCAAAAAACTCAGCGGCCCGAATTTGCACCGCAACTGGGTCATGATCCCGCATGTCACGCAATTTGATGAAGCGGATATCAGCGACCTCGAAGAATTCCGTAAGTCTTCGAATGAAGCCCTGGTCAAATCCGGCGTCAAACTGACGATGCTGGCTTTCGTCATCAAGGCCAGCGTTGCCGCACTCAAAAAATTCCCGGCATTTAATTCTTCGCTTGATGCGGCAGGTGAAAACCTGATCCTCAAGCAGTATTACAACGTCGGCTTTGCAGCAGATACGCCTAACGGCCTGGTGGTGCCTGTCGTTAAAAATGCAGATCAGAAGACATTGTCGCAAATCGCCGTTGAAATGGGCGAGTTGTCTGCCCAGGCACGCGATGGCAAGTTGAAACCTGCTGACATGCAGGGCGCAACCTTTACCATATCTTCACTCGGTGGCATCGGTGGCACGGCATTCACGCCTATCATTAATGCACCTGAAGTGGCGATCCTGGGCTTGTCCAAATCCAGTATCAAACCAGTCTGGGATGGCAAGCAATTCCAGCCGCGCCTGATGTTGCCTTTGTCGCTGTCGTATGACCACCGCGTCATTGACGGTGCCATGGCTGCCAAGTTCACCGCTTATCTGGCCGATGTACTGGCCGATCTGCGTAAAACCCTGCTGTGAACGGAGACCAGACTATGAGCACTATCGAAGTCAAAGTACCCGATATCGGTGATTTCAAGGAAGTTGAAGTCATAGAATTGCTGGTCAAGGTGGGTGACACCATCAAAGTCGATCAATCACTGGTGACAGTGGAGTCCGACAAGGCCAGTATGGAAATCCCATCCAGCCACGCCGGTGTCATCAAGGAATTGAAGGTCAAACTCGGTGACAAAATTGCTGAAGGCAGTTTGTTACTGGTGATTGAAACTGAGGGCGCTGCGGCAAGTGCAGCACCTGCGGCTCAGGCCGCTCCCGCAGTTGCGGCTGCTCCAACCCCGGCTCCCGCTGCCGCTGCCGCTCCTGTGGTTGCAGCACCAGCTGGGCCAGTTGGTATCATCGAAGTCAAAGTGCCTGATATTGGTGATTTCAAGGAAGTTGAAGTCATCGAAGTCATGGTCAAGGTTGGCGACAGCATCAAGGTAGATCAGTCCCTGATTACAGTCGAGTCTGACAAAGCCAGTATGGAAATTCCATCCAGCCATGCCGGTACTGTAAAAGAAATCAAGGTCAAGGTCGGTGACAAGGTTGCCGAAGGCAGCTTGTTGCTGTTGGTTGAGGCTGCAGGTCAGACAGCATCTGCTCCTGTCGCAGCTTCAGTTGCTGCGGCAACTGCACCAGCAGCGTCTGCCGTGGCCGCACCAATCGCTTCTGGTTATACTGGCAAGGTCGATGTTGAATGCGACATGATGGTATTGGGCGCTGGTCCTGGTGGTTATTCTGCAGCCTTCCGTTCTGCCGATCTGGGCATGAATACGGTGCTGGTCGAGCGTTATTCCACGCTAGGCGGTGTCTGCCTCAATGTGGGTTGCATTCCATCCAAGGCACTGCTGCACGTCGCTGCGGTGATCGATGAAACTGCATCGATGGCAGCGCATGGCGTGACCTTTGCCAAGCCAGAAATCGACATCGATAAACTGCGCGGCTACAAGGAAGGCGTCATCAAGAAAATGACGACTGGCCTGAATGGTATGGCAAAAGCCCGCAAGGTCAATGTAGTGCAGGGCGTGGGCCAGTTCCTGAGCCCTAACCATATTGAAGTCACCGCGGCAGATGGCAGCAAGAAAACCGTGCAGTTCAAGCAGGCGATTATTGCCGCTGGTTCTTCTGTCGTGAACCTGCCTTTTGTACCGGCTGACCCGCGTATCGTTGACAGTACAGGCGCACTGGAATTGCGCCAGATACCGAAGCGCATGCTGGTCATCGGCGGCGGCATCATTGGCCTGGAAATGGCGACCGTGTATTCCACCCTGGGCTCACGCATTGATGTTGTTGAAATGCTGGATGGCCTGATGCAGGGCGCAGACCGTGACATGGTCAAGGTCTGGCAAAAATTCAATGAAAAACGTTTTGACAACATCATGTTGAAAACCAAAACGGTTGCTGTTGAAGCTTTGCCTGAAGGTATCAAGGTCACGTTCGAAGCTGCCGAAGCTGGCGCAACTGCACCTGCACCACAAGTCTATGATCTGGTACTGGTGGCAGTAGGCCGTAGCCCCAACGGCAAGAAAATTGCTGCCGACAAAGCAGGCGTAGCGGTGACTGACCGTGGCTTCATCAATGTCGACAAACAAATGTGCACTAACGTGCCGCATATCTTTGCGATTGGTGATCTGGTTGGCCAACCCATGTTGGCACACAAAGCCGTGCATGAAGCCCACGTTGCAGCCGAAGCAGCATCCGGTGAAAAAGCCTACTTCGATGCCAGCGTGATTCCATCGGTTGCCTACACTGACCCTGAAGTCGCATGGGTAGGTATGACGGAAGATGAAGCCAAGGCCAAAGGTGTGAAGCTTGAAAAAGGTCATTTCCCATGGGCGGCGTCTGGCCGTGCCGTGGCGAATGGCCGTGACGAAGGCTTCACCAAATTGCTGTTCGATGCAGAAACCAAGCGCATCGTCGGTGGCGGCATCGTCGGCACGCATGCTGGTGACATGATAGGCGAGATCGCCCTGGCGATAGAGATGGGTGCTGATGCAGTCGATATCGGCAAGACCATCCATCCACATCCTACCTTGGGTGAGTCGATAGGTATGGCGGCAGAAGTGTATAAAGGCGTCTGTACAGACTTGCCACCGCAACGCAAGAAGTAAAACGTAATTCAGTAGTAGTATAAAACAAAGCCCGGATGCAGTTTCCTGTATCCGGGCTATGTTTTTTGTCCTTGAATTTGTCTTCAGAAGCTGTCTTCAAAATCTGAACTTGTTCTTGTATTTTCAGTCATAGACCAATAACATCGTTTATATTTTATAAATCTATAAATTTATTAACCTGGGGGATACAATGAAATTCTTTGCACCATGTGCTATGACGCTGGCCCTTGCCAGCATCGTCTATCCATCGCTTGCACAAAGCCAGGGCGCGGCTGCACCAGCGCCAGCACAAAAGCCCGCAGGCAGGGCACAGACAGGCAAGGACTTGCTGCCATTTCAGGCAACCGAGAAGCTCTTGCCCAATGGGTTGAAAATCATCATTGTGCCTACCGGCTTACCGAATCTGGTCTCCCTGCAAATACCAGTGCAGACTGGTTCACGCAATGAAGTCGAGCCCGGCAAATCCGGCTTTGCCCACTTCTTTGAGCACATGATGTTCCGCGGCACCAAGGAAATTCCGGCAGACAAATACAAGGACATCCTGACTGCCACAGGTGCACGGCAAAATGCCTATACCAGCGACGACCTGACCAATTACCACACGACCTTTTCCAAGGAAGACCTGGAAACCATCCTGAGGGTAGAGGCAGACCGCTTCCAGCATCTGTCGTATAGCGAAGATGACTTCAAGACAGAGTCTCGTGCGGTATTGGGTGAATACAATAAAAATAGCGCCAACCCCATCAGCAAGCTGTTTGAAGTCACGCGAGATACCGCCTTCCAGAAGCATACTTACAAGCACACCACCATGGGCTTCCTCAAGGATATTGAGGATATGCCCAATCAGTTTGCCTACTCCAAGACTTTCTTTGACCGCTGGTACAGGCCTGAATATACTACGCTCATTGTCGCAGGTGATGTCGATCCCAAGGCGACCATTGCCCTGATAGAAAAGTACTGGGGCAAGTGGCAGCGTGGCAAGGTGCAAGCACCTGTACCTGTAGAACCGGCGGCGAACGGCCCGTTCTATAAACATGTGCCCTGGCCAAGTGCGACCCTGCCTTATGTGACAGTGTCCTTCCATGCTCCAGCCTTCTCGGTCACTAACAAAGAACACGCTGCCTTGCGCATGCTGTTGTCGCTTTCTTTTGGTGCGACTTCTGATCTTTACAAGCGCTTGCAGCAGGATGAACAAAAAGTTGACCAGCTGTTTGATTACACGCCAGACAATGTAGATCCGGGCCTGGCGACCATTGCTGCGCGTGTCAAAAAGCCGGAAGATGCAGTTTATGTCAGGGATGCGATATTGAAAAAAGTCGCTGCACTATCGCAAGCGCCTTTGTCAGACAAGGAGTTGGAAGATGCCAAGTCCGCGCTCAAATATGGCGTGATACGCAGCCTCGACAATACTGACCAGATCGCTGGTACTTTGGCACGCTTTGTTCACTATAAACGCTCCTATGCCACTATCAACCAGTTCTATCAAGTCATCGACAGTCTGACACCTGCCGACTTGCAAGCCGCTGCTAAAAAATACCTGGTCGATGAAGGCATGATAGTCAGCACGCTCTCCAGTAATGCCTTGCCTCCTAACATTGCAACGCTGCCAAAATTGGCCAGTTTCACGGAAAAGCCTGACTATAGTAAATACAATGTGCTGGTACAGGCATCCAGGTTGCCGCAGATACGCTTCAAGCTGGTATTCAATGCAGGTTCTGCACAAGACCCGGTAGGCAAAGAGGGCCTGGCGCGCATGACTGCAGCAATGATAGAGGGTGCCGGCTCCAAAGACCGCAAGATAGATGAAGTCAAGAAAGCCCTGTTCCCCATGGCGGCCAGCTTCTCTGCCCAGACTGACAAAGAAATGACCAGCTTCACCGGTTCAGTGCACAAGGATAAATGGCCAGACTATATGCGCATCGCCATGCCGCAATTGCTGGAGCCAGGCTTCCGTGAAGAAGACTTTCGCCGTATCAAGGATGAGCAAAAGAATGCACTCTTGCTCGACCTGAAAGACAATAATGAAGAAGAGTTCGCCAAAGAGCGCCTGCAAACCAAGGTCTTTGCCGGTTCTGCCTATGCCCATCCGGTATTGGGTACGCTGAAGGGTATAGAAGCCATCACCCTGGATGATGTCAAACAATTCTGGAAACAGGCATACACCAGCGGTGCACTCAATGTCGGTATCTCCGGCGACGTCAATGATGAGATGGTCAATACTCTAAAGCAGGTTGTCGCCAAACTGCCAGCTGGCAATGGCCTTCCTGCGATTGCTGCGCCAGTTGGCAAGGCTACGCAAGGTCTGGATGTGGAGATCATAGAAAAAAATACCAGGGCAACGGCAATATCCCTGGGTTTGCCTATCACGGTCACGCGCGCCCATCCTGACTTTGTATCGCTATGGGTAGCCAAGACCTGGCTGGGTGAACACAGGGCCAGTTCATCCCACCTGTATCAGCGCATCCGTGAAATACGTGGCATGAACTATGGTGATTACGCGTATATTGAAGCCTTCCCTGGTGGCATGTTCCAGTTCTTCCCGACTGCCAACCGGGCCCGCCAATCGCAGTTGTTTGAAATCTGGATACGCCCCGTCGCACCTGAAAATGCACACATGGCCTTGCGCGTGGCAATTACTGAACTCGATAAAATGCTCAAGCAAGGCTTGAGCAAAGAACAGTTCGAGATGACTCGTGCCTACCTCATGAAGAATGTTTTCATGATGACGGCCACCCAGGATCAGCAACTCGGTTATGCACTCGATGCGCAATGGCATCACACGCCAGAGTTCACCAAGATGATGCGCGATAAACTGGCCACGCTCACTGCAGAAGAAGTCAATGCCGCTATCAAGAAGCATCTGAATGCTGAAAACCTGTCCGTCGTTGTGATTGCCAAGGATGCTGCTGATTTGAAAGAGAAACTGGTCGCAGATGCGTTCTCACCTATCAAGTACAATTCCGACAAACCCAAGGAATTGCTGGACGAAGACCAGGTCATCGGCAAGCGTAAGCTGAATATCAAGGCTGAGGCTGTCAGCATTACGCCAGCGAGCAAGGTGTTTGCTGACTAAACTTGATTAGTCCTTTGTAATTAAAAAGCCCTGCAATCAATGATGATTACAGGGCTTTTTAACAGGCGGGTATTGTTAAGAACTAAGCTGCTTTTTGCACGATCAAACCTATCGATGTCACTACGTATTTTTCGATTTGCAAACGCAAATGCGTGTCTTGTATGTAGGGTGCCATATCGACATGGCCATCTGCAAAGCCATCACCCTCATCCCAGTCTATTCCTATATGGTGGCCTTGTGATTGCAGGGTCGTGATGATGTCTTCGATATCGCGTTTGCGGAATAAGACAGTCGAGCCAGCGGCTACCGTATCTTCATTCGATGACATATTGAATTCTGTCGTGTGCACTGCAATGCCACCGGGCTTCAGGCAATGCATGGCATTGTAGACAAATTGCTTGCCATGTTCGATGGAACCCAGATGTTCAAAGGCGCAGGATGACCACAGGAAATCGAATTTGCCATGCAGCTCTTCACTGATATTGTTCATATCTGCAAATTTGAATTCGACCAGCCTGCGCAATTCTTTTTCATCACAGAGATTACGCTGGTTGATAGCTTCAAAACCATTTGCGTGTTGAGTGGAATCGACCCAGCCCTTGGCTTGTGCTTCTTCAGTGAACAAATCCGTGGCGATGATGCTGGCACCATGTGCTGCGAAGATGGCAGTCAAGGGTTCAGTACCGACAGCAAATCCCAGGCCAAGCTGGCCTTCTTGCAGCATGCCGCGTTCTTTCAAGGCCTGGGTGATAAAAGCCCATTCCCAGATTTTTCTGTGCATATGACCAGGCCTGTCACCCATGCGCACAGTCCAGTATTGAAAAACTTCGGTGCGCATCATCTGCTCTGTGCACATGGATGATTTCAACAACTCTGTGCGGACAGGTGGTGGTGATTGCACGTAATCATGAGCGGGCTTGAAACCATCTTGCCAGGCACGTACAGGTATCAGTGGATCTTCCACCTCTACATGTACCGGTATGAGGGGCTCTACCTGAACCACGGGAGGAACGGGTGTTGGCGTCACAAATTGCTGGCGAATTCTAGCTGCCAGGCCAGATTGTCGGAACTCAACCGGTAGTACGCGCCAGACTGGTAACACTAGTTTCAAAATGCTGGATTTCATGAGGTAAATCTTGACCTGAATTAAGTAATGTACATTTATTCTACATTTGGCACGATTATAGTGCCCACTGTCATTTTCTCTATAATAGCAATTGATTTGCCAGTCTGACTATTAAATTTTTCAATTGACACAGTAATCACTAAATAAGGATACATGCGCTCACAAGAGATGCTGAATCGCGAATTGAAAAAGAGTTCGCAAAATAATTCCTGCCCGTCATATAAGAACGCTGCTTTGAACTATAATTTTTAGTAATATTGACCTACGACAATCAGGAAAGCCCAAGATGAATACAGCCAGCAGTGTTGATAGTTTCACTTGTCCTGAATTTCTGTCCATGGAGCGCAGCATCATCGATGACTTTATCGATTGCACCCGTGAAGCTTGCGAAGAAGCAGAGGCTTGCGTCAAAGAGTTGGATAATCAGGGCGGGACGGCTTATGTACACCGACTGTTCCGTGCCATGCATTCCCTCAAGGGCAATTGCCAGATGGTGGGGTTGATCCCCTTTGTCGAATTATTGCACAGGCTGGAAGAAATCGTCGCCAGGGTCAGGGCAGAGCAGGACCCTTATTTTCGTGAGCTGGGTGAGTTCTTGCTGTTGGCCATTGATGAAGTCGAGGATTTGCTCAATGACCTGATCGCCAACGGGCACACCAGCGATGTCAGGCGCAAGAAACTGTATGAACTATGCGATGCCTTGCAAAAAACCGTTGGTGGCGGTTTGCAGGCCCAGCAATTCAAGGACGCGATTGCAGCACTGGATGGCAAAGTCGCCAATAAGGAAAACGTCGTCAAGGCTCCGAGGGTGTTGCTGGAATTATCAGATGACATGGCGATGATGTACAAGTTTGCCCAGCAAATCGATAACCTCAGCATCTATAGAAAAAACCGCAGTGAACAAGCGGCACAATTGACCGAAGCACTGAATGAGGCCCTGGGTTTGCCAGTCAATGCGCAGCAATTGAAGGCGGCCTCACTGATGCATGATATCGGTATGGGATTTATCCCGCATAGCATCTTCAATAAGGAAGCCGGTTTATCCAGGGAGGAGTTGAAAATCGTGCAGGAGCATGTAGTGACGGCCAGCCAGATTCTTTTGCGCTTCGGCGGCTGGGATGACGCTGCACGCATCGTACTGGATCATCATGAACGCTACGATGGCTCAGGCTACCCGAACGGTTTGAAGGCAGAACACATACATCCTGGCGCAAGGATACTGGCGATAGTCGATACTTTTTGTTCGGTTACCAATGAACGCTCTGACCGCAGCTACAAACGTAGTTTGCTGAGTGCCATTTCCGAAATCAATGCCAATATTGAAAGCCAGTTCGATCCCGCCATGGTAGAGATGTTCAATGATGTAGTGCGCAAACTGATTGCCAGGCAATGATATTTGAGCAAACCATACAGTATGCAGATAAGTAAAGTACCTGAAATTTCTCACAAGGATGTAGGCCTGCGCAGTATTCGCCGCAGTGATGCAGCAGATTGGTATGACTATCTCAAAAATCCGGACGTGATCAGGCATACCAGCTGGAACCTCAGTGCGGTAGAGGATCTGTTGCCGCAGTTCGATGCATATGAGGGCGATACACCTGATACGCCCATTCGTCTCGCCATCGTCACCAGGGCAGAAGACAGACTGGTAGGCACCGTCGGCTTTCATACTATCTCCGGCATTAACCGCAGTGCAGAACTTGCCTATGATCTTGCATCAAAATACTGGGGCAAGGGTGTCATGCAAGCTGCGGCAATGGCACTGTGTCAATGGGGCTTCCGGCAGGCTGGCTATAACCGCATCCAGGCGACTGTGCTGGAAACCAATTCCCCTTCCATACAACTGCTGGAGCGCATGGGCTTTGAACGCGAAGGCTATTTGCGGGCTTTTCGCATGGTGCGAGATACCCCTGGTAATTTCTGGATGTATGCATGTTTACATCCTGATATTGCCTGATATTGCTGGCAGATAAACAAATCTTTACACCGAATTAACAAGACTGTTTTTTTCATGCAAAGCCTGTTGCATAGTGTTGGACATATGCTTGTCGCTTGAGTTAGGCTGGTAGTGAACAGGTCCCTGCCTTGCAGGGGCAACAGCCGGGAAAACAACATGTTGTTAAAACGCTCAAAAGAAGAAGTCGTCTTGCTCATGCTTTGCGGCCTGAGCATACCGAGCATTCTCCCTTTCGGCATAGTGCGTCTTTTCCAGGGCAATTTTTTGATGGCGACAGTCGATCTGCTGATCGTACTGGGCATGTTGTGCATCATTGTTTTTGTCTGGCGCACGCGCAAGGTACGCCTGGCGGGTATTGCCGTAACGGTGTTTTACTCCATGGGCATGCTGGCCGCCGTGTATGTCAAGGGCGTGCCTATTGCCTATTGGGTGTATCCCACCATGATCGCTGCCTTCTTTATACTCAGGGCGAAAGAAGCGCTGATCATCAATAGCGTTTCATTGATCGTGCTGGTCGTGATCTTGCGCAATGCCATGCTGTTGCTGGATTTGTCCAGCCTGGTTGTTACGCTGGTGTTGATCAATCTGTTTTCTTATATTTTTTCTGACCGCACCAGCCTCCAGCATTTTGAATTGAACCAGCAGGCAGAAAAAGACTTTTTAACCGGTGCTGGCAACCGCCGTGCGTTTGACAAGCAGCTACAGACTATCTGCGCCAAGGATGAAGTGCATACCGATGTTTGCATCCTGATACTTGATCTTGACCACTTCAAAAAAATCAATGACCAGTTTGGCCACATGGTGGGTGACCAGGTCCTGATACAGTTTTGCGCATTGCTGCGTTCACGCATACGCACGGCAGACTGCTTTTTCCGCTATGGTGGCGAAGAATTTGTCGTGATTGCCATGGGGGCCGACGATATTGCCGCAGCCAGGTTTGCCGAGGAATTGCGCACTCTGGTAGAAAAGGCACAATTGCTGCGTGATTATCCGGTTACCGTTTCCATAGGCGTGGCAAAGAAAATCGTAGGAGAAGATGGCCTGGCATGGTTCCAGCGTGCTGATACCATGCTTTATGAAGCAAAACTGGCCGGGCGTAATGCGGTGCGCGTGGCTGCCAATGACAGCGTTTGAACTACAAGCTCAAGCCTGCTAGTCTGGCTGATCGGTGGAAGCAGTAATGTCATTGGCGACGACGATCTGTTTTTCCAGCTCACTGTCAGGACGATAACTCCAGGCTGGCATGAACAGCAATACAAATAAAGACGCCAGTGCCGTAATGACACTGATCCAGATGACAAACTGGTTGGCCGCTATGCGTTCAGGGTAGATATGAGTGACAGCGCCCAGGCCTATAGCATTCGCCGCTGCCACCAGCACTGCACAGGCATAATCCTGGAAACGCCTGGCCTTGTTGGCACTCTTGGCCCAGCGTGGATCAGTGTTATAGCTGGGCAGGTGCAAATGGGCATCTTCCAGCCTCTCCAGCGTTGCCAGGAAATGGCGCAAATTCGTGATCGAGCGTTCTGCCTTGTAATTCAAAAATGTCAGGCAAATCGATGCGACAGGAAAACCCATGACCAACCATTCTACTGGCAGCTTGCTGCTGGGCTCTCCAGGCTTTAATGCCACCAGCGCTGCCAGCAGGCTGACCACCAGGGTCACATACAGGGCCAGCGCCTGATGTCTTTGTGCTATGCGGGTATTGACTTCCTGGTTGGCGGCGATGAAACGGTAATTGGCATCAACATGGGATTTTGACATGGGGCGGCTTTCAGCGATTTGGAGCAAGCCGATATTATCGCTTAAATCGTCGCTGAAATTCACGCTGAAACTGCCCGTGCCTATATTCAAAATGCCCAAGTAGCAGAAACATAGGCCGTTTTGCTATCTGGCAGTTGCGCCAGTATTGCCTTGCCTGGCCCGCCATAAATACGCAAACCAACATTGATACTGATGCGGTCACCCTGCCAGCCCAGTGCAGCTGTGATGATGCGGCCATTGTCTTCTGGGGTCCAGAGTACATCCAGCGAAGGTTGCCAGTCATTCTTTTGCCAGCTCCAGCGTGCAAACACATTCTTGCGACGGATATTGCCAGAGGCAGACAGCGCCTGGTTTTGCCAGGCCAGGTTATAGCCAATTATTTGCTGCATTTGCGGCAAGTGATTGACGCTGCCCTGCAAAGCAAGGTTGCGCTTGTTCCAGTTTTGCCACTCAGTATCTGACAATGCGGTGCCATCCCACCAGGCTTCGAGGAAAAAACTGTGTTGCGATTCCGTCGTGTAGTTTGCACCCAGCATGGCTTGCACGATATTGTTTTGCGTATTATTTTGCCATGGGCTGGTGCGTTGCAGTAATGTGGGATCTGCATTCATGCGCAAGCCCATATTTCTTTGCATAAAGCGCAAGGAGCCGTGCACCTCCATTTCATCCGTCGCCACCCACGAAGCAGCAGCACCCAGGCTGCCACCGCTCTTTTGACCATAACGGCCAAAGCCATGCAAGTCAACGCCACCAGCATGATGATAAACCCGTGCTGCCAGGGCTTGCTCATCAGCCACATCCGTTGTTGCAGCGTGGCCAGGATTGACCCAGACCGTGGACACCGAAGTATTTGCATTGAAATAATCCAGACTGGCCACAGGTTTGCCGATGACGGTAGTGCTGATCAACGAGCGACGCTTTTCCTGCGCCACTACATCATTCGGGCGAAAACCATAACCCACATCCCAGGCGATGGTTTTTTTACCAGCACTGAACTGCCATGCGCCATCACCCAGGCTGCCATACAGTTCATTGAGCCATCCCGTGGCCTGGGTGCGCCCACCATCATTCATTTGCCCCTGCAAGGTGGCAACAGCATTGATACCTTTGCCACTGGCCCGCAATTCGGTTTCCATCACCCCCAGTTGGGTATTCCTGCTGCTCAAGCCAGGGGCGAGTTGATTGGCAATTGCCAACTGACTGGCGCTATTGCTGGTATAGCTATTGACCAGACCACGCACCTGACCGCTGAAGTCTGTATCTTCAGCGATGGCAAAAACAGGCGTGCAAAGCAGAGCCGCAAGCAACACTCTCAACGCAGGATTTGTAAGATCTGACATACTTACTCCAGGCTGGGGTTCTTGGCCAGGAACATGGGGTTCAGCCATTGTTCAGGCACCGTCTTTTGTTTGCGGCTGAGATAGCGCACGCGTGTTTCTTTATGACTGCTCAATTGATCCAGCAAGATCATCTCGGACACAGCAGTCGGTGCTTGCGGTTTGTCCAGTACAAAACTGGCTTGCTTGGCGAGTTTTTCTGACTGCACATACAAATCCGCTTTGATGGGCTCATGGCGGAGCTTGCCCAGCCACAGTTCTATGCGCTGATAAGCCACGGATTTACGTACTGCGTTCAAGCTCAGATGTACACAGGCTTTGTCGTCGCATTTTTCTTCTGCAACGATCTTGCCGGCGTAGTCTTGCGACCAGCTCATGGTGGCAATGTCACCGATAGAGGCATCTCCCAACAATTTTTGCATGGGCGTGATGCGAAGAGGGCGCTGGCTACCAGGCAAGAGCATCCAGAAATCATCACCCAGCATCAAGACCTTTTGGCCTTTTTCTGCCGGGCTTTTCATGAGTACCAAGGATTGATGATTAGCTTGCGAAAATACCAGATAGTTTCTTTCTTTTTCCTTGCTGCCATCTTTGGCAAAGGTAGTGATCTCGGTTTCTACCTGCATGTTTTCTGTACCGACCCTGAACTGATCAGCCGCTTTCAGGTAGTCACTGACTTCATCTGCCCTTGCCAGACCTGTTGCTGCTGCCAGCAGCAAGGCTGCGATGTATATGGTTGTTTTCATTTTTATTTCAGTCTCAGTTATGTGACAGTGCATCCACGATGGGCTGTTGCAGGGTTTTGCGGGCGATGAAGGCTGACGACAGCATCGACAAGCTAATCATCACGAACACCGTGATGGCATACATGGCAGCATCAATCGTGATCAGTAAGGGGTAACCGCTGGAGCGGCCAGGTGGTGGTGGCATTTCTACCGGGAATACGATGAGCAGCAGCGCAACGGTAATCGCCAGCAAGGCACCGACGATGGCACCAGTACCGCCAAGTATCATCCCTTCAAAGGAGAAGCTGCGTATCAATTGCCCTGGCAAAGTGCCCATGGCGCGTAGTGTGCCAACTTCACGGGTACGTTCTATGATAGCCATGGCCATGGCATTGGCAACCACGAACACCACGATGACACTGATGATGACACCGAGTGCACCAAAGATGCGGTTATATAAATCACGTACAGATTTATAAAAGAAGGCTTGTTCCAGCCAGCTTTGTACCGTCAGTTCAGGAAAGACTTTTGCCAGTCTGGCTTGCGCAGGCAAGGTCGCATCCATGGTGTTCAGGAATACACCGAGGCTGGAAATACGCTGGGTATTCAACAGCTTTTGTGCAGTCTTGATATTCGAATACACCAGGCGTTTATCGAGGTCAGGCACACCAGTAGATACCAAGCCCTTGACGGTGACATCAACGGCGTTCAAAGCACCGTCAGTCGTGCTGGCCATCAGTGTCAGGCTGCTGCCGGGTTTGGCTTTCAGGCTGCGTGCCAGTGCGTCACCCAGGACGATTTCTGCCTCTGCTGATTCGGTTTGCAGCAGTTCACCTTCTTTCAATGACAGGGTGGGGCCTTTGACCGAGAATTCAGCATCCGGGTCTATACCTACCGCCATCATGATCGTTGACTTGTCGCCATTGCTGATCAGGCCGCTGTATTCTATGCGTGGCAAGACATAGCGCACGGCAGGGTCTGCCAGTAGCTTGCTTTGCAGGGCAGCTGCATTTTCCAGACCATATTGCAAAGGTACATCCTGGTCGCTGGTGAAGTGCTGAGGCTTGCCTATGATGAGGTGGCCAGTGCTGCGTGCCGATATCTGCGCCAGGCCTTCATAAGTCGAATAGGCAAAACCACCGGCCAGCAGGATGGCCGCTGTACCTAAAGCTGCGATCACCACGGTAACGGCAGAACGGCGGCGGTTGCGCAGGGTATTGTAAAAGGCAAATTTGAGCCAGCTGAGTTTCATTGCAATCTCCCATCCAGCAGCGACACGATGCGGTCGCTGCGGCTAGTCAGGCGGTTATCATGGCTGGCGATGATGAAGGCCACGCCTTCAGCATGACCACGTTCACGCATCAGGTCCAGCACCTGGTCGGCAGTGTGTGAATCCAGACTGGCCGTGGGTTCGTCGGCAATCACCAGGCTGGGGCGTTTGATGAGTGCGCGGGCAATCGCCACCCTTTGACGCTGACCACCAGAGAGGGCATCCGGCAAATGCTGG
Source organism: Undibacterium sp. Ji42W (assembly GCF_049340405.1). Taxonomy (NCBI): domain Bacteria; kingdom Pseudomonadati; phylum Pseudomonadota; class Betaproteobacteria; order Burkholderiales; family Oxalobacteraceae; genus Undibacterium; species Undibacterium sp. Ji42W. Next base: position 311,963 of record NZ_JBMPOV010000009.1, read on the forward strand.
GCATGCTCATGCAGGCCAACGGCCTTCAATTGTGCAGCCACCCGCTCACGTCGTTCTGCTGCTGGCACACCCGTCAGGAAGAGTGGGTAATCCACATTCTCTGCCACTGTCATGACAGGTACCAGGTTAAAGCTTTGAAATATAAAACCTATGGTGTCGCGTCTTTGCAGGGTTTTTTGTGTTTCATTGTATTCATTGATGTTGACACCGTTGAGCAAGATGTCGCCGGCGTCTGCATGATCTATCAATCCACACAGGTTGAGTATCGTGCTTTTGCCGCTGCCAGACGGGCCGGTCAGGGCCAGCAATTCACCACGCTGCAGTGTCAGGTCCACACCTTGCAAAGCCTTGACGACATGGGCACCCAGTTGATAGGTTTTATGAACTGCATGCAGTTCTATGGCAGGTGCCAGGCTCATGATGAGATACCTTTCAACATGGCCTTGGCTGCATCTGCCTGTGGCGCATTTTGTTTGACCACTTCACTCAGGTAACGCTTGGCATCTTCAGGACGTTTTTGTTCATTCGCAAGACTGGCAGCGCGCATCAGTACTGATCCACGAAAACCGGGTTCAGCCTTATCAAACTGCTTGTGCTCCAGCACTTCATTCAAGAGCTTGACCCCACGCGGGCCGCGGTTCATGAAAGCCGGCACGGCCAGGAAGGTGCTGGCGGCAACATATTTGACTTCCAGTATCACTGGCGTGCTGCCATGCGCTTGCGCATTGTCATTGGCGGCGGCTAGTTGCAGGGCTTTTTCCAGTATCGCCATGCCATCTTCTGCATAAGACATTTTTTTCCAGGGGAACATCGTGGTCACCGCCAGCCTGCCTGTGCTGGCACCGGCATAGGCCATGATCAAAGGGCTGGTGGGGTCTTGTTTGAGCAAGTCATTGAAAGCATTTGCTGCGGCTTCTTCACTACCCTTGGCAGACTGGGTGAATTGCTGGAAGGCGGTTTGGAACTGCTGCTCAGAAAATGCCATGGCCTGGCTGCTGACTAGCAAGGCCAGGCTGCTTACCAACAGAATTTTTTTACTGGTAGTGAGGTGAAATGCGCGCATGTGTATCTCCTGTTTGTTTACATGTGATTGGTGTTTGCGACAAGTAGGAGATTAAAGTCGGGCCGTTTCAGCCTCAATGGGGATGCGATGAGGTAGATAAGTTTGCCGTGAACGGTAGTAAAAATGGCGCGAATGGAAGAAGCATTGCGCGAGCTTGTTTGGTCAATAATGAAATATCGGCGAGACAAGAAAAATTTCCTGAATCATGTGATACTAGATTTTCAATGTACACTCCCTGATAAAAATGACCGAGACCATGAAAAATCCAGCCAAAGAATTTATTGTCAATAAAAGCAATTTATTGGAATCCGTATTCAAGCCCCTGCATGTGCCTTCTGGAGCTGAATTGCAAGAGGGTCAAGTCGTATTGCAGGTTGAGCGGTTTGCGTTCACGTCGAATAACGTGACTTATGCCGCCTTTGGCACTGCCATGCAGTACTGGAATTTTTTTCCTACGGATGATGGCTGGGGCAATATCCCGGTTTGGGGTTTTGGCGATGTGCTGGCTTCGAAAGCAGAAGGAGTCGAAGTTGGAGAACGTTTTTATGGTTACTACCCCATGGCTACCCATTTGACGGTACAGGCGACGCGAGTGTCCCCTGGTGGCTTTGTCGATGGTGCAGAACACAGGCAGGCAATGCATGGGCTGTACAATCATTATGTCAGGACTACGACAGATCCTGGCTACACCAAAGAGTCTGAAGACGTACAGGTCTTGTTGCGCCCCTTGTTCATCACCTCATTCATGATCGATGATTTTCTTGAAGACAATCAGTTCTTTGGTGCGCAGACAGTGTTGATCTCCAGTGCCTCCAGCAAGACTGCTTATGGCCTGGCATTCATGCTGTCGCTGCGCAAGGATAAGACTTGCAAGATCATAGGCCTGACTTCGCCGGGTAATCTCGAATTCGTGCGAAATATGGCTATATATGATGATGTCATCAGTTACGACCGAGTCACTGAGTTGGCTGCTGATCAGGGCGTAGTGTATGTCGATATGGCTGGCAATGGACAATTGCGCAGCCAGTTGCATCATCATTTCAACGACAACATGAAATACAGTTGTGCTGTGGGTGGCACGCATTGGGAAGAATTGAGTGGCGGATCAAACCTGCCCGGCGCAAAACCTACCCTGTTCTTCGCACCGGCGCAAATCAAGAAGCGCATGACAGACTGGGGGCCAAATGGCGTTCAATCCCGTTTGGCACTGGCCTGGCAGGCTTTCATGCATCCGGTTATGAGTGCAGAAAAACCCTGGATGCAGGTGATACATGGCCAGGGGGAGACGGCAGTGCGGCAAGTCTATGACGATATGCTGAGTGGCGCTGCAAGGCCGGATCAGGGTAATGTCCTGACTTTGCTCGAGGCAGGGCTTTAGTTTTTCCAGAGGGCGGGCAAGTCGCCAGACTTCCTGCCCTTGATGATGGCTGCATTAATCTTATTGATCACATCTGATCTGGTATTGATACCAGAGGTGAAATGGATAGGATCGACCAGTAGGGGTTTGGTAAATACCTTGATACCATAGTTCATCTGTGTCTCGTTACGCAGGTTCTTTTCATCCAGGTAAAGATTGAGTTCTGCTTCCAGGTCTTTGGCATTTGGCATGCGTGAATTGACCAGCATGACATCCATGCGGCCCGATAAAAGTTTCTTCAGGCGCGAGCTGTTTTGTGGTTGGTCTTCTTCTACGCGAAACATGACATTACGCAATTTATCAATATCATCGCCGAAGCGTATGCCCCTGACTATGCCGACTGATTTACCTTGCAAATCGCTGGTGCCGGCATATTTCATGTGCGTATCGTCTCTTGCCACGACCCAGACAAAATCTGAAAAAACGGCATCTGAATAGCGCATGGTTTTCAACCGTTCACTATTTTTCGATAAACCAAATCCCAGTCCTTCACCCTTGCCTATGTTTTCTATGACGCGGGGCAGGGGATAGCGACGCACCTCAAATTTCACATCCATGGCGCGTTCAAAATAGGCGATGATTTTTTGGTTCTCTGGCCGGATGGGCGCAATCTCACCATTTTCATCGCGGGTTTCTGCGAGTAGCAAAGGCAGGATCGTTTCAGCATGCGCTGTTGATTGCAGGCAGTATAGACAGAGCAACATCCCTATAAAACGGGACGCGCTCAGCAAAACGGCTTGGTGCTTGTCTGACATGCAATGTTTTCGTGCGGAAATGATGTGCGATGATACCTTCGCTGATATGCGCTTGTATAGCTGTCTTTAGGTAAGGATTTGTTAAGCGGCGCCTGACATAACCTAAATGCCGGGAAGCCTAACTAAAATAAACATAAACAATTTCAAAAGAGCTATTTAATTTGCTATTATGGAAATAAGCTTCTTTAAGAAGTCGCAGTTTTTGTAGAAAAGGAGACATCATGCCCCTCGTCACCATTACCGTCTGCAAACCCAAGTCCCTGCTGTTCAAAGAGACTGTCCTGAATGCCGTGCACGCGGCATTGATAGAAGCGGGTGTGCCAGAGAAAGACAAGTTTCAGCGCATACTGGAACTTGATACCGAAAACTTCCGCTTTGATACCCACTACCCTGATCTGCACAAGGACAGGAACCAGGACTTTGTTCTGATCGAGATACTCTGGTCAGTCGGGCGCAGTGTACAGATCAAGAAAAAGTTACTGGACACGCTCATGAAGCGTCTTTGCGACAAGAGCATGAATCCAGAAAACATCATGGTCTGCTTCAGGGAAACCGCCTGGGAGAACTGGTCGTTCGCTGGCGGCAGGCTATTGCACACCTGAGGCGCTGACCACATCAGATGCGCATCCGCACGCTTACTCTGGCGTCACAAAGTTTTTTGCTGGCGCTGGACAAACATATCCGTCAGAATAATTAAAGTTTAACAAGACGGAGCAAGCATGATGGGCAAAACCAGACTGGAAGCATTCAGCGATGGCGTGATCGCTATCCTGATCACCATCATGGTGCTGGAAATGAAGGTACCGCATGGCGGCACACTGGAAATCCTGCTGCCTGTGTGGCCGGTATTCCTCAGTTATATACTGAGCTTCGTCTACGTGGGAATTTACTGGAATAACCATCATCATATGCTGCACACCTGCCGCAGGGTGACCGGCGGTATTTTATGGGCTAACCTGCATTTGCTGTTCTGGCTTTCACTGATTCCATTTGCTACTGGCTGGGTAGGCGAAAATCATTTCGCCCCTATCCCGGCGGCCTTATATGGCGCGGTTTTGCTGATGTCGGCGATTGCCTATTTCATTCTGCAACAGCAGATCATTGCTACTCAAGGCGAAGATTCATTGCTGAAAAAAGCGGTGGGCGCAGACTGGAAGGGCAAGCTCTCGCCAGTGGTCTATGCTACAGGCATGATGCTGGCTTGCTGGTATCCCCTGTTGGCGATGGCAATGTATGTCACGATGGCCCTGATATGGCTGATACCTGACCGCCGCATAGAAAAAGTTCTCAAAAACCACGAAGAGTAAATCCCATGCGCATGATGATATTTGCCGCGGCTTTGGTGACAGTCATTTTTTGCACATCGGCCATCGCGAGGCAGGCCGATTATGATCAGGATATCGTACTTGCTACCAAGGGCGGCAAGATTGATGGCAGCCTGCTCATGCCTGCCAATGGGGTGAAGCCGCTTGTTGTATTGATGATTGCTGGTTCTGGCCCCACTGACAGGGATGGCAATACGGTCGGACTGCAAGGCAAGAATGACTCACTGAAAATGCTGGCAGCATCCATGGCACAGGCTGGGGTAGCATCGGTACGCTTTGACAAGCGTGGCATCGCTGGCAGTGCAGGTGCAGCAGCATCTGAAGCTGATTTGCGCTTTGAAATCTATGTGCAGGATGCCGTGGCCTGGATAAGGCTGCTAAAAGCAGATGCACGGTTTTCTGGTGTTGCCATACTCGGTCATAGCGAGGGCTCGCTGATCGCCATGCTGGCTGCGCAGCAAGAAGCCGTCAAGGCATACATCTCTGTAGCAGGTCCGGCGAAAAATGCTGCCGATGTCTTGCGGTGGCAATTGCAAGGCAAATTGTCACCGGCGCTGGCTGCCAGTAATGAAGAAATCCTGAGCGCTTTACAGGCGGGCAAAACCTATGCTGAAGTACCGCCAGAATTAAAGATGCTGTACCGCGCTAGCGTGCAGCCATATCTGGTTTCCTGGTTCCGTTACACGCCGGAAAAAGAGATCGCCAAATTGACTTGCCCGGTCTTGCTGGTACAGGGCGACAAAGACATACAGGTGGATGCGGCGCAATTGACAGCGCTTACACTTGCCAAACCAGATGTTGAAAGCCTGCTGGTACACGATATGAACCATGTGCTGAAAATCACAGGCGATAATACTGCACAACAAATGGCTTCTTATACTGATCCGGTTTTGCCTCTGGCTCCTGAATTGACTAAAGGCCTGAATTCCTTTTTGCGTGACAGGCTTAAAAGCAATCTCATGACCAGTCGCTTGCCGTATAAAGTGTTGCCTTGATTTGTTCAAATATTGACGTTGATGTTACCGGCCGCATCTTCTTTTTCTGGCTCACCCAGTTCTTCTGCCTGGTGATAAGCCGCGTCAGCCTCTGCATCATGACGCTGGCTCTGCGCATGTTCATGCAGATCGAGGGTGACGGGTTCTACCACTGTGACCGGCTCAGGCGCTGTGACTTCGTCACTCTCTGCCGACCGCAGTTTGTCTATGCTATCAGCCTGTATGCCGTCCTTGACCCTGTAGGCAGCGACTGCGGCAGAAATCAGAGGATTGATGCTGGCCTGTATGCTGGTGACCGCATTGGCTGTGATTACTGCGCTATTGCTGACAGGCGTGGTTTGTTCAATTGCAGTAGCGTTGGCTACAGGGGTGACAACTGTTGTTGATACCGGGTTGGCTGATGCCGCCTGACTGTTCGCCGCTATATTATTCGCAGCAACCGTGGCCTGGTTGATGGTGTCCAGCGTCTTGCTGACTTCATCAAATGTGGAAGGGGTAGCAGCCGTTGCCTTGCCATTATTTATCGTTGCACTGCTGTCTGCATCAGAAGCAGCGTTCTCATTTAATTTCGTTGATTTTGCAGCTACCTGATTCTCCAGCTGACTTTCTGTCAGCAGTGACGATGGTGTCGTGGCGTTGGCGGCGAGTTTATTTTCAGCAGCCAGAGTGCCCTGTGGTGTGGTGCTATCCAGATTATCTGATGACAATGTTTGTGTTGCTGTTGGCGTGGCGGCTTGTGTGGTGGTTTGTGTTGTGGTTTGTGTATTCAGTGCCTGTGAAGACGCATTGGCAGCAAGATCAGTGGCATCTGTTGTAGCTGTTGCAGTTGCATTCGTACTCGTGTCCTCAGCTATTGCTTGCGTATTCAATGCCGCACTTGAGGCATCGGTGCTCGTATCTGGGGCGGGAATAATCGTTGTTGCCTCAGCAGGGGTATTTGTTGTCTCTATATTGGATTGAATGCTAGCTGCAACATTATTGGTCGCGGACAAATTTGCGGTACTTGTTGCTGGTGTTGGCGGTATGCCAGGCGCTGCCTGCGTTGCATTGTTTGCGGATTCAGTATTTGCGCTGGTGCCTACTGCCTGCGAATTTCTGGTGATATCAATGGCAGCGCGCAAGGCTTCATCTTCCAGAGTCTGTTGCAGTTGTATATCGGCTGTACTTGTGTTGGTATTTGAAGTCGTGGATGCGTTAGCGGCCGTATCGGCTGGAGCATTCACTGCTGCTTCATTCAACGTGTCGGGTGAGACTGTGGTGCTGACATCGTTGGTATTGGCATTGCTGGTTGAAATTGAATTTGCCACATCAGTGTTTTCAGTCGCACTCGCATTAGTAGCATCAGCAGCGACAGTAGCCAGCAGATTGCCAGAAGCCAGTTCCTGATTCTGTGTAAGGACCGTGCTCTCCGCGCTGCCCAATACCTGTAATGCCTGCGTCAATAATGTTGCCGTTCCTTCAGGCTTTGCGGTGAGTGCATTTTGAAAAGCATTCACATCCAGCATGAGCAAGCTATTGCTGTCTGGCTGGGCAGCATTTTGCAAATTGATTCCTATGTCAGCTAACTGCTCGAACAGGCTACTGCCGTCTGCATTTTGTGCACCCGCATTCATTACCTGCAATAGACTGTCACTACTGTCAGGTATCAAAGGGTTTTCAGTCAGACTTGAATTGCTGGCTTGCAGTTGATTGAATGCAGCGACAAATGAAGTTGCAATCGCAGTGATCTGGGCAATGTCTGCCTTGGTTTGCGCTGTATCTGTCTGATTCGCAGCATTAACAGTTGCTGAGACATTGGCGGTCTGCCTGCTTTGCAGGCGCGCCGTGTAGGCCAGCAATTCACCCAAGGGAGAAACGTCGACAGTGATGTTATCGCCGCGTATCGAATCAAGCAAGCCGGGATTGCTGCTTGTTATGGGGAACAGCGGCTTGATCGTACCGCTATTGATGGCGGATACTGCTTGCAATGTTGATGTTGTCACTGGACTGATGGGCGAGATAATCATGCGCTACCTGCTTTCCGAGAACTTACTTTTATACGTATTTACAGTTTATATCTGCTTTCGTAAATACTCTGTACGTTGCCTCACTTAAGGCAAAAAAATATCCTCATCGTGTTTAGCTATGAGGATATTTTAAGCGGCAAGAAAAATTACTTGGCTGACATCTATTTCAATGGTGGAATGACTTGCGGCACCATGGCCTTGACCGGCTGTTCTTTCAATTTTTTCTCCAGCAATTGTATTGCTGCTTCCAGTTGCTGGTCTTTGCCGTTGAAGGTTGCGTGCGGCAGATTCTCTACTTCGACATCTGGTACGACGCCTATGCCTTCTACCAGCCAGCGGCCATCCATGCCAAACTGGGCGTTTTCTGCTGCCCTGATCATGCCATTGTCAGACAAGGTATTGTTATCTGACAGCCAGACACCTGCACCGGCGGTGCGTTTGCCTACCAGCGGCCCCAGCTTCAAGGCCTTGATGCCGGCGGCAAAGGTTTCGCCATCAGAATAAGTCAACTCATCTACCAGCACCACCAGATGGCCACGGAAAGTTTGCTGCATATTGGTGTACGGTGCAGAGGTTGGTGATGCCCAGTAAGCCCATGCCTTGCGCAAGAGTTTTTCTATGATCCAGCTATCGATATTGCCACCACGGTTGCGGCGCACGTCGATGATGAGTCCATCGCGTTCTATATTGCTGTAAAAGTCACGGGCAAAGCTGTTGATGTCTTGTGTACCCATGGCACGCAAATGCAGGTAACCAATACGGCCTTGCGATGCCTTGTTGACTTCCTCGCTACGGCTTTGTTCCCAGTCGCTATAACGCAGATTCGCATGCTTCATCATATTGACAGGTGTGACGATGACCGCACGGGCGGCCTGTTCACCACGCTTGACATGCAGTAATACCTGCTTGTCTGCCTGGTTGATCAGCAGGTCTGATATGTCGCGCGCTTCAAGCACAGCCTGACCATTGATGGCGGTGATGATGTCGCCTTCCTTGATGTCCAGATCGGGTTGTGATAGAGGGGTACGCTCGGATGGCAATTCAGCTTCGGTATGATAGATATGGTCGATGCGGTATCCACCATTGGTCCGGCTCAAAACCGCACCGAGTGAGGCAGCTTGCCCTTCCGGCGCGGCGCGGCGCACATCCCCTGGGCGGCTTTGTGAATGCAGGGTGCTGACTTCGCTGGCCATCATGCCCAGTACATCATTCAATTCAGCCCTGTCGGTGATACGGTCTATCAGCGGGGCATATTTGGTACGTACCTTGTTCCAGTCTACGCCACGCATTTTGTCGTCAAACAAGAAGTCCCTGTGCATGCGCCAGGCATCGGCATACATTTGCTGCCATTCAAGTTTGGGGCTGAGGAAGAAAGTCCAGTCGTTCATATTGACTTTGGATTTGCTGACATCACCCGGTTGTTTTGCACCTGCTTCGACAACATAGAATTCATTTGGGCCAGTGCCGATTTGCTGGCGGTAAAATACATGTTTCTTGTCGGCAGATAAATCAAACTGGCGTATGTTGCCAGCAAAAATATCAGGCTGTGGAGAAGTCTTGCTGATCGCCAGGGTTTTTAAAACAGCCTTGCCATCAGTGCCTTCCAGCTCTGAGAAATAAATACGCTTGTCGTCTATCGCCAGATCACGGTAATTACCATAGGCAAGCGGCACCTGGTACAAACGCTCGACCAGACCAGCATACTGTATTGCTGGCAGGACAGGCTTGGCGGGTTTCTTTACTTCTTCAGTTTTGTCGGTAGGTTTGTCTTTTGACTTGTCTGCGCTCTTGTCGTCGGTTTTTTCTTTGTCCTTATCTTTTTCTTTATCCTTGTCTGCTGCTTTGTCACTAGACTTGCTTAACTCATCGTCTGCTTTGAAAGGAAAGCGGTTACCTGCTTGCAGAGCCAATGCATACAAGCCGGTACGCTTTTCAAAGTGCGGGCCCATATTGCGGTCACCCCAGGGCGCGCGGTTGCTGACCTGGAAATTACGTTCTGAGTAAAAATACAGCCAGCGTCCATCTGGCGAAAATACCGGTGCGTGTGAGTTATAGCGGTCGCTGGTGACAAAGTGAATTTGCTTGCTTTCTACAGAATACAAACCTATCTGCGGTCTCTGTAATTTATTGTCAGCCCTGACGATGGCGATGGTTTTACTATCGGGTGACCAGATCACTTCTTCCTGTCTTTCCGCACCTATCTTGCCGGCATCATCAATTATCTGGTTGGTCTTGGTTGCAAGATCCAGCAACCACAACTTGCCGCGCTTGTCGGAATGCGCCAGCCATTTGCCATCAGGGGAGGGGATGATACGATAGCGGTGTACGTCACCGTTGCTCGTCAGGACTTCTGGTTTGCCGAGGCCGTTGGCAGGAAATTTCCAGATTTCATTTTCACCAGTAGTATCGACGATGGCATATACGGATTTGTCATCATGTGAAAACACGGCTTCGCGGGCGCGGGCGTTTTCTGGTACTGGCAAGTCTATGCGTCTTTGCGGGCCTGAACCAGCAATCGTCAGGCGGCCGCGGACGGTGAACAGCAGACGCTCTTCTTTGCCAGCGATTTCTATATTCGATACATACTCCATAGGGTTTTTGATCTGGCGCTTGCGCTGCTGATCAAAGTCGGATACCAGGTCTATATTCAGGGTCTGGTCTTTGGCACTGCTGATGTCGAGTACATGCAAGTCGGCACCCAGTTGATAGGCTATCTTGCCATCGGCTATGCTAGGGTTGCGTACATCCCATTCCTTGTGTTGGGTCAGGACGCGGGCATCTGTGCCATCAGGATTGGCGCTCCAGATATTGAAGGCACCATTGCGGTCGCTGATAAAGTAGAGCTTGCCCTTCCATAGCATGGGGCGACGGTTATTGCTTCTGTCGTCGGCAAATAATTGCGTGGCTTCGGTCTTGGCCTGTACGTCATAACGCCAGACTTGTGCAGTAGCACCACCGCGATATTGCTTGGCGTTGTCATTCGTCATGTGCAGGCCAAAGCGGGTGAAGTACAGATACTTGCCGCTATCGTCGAGCACAGCTTCATTCGCATCTGCCACCGGAAAAACCCTGCGCATCAGGGTTTGTGGATTGATGGCGGCGATGATGCGGTGCGAAGCCGGGCCGCTACTGTTCAATGTTGTTACCAGTACTTCACCATTGGCAGTCCAGCCTAATACGGATACCTGGTCATTTTCAAAACTGATGCGCTTTGGCACACCACCTGCCATGGGCATGACATAAGCTTCGGTCGCCCCTTCATAAGCGGCTGAAAACGCCAGCCACTTGCCATCTTGTGAAATGGCGGGCAAGACTTCTGCTGCAGGATGGCTGGTCAGCCTTTGTGCCTGGCCACCGCTGCTTGCCACTTTCCATAGATCGCCTTCCGCAGTAAACACCACAGCATCACCACGTATGCTGGGGAAACGATAATACGCTGGTGCAGCAAATACAGTTGTTGCCAGACTGGTCAGGCTAAGAGCGAGGGCGAGTTTGCTTAGTCTCATTGTTATTCTCGAAAATGGGTTTGAATGGTTTTTTTAAAATACTTGTACAAATTAAAAGACAAATGACAAAGTGGTGCTGCAAACAAAAACAGCCTCAAGTACATGCAAAGGCTGCCTCAAGTACATACAAAGGCTGGGTACAAGCTATAAAGCTATATCAACAACGGGGATTTGCAACATTCTGTAAGTAGTTTTTTGCTGTGACCAAGGAAGCGCACGGGTAATGTGTCTTATGGTTACATTTACCCGCCGGATATTTCTTGAATTGTTAAAAACTATGAAGTACCCTGAATATTAAATTTCCACTTGGAAATAATTTATTGACGAGCAGACCAAGGGTGCATCATGAGACAAGTCAGCTTGTGCAAAGTTCTTTTAATTCTGGGCATTTCGGCAGAAATTTCGACAACGTCGGCACAGAATGTCACATTCTCCATTGATACCCAGGCAGAGCGCAAGACCATCAGCCCCTTGATCTATGGTTATAACGCCTATGCCGATGGAACAGGCCGCGCTGGCTGGGCCAATCAAGGTGGGCAAGCCAGTTTGCAAAGCTTGAACCTGCGCTCGCGCCGCCTGGGCGGCAATAATATGACCAGTTATAACTGGGAAAACGGTGTCAGCAATTCCGGTAATGACTGGTGCCATTCATCCAATGCCGGTGTCAGCGCTACTGCCGGGGCGGGTAATCCCAATTCAAATAATGGCTTGGCCTACTACACGCCGGGTGCTGCATTGCAAAGTTTTCAGGACCAGTCGCTGGTGCTGGGCACTTATTCCTTGTTGCAGTTGCCTGCTGCTGGCAAGCTGCCTAAAGACATTATCAATCTCAATCCACCAAGTACTTGCTTGGGTTCCCAACTGTGGCAAAGCACTGCCGGGCCATCGAATGTGGATACCGCACGCTGGGTCAATATCGTCAATGACAAACCGGCTGCGGCTGGTGGTCTGAGTCTGGCACCAGGTTTGAATGATGGCGTGGTTTATATCGATGAAGAAATCAATTTTCTTATTCAGAAATATGGCAGTGGTGCATCCGCAAATGGCGTCAAAGGCTACGAACTCGATAATGAGCCAGACCTGTGGCACCACTGGACTACTAACAGCGGAGAAAGCGGTACCCATGCGAATCTGTATCCAACGCTGACTACGGTCACTGATGTCTTGCAAAGAAATATCAGTCTCGCAACGACAGTCAAACGCATGGACGCCAGTGCAGAAACCTTTGGGCCGGCAATCAGTGGCTACCTCGGTCTGTTCAGCTTGTGGGCGGTATGGGATGGTTCAGCCTCGCATCAGCCATCTGACTGGGCACAATACAATGTAGAACCTTATTACAGCAATAATACTGGCGATCGTTATCGTTACAACGGCATGGCCATGGCGAATGCCTATCTGGCAAAAATGAACCAGGCTTCGCAAAGCGCTGGTCGCCGTTTGCTGGATGTGTTTTCTTTCCACTATTATCCGCAAGCTTCTTACAATGCCACTGACCGTGTGCAGGCCGCGCGCAGTCTGTGGGATGCTACTTATGTAGAGCCTAGCTGGATTACCCAGAATGGCAATGGTTTCACTGATGGGCGCTCTCTGCAAATGCTGCCCAAGCTACAGCAGTCTATCAATGACTTTTACCCCGGCACGAAACTGGCCGTGACTGAATATGATTTTGGCGGCAAGAGCGATATCACTGGCGCGATTGCACAGGCAGATGCACTCGGGGCCTTTGGCAAACAAGGTGTGTATCTGGCGACTTATTTTGGCGATGCAGAACAGTACATTGCTTCTGGCTTTAAAATCTACAGAAATTACGATGGAAATAAGTCGGTATTCCCAGCGACTTCTGTGAAAGCGGTTTCCAGCAATAATAGCAATGCAGCAGTGTATGCAGCAGTTGATCTCAATGACCCTAATGTCATCCACGTCATTGCCATCAACCGTCAGAGCAGCAATGTGACGAGCAGCTTTCAACTCAGCCACCCTGTGAATTTGAAATATGCGCAGGTCTGGGGTGTCAGTGGCAGCAGCACCAATATCACTGCCAGGAGTGGGCTCAGCAATATCTCCAAGAACAAGTTCAGTTATACATTGCCAGCCTTGTCTGTGCTGCATTTTGTACTGAAGCCTTAAGTAATGAGGCTTAAGCAAAAAAAAGCCACCAGCATGCTGGTGGCTTTGCACTTGATGCCTATTATTGATGCTTACTATCAATGCTTACAATCTTCCTTAGACTCCAGCAACTTTCAAGATCAACTTGCCATTGTTTTCACCAGTGAACAGTTTTTGGAAAGTCTCAGGGAAATTTTCCAGGCCTTCGACGATGTCTTCACGGCTTTTCAATTTGCCAGACATAATCCAGCCACCCATGACCATCGCCGCTTCCATGGCGCGTGGGTAAAAGTCGGATACCATCACGCCTTTCATGGTGGCGCGTTTGACCATCAGGTTCAGGTAGTTTGATGGGCCTTTGATGGGCGTCGTATTGTATTGAGATATCGCGCCGCAAATCACCACGCGGGCACCAAAGGCCAGTTGCGCCAGGGCTGCGTCCAGGATATCGCCACCGACATTATCAAAATACACATCTATACCTTTAGGGCAATCCTGCTTCAAGGCGGCGCTGACATCTTCGCTCTTGTAATCGATTGCGGCATCAAAGCCCAGTTCTTCTGTCAGGTAACGGACCTTGTCTGCGCCACCGGCGATACCAACAACACGCGCCCCCTTGATCTTGGCAATCTGCCCGACGATGGTACCGACTGCACCAGCCGCGCCGGATATCACGACCGTATCACCTTCCTTGGGTTGACCGACTTCGAGCAAACCAAAGTAGGCAGTCATGCCTGGCATGCCCAGTGTACTCAGATACAGTGGTAGCGGAGCCAGTTTTGGGTCTATCTTGCTAATGCCATTGCCATCAGAATAGGCATATTCCTGCATACCCAGTATGCCGCTGACATGCTCACCGACAGCAAATTTAGGATTATTTGATTCAACGACCTGGCCAACAGCCAGTGCGCGCATGACTTCGCCTATCGCCACTGGTGGCATATAAGAATTTTTGCTCTCATTCATCCAGCCGCGCATGGCTGGGTCGAGCGAGATGTACAGGTTCTTGATCAGCACCTCGCCGGCCTGCAATTCACGCAATGGCTCGGTGACATGATTAAAATCGCTGGCTTTGACACTGCCTTGTGGGCGTGCTGCAAGTTTGAACTGAGAGTTGATGGCGTTCATGTTTTGGTCCTTGTCGGCTAGTGAGGAAATATTGGGAGTTTGTCGTGGCAGCGCGCTGCTGACCATGCAAAGCAGTATAGGATGCTTATTGTTGCTTGATAAGTCAGGTATATTGCATAATATTGTTGTCTAAATCAGGACAATGTCGGGGCAAAAAAGAGGGTACCTATGCTGAATCCACAACACCTGGCCGTATTTGCCACCATCATCCGCGCCGGCAGCATCAGCAAAGCGGCCTTGCAGCTGGGCTGCGGCAAGTCCTTGTTATCTCGGCAATTGGCGAAGCTTGAGCAGGATCTCGGTGCACGCCTGATACAGCGCTCCACCCGCAAGCTGACTCTGACCGAGATAGGTGAGCAAGTCTTGCACGAGGCACAGCGCATCGATACTGCTTTAGCCAACATAGAACAAATGGCGGGACAACACCAGCAAGAAGTGAAAGGGCGCTTGCGTGTCACTTGCCCCATACCTGCGGTTTCACGGCTGGTGCCAGTCATGACGGAATTCTGCAGGCGTTATCCACAAATTGATTTTGCCCTGCAAGTCGAGGACAGGCTGGTCGATCTGATTGCCGAGCAAATTGATGTTGCCATCCGTGTCTCTCATCTGGATGACTCCAGTCTGATCGCGCGCAAGCTCGTCGATAGTCAGCGCATACTTTGCGCATCACCTGCGTACCTGGCCAACGCCGGACATCCCGTTGTGGCAGAGGACCTGGCACAACATGCCTGCCTGTTGTATATCTATGCGGGCCGCGCCAATGATGAATGGACTTTGCTTCAGGATGGTGAGGTGAAAAAAGTCAGAGTGAGCAGCCACTTCCAATCCAATAATGGTCTTGCCCTGGTGGCTGCCGCCTGCTCAGGGGCAGGCATCATGCTGATCGATAAACTCATCGTCAGCAAGCACTTACAAAGTGGTGAGTTGGTGGCAGTGTTGGACAATTATCAATTGCCCAGCGGCTCACCGGTGTATGCAGTGTATCCAGCGCGTGACTGGCTGGCATTGAAAACGGCCACTTTCGTGGCCTTTTTGCAGGAAAGATTATTTGTCGGCGTCTGATACTGCCAGCGGCTGGCCTTTGCCTATATTCTGTTCAAGGAATTTTTCTACCCGTCCCCAAAAATCGATATTATTTTTGAGCAGGAAAAAGCCATGGCCTTCTTCCGCATATTCAACCCATTCGACATTGGCATTTTTTTCTTTGATTGCTTTATAGAATTTGGTGCCATGATCTATCGGTACCCGGTGATCGCGCTTGCCATAAGCCATCAATAAAGGGCGGGTCAGTTTGTCAATATTTTGCAGAGGGGAGGTGGCTTTCAATTGGGCGGCATCCTTGACCTGGTCACCTATCAGCACTGGCATGCCATACCATTTCCACTCGTCTGAAAAATCACTCCAGTGAATGTCGTACAGCAGGTTGATGTCGGTCACACCTACCCACTCTATGCCACAACGGAAAATATCAGGATCTTTGATCAGGCCCATCAGCGTGGCGTAACCACCGTAACTCGCTCCTGCTATGCAAATACGTTTTGGATCAACATAACCCTGCGCGACTGCCCATTTGGCAGCGTCAGCAACATCATCCTGCATGGTCAGTCCCCATTGCTTGATGCCAGCACGAAAATGCTTGGCGCCATAACCTGTGCTGCCACGATAATCCGGCTCTATGACGGCATAACCGCGAGATGCCAGAAACTGCGCTTGTGGATTCCAGTTCCAGTGATTGCCACGCAGATAAGGACCGCCATGCACCAGCACCACCGCAGGCAGGTTCTTGCCTTTACTGTTTTGCGGCAGGGTCAGGTTAACCGGTATTTGCAGGCCATCGCGCGCCGTGTAGTTCAGCATTTGTTTTTCAGCCATTTGCTCAGGTTTGATGTCAGGTTTGCTGACACCCAGGCGTACCAATTTTTTTGAGCTGAAGTCAAACAGTTGCCATGTGCCAGGCGCGATATCCGAATGAGAGTAGACCAGAGCGATATTGGTTTTCAGGTCTGAAGGGAAATGCAGGGAGTTATGGGTATCTGGCAAAAGTGCATCAATCTGCTTTTGTTTTTCCGCCATGGATTCGTCAAACCATACGGTCGCAGGTCTCCTCATTTCATAGCGCAAACCCAATACTTTCTTTTGGGGGCCGTTGTAAATCAATTGACCAGAAAAATCATAGCCTTTCAATGAAATGACAGGTTCTGCTTCGAGCTGATTCTTTTCCAGATCAAAGCGATACAAAGAACTCAGGTCGTTTCCATTATTGGCGCGTACATACAAATCACCTTCCGGGCTGAAAAACATAGGCGTAATCCTGTCATCTGATGTCCAGCTGGATGTCGCCAGTTTGCGCCAGGCGTTTGTCTTCGGGTCTTTATAGTTAATGACAGACTTGTCTTCTTCCGTTGTGACTGCAATGCGTGCAACACCGGCCTTGTCTATCAACCAGGAGTTGACCTTGCCAGGACGCGGTATCAATTCGGTATTGCCCGTGATGGTGTTCAGGCGATACAGGTCATAAATGTTGGAGCCTGCTTCCACAGCTTGCGTGACATAAATATCAGGTGAGCTGGAGCCATGGGCAATGTCAAGGTAATGGGTGTACCAGGGCAATTCATGACCTTCCACCTTGGTGCGTACACCGGTGAACTGGTGCGTGACTAGGCGTATGCGCTTGCTACGGTCTTTGTTAACGGCATACAGGCCATGACCGAAAAAGCGCTGAGCTTCCTTATATTGCAAGTCAGTCAGGTCATATACCAGCCGCTCATTATTGATCCAGTGAAAGGAGTTTAAGTCCTTGTCTTCATAGTTCGCGATAATCTCAGGGCGTAGTTGGCCCACTTCCAGTACTGCCAAAACCATGCGGTCATTCGCACCTTTCATGATCATGGCGATGTTTTTGCCATCGGGAGAAAGGCGCGCATCACGGAACTGGGGTTCTTTGAAAAAGCTGGCGATTGGAATAGGCTCGCTCGCTGCATACGAAACCGGCACATGAAACAAAGACATGCTACTGAAAATACCAAGGGCGATCTTGCAGGCGAGAGGCTTATAAAAATTGTTCATGCACGCTTTCATTGCTGGAATGGAATTGTGCATTATATACATATTAAAAAATGTTAAACATGATTTAGAAGCAATATTTTTGTCGTAAAAAAAGCCTGCACAGCGCTTGCTGTGCAGGCTTTTCAAAGAGTGCTGATATCAATTTTTGACTTGTTTGATCACCACACGCAACATGCTGATCAATTGATCAATTTCCTCCTTCGTCACATTCAGTGCCGGCATGAAGCGTAGCAAGTCTGGGCGTGGGGAATTGATCAGCAAACCAACCGGTTCCATGTCGCGTGCTGCTTCTACCAGTTTGCCGCCAATGTTTTCACCCAGCTTCAGGGCGCGCAGCAAACCAAAGCCACGCTCGCCTTGCATGCCAAACTCTGCAGACAGTTGTTCCAGTTGCTGGCTCAGGTATTCTGCTTTTTCCTGAACCGATGCCAGGAAGCCAGGTTTGGTCAATTCCTTAAACACAGCAATGCCAACGGCAGCCATCAGAGGCGCGCCATTGTAAGTGCCGCCCTGGTCACCAGGGACAAAGCAGGCTACTTCTTCACGGCACAGCAGGGCACCCAGCGGCACTCCACCGCCTATGCCCTTTGCCAGGGTCATGATGTCTGGTTCTATATTCGACAATTGATAGCCAAACAATTCACCAGTACGGCCCATGCCGGTCTGCACTTCATCAACGATGAGCAGCAGGCCATGTTTCTTCGTCAACTCACGCAGGGCTTGCATGAATTCAGGGCTGGCAGGGATCACGCCGCCTTCGCCTTGTACTGGTTCCAGCATGATGCCTACAGTTTTGTCAGTGATCAGTTTTTCTACTGACGCGATATCGTTCAAATCTGCTTTAGGGAAGCCACTGACTTGCGGGGCAAAAATCGTGTCCCAGCCTGGTTTGCCGGAGGCCGACATCATCGCCAGGGTACGGCCATGGAAACCGTGGTCAAAGGTAATGATTTCAAAGGCGCCATTCTTGTTTAACTGACCCCACTTGCGTGCCAGTTTGACTGCGCCTTCGTTGGCCTCTGCGCCGCTGTTGGTGAAAAACACGCGGTCAAAGCAAGAGTTCTTGGTCAGCAAATCGGCGAACTCCACCATCGGAGCATTATAGAAAGCCGGGGAGGGGTTCAGCAATTTTTTCGATTGCGTTACCAGCGCATCATGAATCACGTCAGGGCAATGACCCAGGCAATTGACTGCCCAGCCTTGCAGATAATCCAGATATCGCTTGCCCTTGTGATCAGTCAAGTACATGCCCTTGCCTTCAACGAACACGAGTTCGGGGCGTGGGGTGATGTACATCAGAGAATTTACGTTGTACTGACTGAATTCCATTTCAAGACTCCTAAGGTCGTTACAGTGGGTGGGGATAGACAAAAACTCAAGGTAAAAAAAAGCCACAGGGCGGAACCTGTGGCTGGATATTTGTGGTGCAGCTTTTTACGCGCACGCTCACTCCTACATCGGCCCAGGCTCGCTTGGCGAGTTGCGACGTCGTGCAATATTTGGTGAGGACATGTCAGTAAAAATTTTCATAGAACGGATAGTAGGACTTTTTGCGCGACGCGTCAAAATAAATTTCGGCACTCGCGCAAAAAATTTGTTGGTATCAATTTGCCAGGTCAGCCTCTGAAGTAAACGAATCGGCATAGAATTCTTCTGCAGGTAATTGGCAATGTTCCGTAAAGTCACGCTTGGCGGAATCTACGACTATAGGCGCACCGCACGCATAGACTTGATAGCCAGACAAGTCTGCATGATCTGCTATCACTGCCTGATGCACAAAACCGCTACGGCCAGTCCATGCATCTTCAGGCAAGGCGTCAGAAACGACAGGGATATAGGTAAAGCCAGGTATTTGCTTTTCCCATTCCTTGCACAGCGCATGCATATACAGGTCAGCAGGGCGGCGGCCACCCCAGTATAGGCTGACCGGGCGTTTGGATTCCAGGTGTATCAGGTGTTCTACCAAAGCCTTGATCGGGGCAAAGCCAGTGCCGGAAGCCAGCAGGATAATTGGCTTTTCACTATCTTCACGCAGGAAGAACGTACCTTGCGGGCCTTCAAAACGAAGGATGTCACGCTCTTTCAGGGTAGAAAACACCTGGTCGGTGAACAGGCCACCTGGCATATGGCGCACATGCAGGGTGATATGCTCATCCAGATGCGGCGCATTTGCCATGCTATAACTACGGCGCTTACCATCCCTGAGCAGGAATTCTATGTATTGACCGGCGCGGTATTGCAGCCGTTCATTGGCAGGCAATTGCAGGGCGATGAGCATGACATCGTGTGACAGTTTTTCCAGTTTGGCAATGCGGCTGGGCATTTTCTTGACCGGGTAATCACCATCGGCAACGATTTCGCGGGCTTCTATAGTCAGGTCCGATTGTGGCTTGGCACAGCAAAACAGGGACATGCCCTGGGTTTCTTCCAGCTCGGTCAGTGCACGTTGCTGGTGCGGGCCATGTTGCACAGTTCCGCTGGCGATCTTGCCCTTGCAAGAACCACATGCACCATTTTTACAGCCATATGGCAAGATGACGCCTGCGCGCAGCGCTGCCGACAATACGGTTTCATCTTCTTCACAGCTAAATTGACGGCCACTGGGGGTGACGCTTACTTGAAAAGTCATACTATCCTGAACATGAATAAACAGTTTAAACAAATTGGCAAGCCACGCTTGCTTATCATAGGTTGTGGCGACGTGGGCATGCGCCTCTTGCCATTATTGCGCCAGCATTTCCGTATTTTTGCGCTGACCAGCCAGGCTGAACGCTGTACAGAACTGCGTACTGCCGGCGCTATCCCCTTGCTGGGCAATCTTGATCAGCCAGACAGCCTGGCCCGCCTCAAGGGCCTGGCAGAGTATGTGGTTCATCTGGCACCACCGCAATCAGAAGGCAAGACCGACAGACGTACGCAAAATTTGACCGCCATTTTACCTGACAAGGGCCACCTTGTTTATATCAGCACTACTGGCGTGTATGGTGACTGTGCGGGAGCCTCGTTTGATGAGACCCGCAGCGTAAAGCCACAAAACGCCCGCGCACTGCGCCGCGTGTCGGCAGAAAACTGCCTGCGGGCCTGGGCCAGGCGCCGTCAATCCTGTCTGTCCATACTGCGAGTGCCTGGCATCTATGCGGCTGGGCGCCTGCCGCTGGAGCGTTTGCACAAGGGTACACCTGCACTCGTTGAAGCTGACGATGTATATACCAATCACATCCATGCAGATGATCTGGCGCAATTGATCAAACTGGCCTTGTTCAGGGCGCTGCCCAACCGTGTTTATCACGCTGTCGATGACAGCGACATGAAGATGGCAGCTTATTTTGACCTGGTCGCTGATGCGTTTGCATTGCCGCGCCCGCCACGCTTGCCGCGTGCCGAACTGGCGCAACAGGTCAGCCCTGTATTATTGTCTTTCATGTCAGAATCAAGGCGCATGCAAAACCAGCGTATCAAACTGGAATTGGGTGCGCGCATGCGCTATGCCTCGGTGGCAGAGGGCGTCTCGGCAGCGGTGGCTGCAGTTACGAGTGGCAAGGTGATATAGAAGCAGGAGCCGAGGTTTTCTGTACTGGTGAAGCCGATCTGCCCGCCCATTTTTTCTATCATGGTCTTGGTCAAGCTGAGACCCAGGCCGGTTCCTGCGTATTTACGGGCTGCCTTGGCATCTTCCTGGGTGAACTTCTGGAAGATGCTGCTCTTGAATTCTTCTGAAATACCGATGCCGTAGTCTTGTACTTCTATGCGCACCTGATTCTGGTTGTGGTTCAGCGTGACGCGCACATCAATTTGCCCATGTGGCTGCGAGAACTTGATGGCATTCGATAGCAGGTTGGACAAGACTTGTACAAAACGCTGTGAGTCCACTCTGACCTGGGTAGCAGGATCTACCGTTGAGTCATACTGTATGCCTATCTCAAAACTTTGCGCATAACCCAGGTTGGACTGCAAGCTGCTGTCTATCAGTTCGGCCAGGGACAGGGTCTCGAAATGGAATTGCATGCTGCCATATTCGAGCTTTTCAAAGTCCAGCAAATCATTGATGAGTGCAGTCAGGCGTTTGGCATTGTCATTTGCCATGACCAGCATGGACTGCGCTTTTTCCGGAATATCGCCGGCGACGCCGCCTGCCAGCAGGCCCAGTACGCCGCGGATAGATGTTAGTGGCGTGCGCAACTCGTGCGACACTGCAGAGACAAATTCATTTTTGAGTTTTTCTACCCGTTTTTTCTCCGACAGGTCATGCACGATGATGACATACAAGACTTGCATGCCCAGGCGCACACGGGTAATGGCCAGTTCTACCGGTACGTCATGACCATCCTTCTGCTTGGCCAGCAATTCTTTGCGCTCACTTTTTCCCGCTACCTCAAATTGCCTTTCACGATTGGTCGTATGTAAATGGGTAGTCAGAAATTGCAGCGATTCAGGGTCGGGAAAAAGGCTGAACATGTTTCTACCACGCAGGCTACCGTGCGTATATTTCAACAGCACCTCGGCAGAACGGTTGGCTGATTCTATGATGCCATGTTCATTCGTGGTCAATATGCCTTCTGCCGCATTATCGAGGATGGTACGCAGCCTTTCTTCACTGTCATGCAGCTCTGCGGTTCTTTGTGCAACCAGATTTTCTATGCCAAATGTATGCGCGGTTGCGACCAGCAGGTAGGCACCGAGCAAGCCAGTGAACAGCAAGCCACCTATCATGGTGATCCATGTGATCCAGGCGACATGGGTGCGCCAGTATTCTGATGAAGGCTGTGCCAGTAATGCGAATTGTCTGCCGCCAAAATTGATGGTGGACTGGAATAAATAAGTCGGGGTCAGCCCACTGATTTCATCAATGAATAGGCCTTTCTTGCCAGGGTAAGAAAGATCATAGAATTTGATACGCACGCTGCGCATGTCTTCATTGGAGAGAATTTCCCTGACCAGGTCTGCCATGCGTATCATGCTCACGGCTGTGCCTGAGAACGCTGCCTTTCTTTGTTCCATGGTTTCTTGCGGTTTGCCATTTTCATAGACTGGTGCAAACAACAGTACATGCAATTGTTCCCTGCCATCCGTCTCGTTTGAAATCAGTGGGTCGGTGACCGTCAGGTGGCCACTGTCACGCGCATCCTCTATCGCAATCCTGCGTGCAGTGGTAGAGCCCATGTCATAACCAAACATCTGGTGATTCTCAAAGAATGGTTCGATGTAGCGGATGGGATAGTATTCATCCCTGACGCTGACTTCCACGAGTTGATTAAACTCATTCATCTCCTGTAACTGGTAATTGGCAAAGCCTTCACGCAATACTGTCACTTCAAAACTCTGGCGTTGCTCAAGATCTACCTTGGGTACCCACGACAGGAAGGAAATCGCTTTCTGGCTTTGCAGGGTGTGGCTGACAAAAGTGGCAAAGTCACTGCGGCTGACTTGCAGGGAACTGGCATACAGGCGCTCAATATTGCGCATGATGTCAGCATGCGTATCAAGCTTGTTTTGCAGGTTCTGGCCTATGCGCTCGGCTTTCAGACGGAATTCGAGTTGCTGTTTTTGTTCTTCGCGGTAACGCGTAAAGGCAAATGCGGTAATGACCAGCATCAGGCAGATCAGCAGCGGTACCAGCACGCTCCAGCGCCTGGCATACCAGATTTCGCGTGGCTTGCCATAGATTACCATGATGATGGGGGTAATCGTCAGCACACCAAAAGTATCGCCTACCCACCAGCCTATCCAGTTATTGAAAAAATCCTGCCAGGGTATGATACCCAGGGCGACTAGCGCAGTGACGCTGATGCTGGCATTGATCAGGCAGGCAACCACGCCACCATAGATGAAAAACTGAAAAATTGCCTTGTCTGAATCCAGCGCCAGGTTGTCGTGTAATTTTTTCAGAATCAACTTGCAACCTACCAGGGTTTGCAGGCTGGCACCGGCAGCGACTATGGTAGAGGCAATAAGAGCATTGGTATTGATGCTGCCAAAGATATTCAGGTTAATAAGCAAGTTGGCAACGAATGCGCCAACTGCCACCCCCGGCATGAGGCGGTAACCGCCGGTAAGCACCATGCCCAATGCAACACCGGCAGAAGGATAGATTGCGATGGAGTAGCCTGGCGGGATGGCAAGCAACAGGGAAAGGCGTCCAAGTGCCGCATACGATATGGCAAGCACCAGCATTTGCCATAGTAGTTGTCGCGTATCACTTTCCGGTGTCGAACGCATCCCTGCCTTCCCAGAAGACTAAGCTAGATCAGTGATGAAGTGACTTTCAGAACCTCATCTGCCGTGGTAACACCTTCGATGATCTTATATGCGCCTGCAATGCGCAAGGGTTTCATGTCATCCTTGATGCTTTGCGCACGCAGCGCATGGATATCGGCACTTTCTGTAATCAATTTGCTGAAAGGCAGGGTGACTGTCAGTAACTCATATAAACCGGTACGCCCCATGAAGCCGGTCTGGCGACATTCCGGGCAACCTACGGGTTTATAAATTTTCTCGGGTTTGCTGATGCCCCAGCCCTCGGTCAGGGTATCCCAGACTGCATCCTGTAATTCACCTTCTGGTGATTTGCAATGGATGCAGAGCGTCCTGACCAGGCGCTGGGCCAGTATGCCTATGATGGTTGCCTCAAGTAAATAATAGGGGACACCCAGTTCCAGCAGGCGCATGATGGCCGACGGTGCATCATTGGTATGCAGGGTGGATAAGACCAGGTGACCCGTCAGCGCGGCTTGTATGGCCATTTCTGCAGTTGGCAAATCGCGTATTTCACCCACCATGATGATGTCAGGATCCTGACGCATGAGGGCGCGTATGCCATCAGCAAAGCTCAGGTCTATGGCAGACTGTACCTGCATCTGATTAAATGAACCTTCCACCATCTCGATAGGATCTTCGACGGTACAGACATTCACGTCTGGCGTCGCCAGCGCTTTAAGCGTTGTGTACAAGGTGGTGGTTTTACCGGAACCGGTAGGCCCTGTGACCAGGATAATGCCATGCGGTTTGCTGGTCAGATGATCCCAGCGCTTGGCATCATTCAACGGGAAGCCCAGTTCCGGCAAGGTCTTGACGACGACTTCGGGATCAAAAATACGCATGACCATTTTTTCGCCAAACACTGTAGGTAGGGTCGACAGACGCAACTCTACCTCCTGGCCTTCGTTGGTGCGGGTTTTGATACGGCCATCCTGTGGGCGGCGTTTTTCAATGACGTCCATGCGGCCCAGCAATTTGATACGGGCTGTCATGGCGATCATGATGGTGGCAGGGACCTGATATACCTGGTGCAAGACACCGTCGATACGGAAACGGATTACGGAGATATCGCGCTTGGGTTCAAGATGGATATCTGAAGCACGCTGGTCAAAGGCAAATTGCCACAGCCAATCGACTATATTGACGATGTGCTGGTCATTTGCATCAACCTGTTTGTTGGTCTTGCCTATCTCGATCAGTTGTTCAAAGTTCTGACGTAGATTGGTGTCATTCTTGTTTGACTTGCGTGCGTCCTTGATAGACTTTGCCAGAGAGAAAAACTGGACGATGTATTGCGAAATCTCCAGCGGGTTCGCCATCACCAGGCGAATCTCCTTGCGGCTGAATTTCAGGATTTCATCTTGCCATTCGGTATTGAATGGTTCCGAGGTTGCGACCACAACGACATTGGCCGCAGATTCCACAGGCAGAATATTAAAGCGTGTCGCATAAGAGGCCGACATGACATCCGATACGCTGGTGAAATCAATCTTCAAGGGATCAATGCGGTAAAAAGGCAAATTTACCTTGACGGCCGCCCATTCCGTCAGCCAATCCAGCGTCAGCAAAATATGCGGTGAAATGGCCGAATGCAACCTGGCCTGCGCAACCGCAGTCAGGGGATGCATGCTGGTAGGACCATTTTTCAATAGACCCTGGGTCGCATGGAACTGGGTCTTCGCTTCATCTTTGAGGATGACGCCATCGGCCATCAGCCAGGTGAAAATTTGTTGCAGGTTCAGGCTGCGGTGTGCGGGTTTATTCATACTATATAACCGTTTCCATCAAATTATTTTGACATTATTTTGGATCGCAGGCTGCCTTGAGTCCGTTCACCCAGGATTTTGCAGGCAATTTGTTACTGGCCTTGATCTGGTCCGCTTTTTCGTACAGATCAGGGAAGTTCAATTCGGGCTTGCGCTTGAATGCCAGGGCAACCACATTGCCATCGTGCACTTCCGGCAGGCATAGCACAGTGTCAAAGGCAAAGCGCATGGCTTTCAAGTTGCGTGCATAGCTGGGGTGGTCGCCAAACAGGTTGACTGTCAATATGCCGTCGTCCTTCAGGCAGTTTGCACAGGCTTGATAAAACTCAGCGCTGTCGAGTACCGGGCCACGGGCCGTGGCATCGTATAAATCTACTTGCATGGCATCAATGTGGCCATGATTATTGTCATCGTTGACAAAGTCCATTGCATCCATTTCCAGCACCCGCAGGCGCTCATCATTGGCGGGCAATTTGAACATGCTTTCACAAATCGCAATGACAGATGGATTGAGTTCTACAGCGGTGACCGTGGCATCTTCAAATTGACGGTAACAGAATTTGGTCAGCGCGCCAGTTCCCAGACCCAGCTGCACCAGTTGTTGTGGCGTATCGATGAACAGCATCCAGGCCATCATCTGTTGCGCATATTCGAGTTCTATGGCGTCAGGCTTGCGCAGACGCATTGCGCCCTGCACCCATTCGGTACCGAAATGCAGGAATCGTACCCCATCCATTTCAGACAGAGTGACAGGAGCAAATTTGGGTTTGCGATTGGCCTTTTTCGGGGCAGCGGCTGTGGGGCCAGAGCGGTGATTGGCCTCGGCTTCTATGGATTTTCGTTTGATCAGCATCCGCTTATTTTAACCTTCATAGTGTTTATCGAAAGCAAATTTACATTTTCCATACAAGTTGTAATGAATTTTGACGGAAAAAACATAAGAGAAATTGCTTTTGCGCAATTATACGTCTATGCGACTGCGCTGCTAGCGCTCTTGCAGACATTGGATTGTCAGCCAGGCCATGGCGAGCTGCCTGAGGTAAAATCGTATGTTGCTCAAATTGACACGTATCTTTTCACTTGTCCGCTCACTTTATTTCCTTATTTTTCCGCTTCTCACATGCAATTTAAAAAATCAGCCGCTGCTGCCTTTATTTTTGTCGCTTTGCTTGGACTCGCCGCTTTTTTCCTGTTTGGCCGTGAACCAGTAGATCCAGCCAAACCACAGGTTTTCAATGCCGATACCGCCATGCTGGCGATTTTTGGCACATATAACGAAAAACAACACGGGGTATTGCTCCCTGAAAAAAATACTGCATCCTGGGATATGGGTCAGGCAGACATCCTGGCCACGGTCCTGCTGGTAGATATCTATACTGAGGCCGGTAAAAAGAAAGCAGTGTTGGTCGTGCAGCGCCAGCAAATTCTTGGCGGTGTTGTGGAAGAGAGTCATGCCACCGCCCCGGTCATTTCTGTGTATGTGTTTGCCTACAACGGCAAACAATGGTTGTTCGAAAAAGGCAAGAAAGAAGTTGCTGCCTATGGTGCAAATGGCATGGCACCTATGGCGAGCCTGATTCGTCTAGGCTAGGATAAATTTGGCCTTTTGTTCGAAGGCGGAGACATGCATCAGGGCTATACCAATGACTATGCCTTCATCGTGTCTTTGAGCGACGCCAAACCCGTCATCGCGCTGGAATTGAATATGGGTGAGAGCAATAACGGTGCCTGCACCGACGATGTGGAAGAGCAGGGGCCGCTGATGCAGGCATGCTGGGAAAACACCGGTAAACTTAGTTTTCTGCAGAATGCGGCTGATGCATACTATACCGTCAAGCTGAGCACCACAGGCAATAAGCCAGAGGGAGACAAGCCGCCATCAACAACCAGGCAGCAGGATACTTATTTTGTGCATACAGCCAGTACCTACAAGGCCAGCAAGGACCAGCGCTTGAAAAACGCCAGCCCGGTTACTGAAGATCTGATCAAAAATGCCGGTGAAATGAAAAAGCAAAAGCGCCCTGTGGCCGGTGATGCCAGCAAACCAGGAGCTTAGTTCATTAAAGTCTGCTACATATTTTGTCGTGGTATCGCTTTTCAGTTAGTCAGAAGCTTGCAAAGCGGCTTGCCAGTCGCTCAGTTTGTCAGCAAAACTGCGCGTTGCGTGGGCCGGTGAGGACGATGGCAGTATCAGCGTCTGATAGCCACGTTGCTGGAAGTAAGTCGCCATTTTGCCGGCAGTCTGGCCATTGAAGCAAAGCTTGCGCAAATGCGGATGTGTTGCTTGCAAGCTGCTGAAGTCATTGAGTTTGCCCTCGCGTATGGCCGAGTCCAGGCTGCCTGCCCGCACGCAGGAATGAAATACGTCCCATAAACCTATGCCATGCGCCAGCAAGCCTTGCAGGCGCTGTTCATAATCAAGACCTGTCAGATCGGTTCCCAGGGAGCCTGAGACCAGTCGCCAGAACTGGTTTTGCCTGTAAGCATAATATTGCGTTGCCGTGAGTGAGGCTGCACCAGGGAAGCTGCCCAGTATCAGGGTATGCGTGTGCTCGTCTATTACAGGAGGAAAGCCCTGCAGAACAGGTGTTTGCAAAGGGACTTGCCCAGGCGTGCCTGACGGGTTCGAGACATCTGAGGCATGTGACTTTGGTGCTTTCATAAAACTGATATCTGGGCAGATTGGTCAATTGCAAGCGCATAGTGCTTGCGGTCCTTGTGCGGCAGCAGCGATCCGGCGACAGCAGTAGTGGATAAACTTTGTGACAAAATTCATGATAACTGATGACAAAGCTGTCTGGCTGTTTTCGTGCTTGTGGGCTATTCTTGAAGCATGACGAAAGCTTGAAATTGACTCGCAGTAGAATGTGACAGGGGGAAATGATGAAATTGATGATAAGTGCAATATTGCTGGCAGGTGCGATGGTGGCGCAAGCACAGGCTGGCGAAGTGAAAGTAAGCTGGCAAGAGCCTGAGAAATTTACCGACATTCGTCCTAGCAATGAATCCAAATCAGGCTTCCAGGAACGTATGATCAAGGAACTTGACCAGATATTTGCCGACCTGGCAAAAAAACTGCCTGATGCTTACCAATGGGATGTGACCGTCACCGATGTTGACCTGGCAGGCGATGTACGCCCATTTTTCCGTAATACGGTCGGTGACATTCGGGTTATCAAGGATTTGTACTGGCCACGCATGACTTTGACTTTCGACTTGAAAGACGAAAAAGGTCAAAGCATTGCTTCGGGTACAGAAAATATCAAGGACATGAATTTCCTCATGCGTTCTGGCCTTGCGACTGGCAATTCCAGTTTCCGCTATGAAGAACAGATGCTGCGTGACTGGTTTGCCAAACAGCAACGCGACAAGATTTTTCCTTCACGCTGAGCTGTCACAAAAAAAACGGACTCAATATTGAGTCCGTTTTTCATCAAGCAGAGATGAGAGAATTTACTTATTCATTTACTTGTTCAGCAACATCTCATTTAGACGCTTCACAAAACCGCTAGGGTCGGTGAGGTGGCCGCCTTCTGCCAGTAAAGCCTGGTCAAACAACAGGTGTGCCCAATCGTCGAACTTGGCTTCTTCATACTTGAGTTTCTGCACCAAAGGATGGTCAGGGTTTACTTCAAGTATAGGCTTGGATTCTGGGGCACTTTGACCCGCAGCCTTCAGCATGCGCGCCAAGTTCCCGGACAAATCATGTTCGTCCGCTACCAGACAGGCTGGTGAATCTGTCAAGCGGAAAGTCACGCGTACATCCTTGGCTTTGTCGGCCAGAGCCGTCTTCATTTTTTCGACCAGGTCCTTGAACTCGGTCTGGGTTTCTTCATGCTGTTTCTTCTCTGCTTCATCTTCCAGTTGACCCAGATCCAGGCCGCCTTTGGCAACGGATGCCAGTTCCTTACCTTCAAAATCAGTCAGATAGGACAACATCCACTCATCGACACGGTCAGTCAGCAATAGGACTTCAACACCCTTCTTACGGAAGATTTCCAGGTGTGGGCTGTTCTTGGCCGTTGCATAGCTCTCTGCCGTGACATAGTAAATCTTGTTCTGGCCTTCTTTGGTGCGACTCAGATAATCGGCCAGAGAGACGTTCTGTACATCGCTGTCATTATGGGTAGAGGCAAAGCGCAAGAGTTTGGCGATGCGCTCTTTGTTGGCACTGTCTTCGCCAACGCCTTCTTTCAGGACCTGGCCAAACTCGCCCCAGAATGTGGTGAACTTGTCTTTCTTGGCTTGAGCGTCGTCACCGTCTGCATCTGCCAGATCTTCCAGCATACCTAGTACGCGTTTGGTCGAGCCTTCGCGTATCGCCTTGATGTCGCGGCTTTCTTGCAGGATTTCGCGTGAGACATTCAAAGGCAGGTCATTGGAATCAATGACACCTTTGACAAAACGCAGATAGACTGGCATCAGCTGTTCGGCATCATCCATGATGAAGACGCGTTTGACGTACAGCTTGATGCCGCCACGCTTGTTACGGTCCCACATGTCAAATGGTGCGCGCGCAGGAATATACAGCAATTGCGTATATTCGCTGCGGCCTTCAACACGGTTGTGCGTGTGTGTCAGAGGTGCTGAGTAATCATGCGAGACATGCTTGTAGAATTCATCGTATTGCTCAGGCGTAATTTCAGACTTGCTGCGTGCCCACAAGGCACTGGCCTGGTTGATGGTTTCCAGTTCATCTTTCAAGACCTGTTCTTTTTTCTCTTCATCCCATTCTTCTTTCTGCATCTTGATAGGCAGGGAGATATGATCGGAATAAGTACGGATGACGGATTTGAGCTTCCATGCGGACAGGAACTCATCTTCGCCTTCACGCAGGTGCAATGTGATGCTGGTGCCACGGCCTTCTTTGACGATGTCTTCGACGCTAAAATCGCCAGCTCCTTCAGATTCCCAACGTACCGCCTGGTCTGCTGGCAAACCAGCGCGGCGGGTTTCTACGGTGATACGGTCGGCAACGATAAAACCGGAATAAAAACCAACGCCAAATTGACCTATCATAGCCGCGTCTTTTTGCTGGTCACCAGATAATTTTCCAAAGAATTCCTTGGTGCCGGATTTGGCGATCGTGCCCAGATGCTCAATCGTATCAGCCTTGCTCATCCCTATGCCATTGTCAGAGATGGTGATGGTGCGGGCTTCTTTGTTGAAGCTGACCTGGATTTGCAAATCAGGGTCGTGTTCAAACAGGCTGGCGTCATTGATGCCTTCAAAACGTAATTTGTCGGACGCATCAGACGCATTCGAGATCAGTTCACGCAAAAAGATTTCCTTGTTTGAATACAAGGAATGGATCATCAACTGCAATAATTGTTTGACTTCGGCCTGAAAGCCCAAGGTTTGCTTTTCTGACATGGTTTCCCTCAAAGATTTCTTTGGTAGTTAAGTAATATTGGCAATGACTTGCCTGCTGCTGTTTTTATAACATTGTTGGTAGCATTGCTTGAGCAGGGAAGGTGAGGCCGCTTTAACATATTTCAAGATGGTTGCGTAAAAGGCATGACAATATAATTCTTCAATGAGTGGCTGGCTTGTTCGTTTCGCGGGCATTTGTATTTTTTACAAAAAATAACTAGACTCCCACTATCGGTGCATATTGTTTGCGTGCGTGTTCCTTTGATTTTTCACATAGCCATGGATAGCGACAATGTTGCTTAAGGTAGCTAAGGCAGTGAGTTCACTCTGTTTTTGTCTGTTCAGCGCATACGCACCTGCGCTGGGTGCGGTCAACCTGTATCTGACAGAAGTCGCTCCTTTCGCTTTTCATAAAGATGCAAAAGATGCCAAAGGTGGTTATGACGGCATCAATGTACGCATCGTCAATGAATTGCGCAGGCGATCTGGCATGCCGCTGGACATTGTTGTGGTGCCAAGTGCCAGGCATATCGTGATGTTCCCAGCGGAGAAAGAAGCGTATAGCATTTCACAATCAGAAAATTTCACGGACCAGGATGGTAGTGTTTTATCTGAAGTCACCCAATTCCCGATCCTCGTGGTTGCCCAGCGTGGGGCTGTGCTGAAAAACTACGAGGATCTGATCGCTTTGTCCATGGACAAAGGCATAGGCATGATGCGCAGACTGAGTTATGGTACTTTCGGTCAGGATGAGCGTGTGAAAAAGGTCGAAATCAATACGTTGGAAAATGGCATGCGTATGCTGGAAGCCGGACGCATCTCTGGCATTGTTGGTAGCCAGCCCGCTATTTTGGCAGCAGCAGAAAAAAATCCATCTGCAAATGTATTAGGTCCCGGTCTTGTTATTTCCTACGGTTCTCATGTTATGCGCGTCAGGCCGGAGTTTGCGTCCAGTGCAGCCTCAAAAACCATCAGCGCGACTTTGCTTGCGATGAAAAACGACGGCAGTATTGCGCGCATACTTGATGATTTTTTAAAAGACCCAAAGGCTGGTTTATCAGCGACAAGATAGCCTGCTCAGGCATCCCCGCATTTTGCATTGTCCTGTACCTACAAAGTTCCTATCACTCGCAGCCTGGTGCCCATCGCTACACGGCAAACCAGGATAATGGTCCGAACAACCCGACTTACGGGGCAAATCCGCAACTCTTGCCTGAACATGCCTTGGG
The DNA here is from genome assembly GCF_049340405.1 of Undibacterium sp. Ji42W. Classification (NCBI taxonomy): domain Bacteria; kingdom Pseudomonadati; phylum Pseudomonadota; class Betaproteobacteria; order Burkholderiales; family Oxalobacteraceae; genus Undibacterium; species Undibacterium sp. Ji42W. The sequence continues at coordinate 343,953 of NZ_JBMPOV010000009.1, forward strand.
TACTGACCTGGCGTATGAGTCTTGTTTCGCATGGGTTAAAGTGAGCAGCAATCATTTCGCATCATTTTTTAATTTGAAGATAGTCAGCAATGTGCAGGTCACGGCTGGTCTGCGCAGCTATACGGGCGTCAGCCGTATTCTTGATGTATATGGATTATGGACGCTGGGAAAAAAGACGCAACTGCGCCTGTCTGTCAATAATCTCTTGCATCATGATGTGCTGCAGTCTTCGCAATTCAGCGATCAGGATGGGCGAAAATCACGTAGATCAGTCCACACCGGGTAGTGCCACGATACGCCTGCGGTTTGAAAGGAGTTTATAAAAAAACGGGAGAAAACATCTCCCGTTTTTTTCTCAGTATTCGCTCACTACTTGTTCACTATGTTCTTGCTATTTGCTTATTAATTTACTTATTATTTCGTACCCACACCCTTGAATTTTTCCGGATCAAAATCAGCGATGTCGATTTTGCCAAAATGTTTTGGGGGTGTATAAATCTTTTCCTTGGCTTTTTCCGGGTCACTTGCATGGAAGGATGATTCAGACACTTTCACCAATTGCCAGGAGTCATCCTTGCGCGAATAATTGAATTGATATTCATTTGCCCAGCGCCAGGCACTACCGCCGTAGTGGGATACGGTGAAACTTTTCTTGCTGGCTTTCAGGCCGGCAAATGGATCACCCATCATGCCGCCACAAGTTGAGCACAGCACGATTTTTTCATTGGTCTTGACCAGCTTTAATTTACCATCGGCCTGACGTATGGCGATATGCAGGGGACGCTGTCCTTGTTCCATATCTTCATCTGTGGCGTTCTTCTTTTGTTTTTCGAGGATGAAGACATAATCAGTCTTGTCGTCACCATTCAGGTCAGTACTGACAAAGGCCAGCAATTTGGTATTGGCGGTAATGAAGGGGCGCAAATCTGCGGGAACATCCTTACCTTCTATGTAAGTACCCGCCAGGCTGATGGCGGGTACTATCATCATGCTGGCGATGACAGTCATTTTTTTGAGCAGCTTGATGCTTTGCATGGCAATCCTTTTAAAAGAAAACAGGGGAAACCATAGTTTCCCCTGAGTTGTCTTGAATAGTCCTGAATAATCCCGAATAATCTTGCGCTGAGCAATACGATAGTTGATTACAGCTTTTTGATTTGCATGCCTTCGGCCTTGTCTTCCACTTCATAGCCCAGAGCATGCAGTTCACCACGCAAACGGTCAGCCTCAGCCCAGTTCTTGGCCTTGCGTGCAGCCTGGCGTTGTTCTGCCAGACTTTGCACTTCCGTTGGGATAGCCAGCACAGCAGGTTGCCATTGTGCCAGACCCAGGCCAAATACCTTGTCGAATTCTGTCAGCGTGGCTTTTTTGTCGGCATCAGACAAATCGGCTTTCAGCATTTCCCAGACTAGTGCCAGGGCACGGGGTACGTTCAGGTCTTCATTGATGAAGGTAGTGAATTTCTCGCGGTATTCGGCACTGACATCACCGCCTGTTGGCCATGCATGATAAGTCTCACGCAGGCGTTGCAGGGCTGTCTGTGCGGACAAGAGAGCTTCAAAGCTGAACTGCATCTGGCTGCGGTAATGTGCAGTCAGGCACAGGTAGCGATAGGCCAGCGGATCGATGTTCTGGTCCAGCAAAGTTTGCAGGCGCAGGAATTCTCCCGACGATTTGGACATCTTGCCAGAATCGATTTGCAGGAAATAACCATGCATCCAAAAGTTGGCCAGGCGGGTGCCATGGCAAGCCTGGTTTTGCGCGATCTCATTGCTGTGATGGATGGCGATATGGTCTTCACCACCGCAATGGATATCAAACCAGGGCGTCAGGTATTTGGCCGACATGGCCGAGCATTCTATATGCCAGCCAGGGAAGCCACGGCCCCAAGGGCTATCCCATTCCATTTGACGATGTTCATCCGGCGGGCTGAATTTCCACAGCGCGAAGTCAGTCGCATGCAGTTTTTCACCGAGCTCAACACGGCTGCCGGCCTTGATCGCATCACGCTTGATACGCGCCAGGAAACCGTAGTCGTCCTGCTTGCTGGTATCAAAATAAATGCCGTCACTGGTGCGGTAGGTATAACCATTTTTTTCAATGGCAGCGATGAAATCAATTTGCTCGGCGATATGGTCGGTGGCCTTGCACCAGATGGCTGGTTCCAGGATGTGCAGTTTTTGCAAATCATCCTTGAAGGCGGCAGTGAAGCGGTCAGCAATCTGCCAGGCTGATTCACCGGCTTTACGGCTGCCTTTTTCCATCTTGTCTTCACCATCATCACCATCGGACACCAGATGGCCGACATCGGTAATGTTGATGACGTGGCGCACGGTATAGCCATTCCATTCGAGGGCGCGGCGCAACAGGTCTTCAAACAGATAAGTACGCAGGTTGCCGATATGGGCATAGTCATACACGGTAGGGCCGCAGCAATACAGGCCCACCCAGTCTTTGTTCAGAGGGCTGAAAGGGCGCAGGCGGCGTTCCCAGTTGTCGTAGAGAAGTATGTCCATTTGTTGTGAAAATAGCGAAAGGTAAATTTGGTCTAGGTGAAGGATGGTGCTTAAGTAGTACTCAGGACAGACAGAGGGAAACGCCCATCTGCACTCTGGTTTGCAGACTCAACAACAACCGCTTGCGTTGAAGTCTTGTATTTGTCCGGACGCAGACATGTCTGACACAGGCGTGTCGCCTATGCAATGTTTAACATGTTGCTGGTCAACGTGGGGCATATAATTAAATTTGACTGGTTCCGTTGTGTCTGAAACAAAGAAGTTCAGGGTGAGAATGTAGCATAGATATGCACTCTTGATCAAAATTGTACACATTGACAACTGCCAGACTGGAGACTCCAAGGTAGCTGCAAAATAAAGCGGTGCAAAAATGCAAATGAATTATAAAGACGTCAGCGAAGAAAATTACCGCTCCCATTACACCAAGCAGGACAGGGCGCAAGTCCGGCGTGTAGTACGCATCATGCTCTGGGCATTCTTGCCGCTGGCATTGGTCGATGTGCTATTCCATGAGTTTGGCATTCCCCTGGCTGTCTTGCTGCTGATGCGGGTAGCCGGATTCTCTTATTCGCTGTGGCTGATCAAGCAATATGGAATGGAAGAAAATGTGCCCAGGCTGGACCGTTATGCCATGCACTGGATAGTCTTGGTGTTGCTGATACAGTTCATCAGCAATGCCTGTTTGCCACGCGATTATCTCGGGCATTATATGGTCGATGCCTGGCTGGTGTTGATGGCATTTATTTCCCTGCCTTTAGCATTGAACATATTGCGCATTCCCCTGTTCCTGTTTGTTGCGGCCTCCTGTTTGCTGTTGTTATATAAACAATCTGGCACGTTTTCTCAGGCAGCCAGCGTTTTGCTCGTCATGCCTGCAATTGCCATTACGGGGCACGCCATCGCTGCCTATGTGCACAGATACAGACGTAAACTTTTGAGTGCCGAACTGGAACTGGAGCATCAGGCGAATACCGATCCCGTTACCGGCGTCGCTAACTGGAAAGAATTCATGCGCATCTCAGACACTGAGCTGCAGCGTCACCAGCGTCTGGGCAAGCAATTGTCTATGCTGGTACTGGATTTGAGCGACTTTAAACAACTCAATGACACGCATGGGCCACAAGTAGGTGATGTGATCCTGGTCGAAGTCAGCCGCCGTGTAAAACGGGCGATGCGGGCTTATGATTGTGTTGCCCGTTTCAGTGGTGAAGAATTCTGTGTCCTTTTGCCAGAAGCTTCTGCGGAAGATGCCATCAAAATTGCCGACCGTGCCCGCGCCACAGTCATTGCCATGCCGATTTCTGTGTCAGGTAAGGAAATGAAAGTCAGCGCCACTGTCCGCACTGCTACTTTGCGTGAAGGGGATACCGCACTGAGCTTGTTGCGCCGTGCTGGCGAGGGCGCAGGCCAGCGCGAACAGGAAGTGCCGCAAAATGTTAATCTCGTGCCAGTATAAATTGCCAGTCAGATGGCAAATTTAATAGCAACGATTAAATCGTAATGGTAAGGATGTGGAAAATGGAGTTTTACGGCGTCACCGATTTATGGACCTATGTATTAGGTGCGCTGGGCATAGTCTTGCTGCCCGGTCCCAACTCATTATATGTATTGGCCGTTGCCACTACTCGTGGCGTGCGTGAGGGCTACAAGGGGGCCGCGGGTATTTTTGTCGGTGACAGTATTTTGCTGCTGCTGACCGCCCTTGGTGCTGCAAGTATCTTGCGTACTTATCCGGCTTTGTTCATGGTGGTTAAATATGCGGGTGCAGCTTATCTGGCCTGGGTGGGCATTAATCTGATCTGGGCTGCACTACAAAAATGGCGTAACAAGACGGTAACGGTGGCAGAAACGCAGGCCACTGCCGTGAACATGCAAAACCCGTTCAAGCGCGCTTTGGTGATCAGTTTATTGAATCCAAAAGCTATCCTGTTCTTGCTGTCTTTCTTCGTGCAATTTATTGACCCGAAATATCCGACACCGGCCATTCCTTTCCTGATACTCAGTGGCGTTGTGATGGTGTTCAGCACCACTTATTTGTCAGTGCTGATCTTCCTCGGATCGCGTCTGGCACGCAATTTCAGCAAACGCCGTCGCCTTTCTGCCAGCTTGTCAAGCGGTGTGGGTAGTATGTTTGTCTGGTTTGGTGTCAAGCTGGCCAATGCCAGCCTGCACTAAGTCTGAGCTAAGGCAGCGCTAAAAACTGCAGCAATTACTTGATCTCGCGTTTTAAAAATTCCCAGACACCAGGGTCTGACATCGCCGCTATATTGATGCGCATCTTGCTGGATGGAAGCTGGCTGGGTGAGAACAAACTGCCAGGTGCAAGCAGATAACCCTGTTCCATGGCTTTCTCGGTCAGCTTGTTGGTGTCGCAGCCAGTCTCTGTCCACAGGAACATGCCGGCGGGCGTGCGGTAATCTACCTTCATTCCCATTTGCTCAAGACGCTTGGTGATGTCATCGCGTACGCCATCCAGCTTCACGCGTATGCGGTCCACATGTTTGCGATAATGTCCTTCCGACAGGATTTTATACACTACGCGTTCTCCAATTTCTGTCGTCGTCAAAGTGGACAGCATCTTACGATCAGCAAGGCGTATCGCCAGTTCAGGTGATGTCGCGATAAAGCCGACCCTTAAATTTGCCGCCAGCGATTTGGAAAAACCACCTAGATAGATCACCCGGTTCAACTGATCCAGCGCAGCGATGCGCGTGGCGGCCTGTACTGCCGGGCCGGGGTGCATATCGCAATAAACGTCATCTTCAACGATCATGAAATCATGTTCCTCTGCGGCTTTCAAGACCTGGAAAGCCTTGGCTGCAGACAGCGAAGTCGAGGTGGGATTATGCAGGACCGAATTGATGATATACAGCTTGGGTTTGTGCACTGCTGCCAGTTCAGCGAGTTTGGCGACGTCCGGGCCGTCATGCAGGCGTGGTATGCCTATGACTTTGGTGCCGAGGATGGCAAAAGAGCCAAACATTAAAAACCAGGCGGGGTCATCGACAAAAATCGTATCGCCAGGTTGGGTAAATTCTCGTGCCACCAGATCCAGTGCCTGGGTGACACCGCTGGTCATGACGATTTGTTCGGGCGATGCAGCGATTTCAAGTTCTGCCAATTTCAACTGCAATTGCTGGCGCAGCGGCAAAAAGCCTTGCTGGGTGCCATAGTGCAGCAAGAGATTCTGATTCAGTCTGCTGATGGAGCGCAAGCCATTTGCCACTAGCTCCCCATCCAGCCAGTCATGCGGCAAGACACCAGAACCTGGCATTTTTTGCGGCGGCAATTGCCGGAACATATTGCGTACTAGCCACACCACATCCAGGTTTTGGGTAATGGGAGCGATTTGCGCGGTGGTGGGGACATTATTTAGCATCGAAGCGCGTTCACGCACAAAAAAACCGGCCCCCCGGCGCGACTCAAGGTAACCCTTGGCGACCAGCCTGTCATAGGCTTCTACCACCGTAAAGCGCGACACTTCCTGCTCGTCGGCAAACTGGCGTATCGAAGGCATGCGCGCCCCCGTACGCAGTAATTTATCGTCGATGCGGTTGGCCACGGCATTGACGATTTGCTCTACAAGTGAGCCGCCAGAATCGCGCGAGATAAAAAAGGTGGGTGTCAGCATTGCATGTCTCCGGACTGTGCCCTGTAATGGATAGTTGACCATTACAGTATGAATATTATCGCTTGCAGTGTATTGGTACTGTATCGGTTTTTGCGTTTAGGATAGCACAACACTAAAGCAAAAACGGGAGAAATAACATGGATGGACGACAGAACTCCAGTCTTGACCGACGGGGAGATCAGCATGGCAATTGATACCCTCATGGCCTTTGCCCTGTTTGCGCTGGTGTCTTCGATTACACCCGGCCCGAATAACCTGATGTTGCTGGCTTCTGGTGTCAACTTTGGTTTTCGTGCCACCTTGCCGCATATGCTGGGCATCAGTATAGGCTTCATGATACTGGTACTGGCAGTCGGTGTGGGTCTGGCTGGCCTGTTTGCGGTTTTCCCCTGGTTATATGTCGTGTTGAAATGGGCAGGGGCTGCGTATCTGCTCTACCTGGCCTGGAATATTGCCAATGCGGGGCCTATAGAAAGCAAGACGCCAGAAGGCGCGCTCAAAGCTGGGCCCATGAGTTTCTTGAGTGCCGCCGCTTTTCAATGGATCAATCCCAAGGCCTGGGTCATGGCGCTTGGTGCCTTCAGTACCTATATCCCCGCAACCAGTGGCTTCTGGATCGTTGCCCTGGCAGCGGGTGTTTTTGCAGTCATCAATCTACCTAGCGTAGGCTTGTGGGCATTGTTTGGTGCCAAAGTCAGGCATTTGCTGAAGGTGGAACGTAATCTGCGCATTTTTAATTATGGTATGGCCCTGCTGCTGGTCTTGTCGCTTTACCCTATGCTGGTGAGTTCGCCATGACAACGGGCACGCAAATTAAAACAGGCAGCTCTGTCATGCCAATACAAGAAAACAAGGGGATGGCCCTCGGGCTGGTTGGTGTCATGATTTTCAGTCTGACCCTGCCATTTACCCGCATGGCAGTGGCAGAACTCAATCCCGTTTTTGTTGCGCTGGGACGGGCCGTGGTGGCAGCATGCTGCTCGGGCATCCTGCTGTGGATGCAGGGCGCCAGATTGCCGCAACGAGAGCAAATGAAGCCCTTGCTGATAACCTCTCTGGGCGTGGTGCTTGGCTTCCCTTTGTTCAGCTCTGTTGCAATGGCTTATGTGCCTGCTACTCATGGGGCCATCGTGCTCGGTATCTTGCCCTTGGCAACTGCCTTGTTTGCAGCATTGCGCTTTAACGAAAAGCCATCCACTGGCTTTTGGGTGATGGCGGTATTGGGTAGTGGTTTGGTGATAACCTTTGCCTTGATTCAGGGTGGCGGCTCATTCCAGTCTGCTGACCTGGCCTTGTTTATTGCCGTGATCGCTGCTGCCATGGGGTATGCCGAAGGTGGGCGGCTGTCACAAAGCATGGGTGGACAGCAGGTTATTTCCTGGGCTTTGTTGCTGGCTTTGCCATTATTGTTACCTGTTACAGTCTGGCTGGGCTGGCATTATGGCGTACAGGCCTCTGGCCGTGCCTGGGCCGGGTTTGCTTATGTTTCTGTATTTTCCATGTTCATAGGCTTTTTCTTTTGGTACAAAGCTTTGGCTATTGGTGGTATTGCCCGCGTCGGTCAGGTGCAATTGCTGCAACCATTTTTGAGTTTGCTGGGTGCTGCTGTGATATTGGGTGAAGTGTTGACTGGCCGTGAAATCTTTTTTGCGCTGGCGGTCATCAGTGTCGTTGCGCTAGGGCGGCGCATGAATATTCAACGGTGAACCTGAGAAATCTCTTGGAGTGACCAAATTTAATCTGTCACAAGCAGTGCTGCAGGGGGTGTTAATCGCCTCAGTGCAGGCTTACAATAGAGGGCTGGTATGATAGGACTTACGCAAAACTGCCTCAGTTGAAGGAAACTTTCATTACAAGGGAAGTTTCCTTCAGCGATAGTCTTGCCGGGACAATTTTGCGTAAGTCTTATCAAAACGGTATCCGCTTGAATATGGGGTGGAATTCCGCAAGCTCTTGAATTTGCGGAAATAATAATAAAAATTTAATTATCTTTAGTGCATCAGTGAGGGCTGCTGCGCTTTTTCCTGGAAAATAGACATGTCATTTTACGAAAAGCTTCAAGCATTAAATATTGAATTGCCAGCTGTCGCGACGCCTGCAGCTGCCTACGTCATGTATGCACAAACTGGTAACACCGTATTCCTGTCCGGCCATATTGCCAAAAAAGATGGCAAGCCATGGGTAGGTCAACTGGGTAAGAATATCGCTACTGAAGAAGGCAAACTGGCTGCACGCGCGGTGGCGATTGATTTGATCGCCACTTTGCAGGCAGCCTGCGGCGGTGATCTACGCCGTGTCAAGCGCATCGTCAAACTGATGAGCCTGGTTAATTCCACACCTGATTTTACCGAGCAACATCTGGTGACGAATGGTGCGTCTGAACTTATCGGTGAAATTTTTGGTGAGCAAGGCAAGCATGCACGTTCCGCCTTTGGCGTGGCCCAAATCCCTATGGGCGCTTGCGTAGAAATTGAAATGATCGTCGAGATCGCCTGAATTTTACAAAACAATAAACTTGCCCGAGATGGCACTCCCAACCGAGAGATAGTGAGACCAGCATGAAACTTGAGAATCCCAGCCCCATAGAGTGGAAATTTTCTGACCGCGCCGAGCAGTTGCAAAGCTCTGCCATCAGGGAAATTTTAAAAGTGACCATGCGTCCTGAAGTGATTTCTTTCGCTGGCGGTTTGCCATCTCCAGAAACTTTCCCGGTAGAGCGCATGCGTGCCGCCTTTGACAAAGTCTTGACGCAACAAGGCAAGTCAGCATTGCAATATGGCCCTACCGATGGTTATGCTCCTTTGCGTGAGTTTCTGGCAAATTCATTGTCTACTAATGATTCAACAATCCTGCCTGACCAGATCATGATGGTCTCCGGCTCGCAGCAAGGTCTGGACTTGCTCGGCAAAGTACTGGTGGATGAAGGCAGCAAGGTTTTGGTGGAAACACCGAGCTACCTGGGGGCTTTGCAGGCTTTTTCTGTGTATCGCCCCGAGTTTGAATCGGTGGATACGGATGACAATGGTCTGATCCCTGCTTCTGTCGCTGCCAAAGGCGCTGGTGCACGTCTGATGTATGCCTTGCCTAACTTCCAGAATCCTACCGGACGCACCTTGTCGGTTGAACGCCGTTATGAGCTGGTAGAAACCTGCGCCCGGATGGGCATTCCACTGGTTGAAGATAATCCCTATGGCGATCTCTGCTATAGCGGCGAGCCTTTGCCAAAAATGCTGAACATGAATCCTGGTGGCGTGATCTACATGGGTTCTTTCTCCAAGGTGCTGACGCCTGGCATACGTCTCGGTTATGTGGTTGGTCCTACACCGCTGATACGAAAACTCGAACAAGCCAAACAGGCAGCTGATTTGCATACTGCCCAACTGACACAAATGGTGGTATTCGAAGTCATCAAGGATGGTTTCCTGAGTGAGCATATCCCTACTATCCGTACTTTGTATGCCAAACAATGCAATGCCATGCTGGAAGCCATGAGCAGGCATTTCCCAGAAGGTGTGCGTTGGACCAAACCTGAAGGCGGCATGTTTATTTGGGTAACCCTGCCTGAGCATATGGACAGCAAGCAATTGCTGGATGAAGCAATCCAGCAAAATGTTGCCTTTGTTCCTGGTGGCCCTTTCTATGCAAACAATCCTGAAAAAAATACCTTGCGCCTGTCCTTCGTGACGGTGTCGCCAGGGCGTATCAATGAGGGTATAGAAAAACTTGGCAAGCTGATCAAAGCCAGAATTTGATTGAATACTTTGCAGTGCGATGACCAAAACCCGCCCATGGCGGGTTTTTTTATGGTTCCACGTCAAAAATCAGTTTCATTTAATATGCAACTGTCAACTATTGTGATTTAAGTCATCAATCCTGGGTGTGGACCGTTAATGCATGTATGTTTCGCAATGCGAAGCTGAACTTTGATTAATTGTGGAGTATTTTAAATGAATAAAAAATTGTTTCTGGCTAGTCTGCTGCTGACTGCCGCGACGGGTGCATTTGCACAGAATATGACGGCTAAACAGCAATATGCAGCAGACAGCAAGCGCGCCACGCAAAGATACAACGACGATAAAAAACTGTGCGCAGATGCCGGTAGTTCATCGGCCAGAATGCAGTGTCTGCGGGATGCCAAGACTGAATACAATACAGCGCTGGCAGTTGCCAAACAAAATATGCGCGAAGCTGTTGCTGCGCCAGCCAATGTCAGGAATGAGCCAGTTTGCCCTGATTGCGGCAAGGTGGTTGCCGTATCCGTAGAAGACAAGGAAGGTGAGGGCGGTGCACTGGGTGTAATTGCCGGCGGCGTTGCTGGTGCCTTGCTCGGTAATCAGGTCGGTAACGGCACTGGCCGCGATCTGGCGACGCTAGCCGGTGCTGCTGGTGGTGCACTGGCTGGACACAAGATAGAGCAAAAAGTGAAAACAACCAAGGTGTGGAATGTGACTGTCGCTTTTGATAATGGCAACAAGCAAAGCTATTCTTTCGATCATGACCCAGGGTTGTTGTCTGGTGATGCTGTTAGAAGTAGTGGTAATTCTGTCGTCAGGCGCTAACCTTATGAGCATAAAAAAAGGACTGCGATAACATAGTGATAACTTAGACAGTTCTTATTCTGCCTGATTTCAAAGTGGTAAAAATCTTGCACTTATAGTCAGGATTTGGAGGAATTATTTTCTTTTTGGAAACCGTTCCTCCTTCACAACTACTTTCTTGCCAAGCCTAATGTGAGCAGTTAGACTTAGGCATCCATCCCCACGTTCTTGTCGAGAAGGTCGTGCCATGAATTCTGATACTTGCAAAGCTAGTCCTTCAGATCATGTCGTATTGCAGTTGCTCTGCTGTGCGGCATTGTTGTTGATGGGGGTGTTCAGTTCAGCCGCGCATGCCAATGAGTCCTGCAAGAGTTTGCTGGCGACCGGCAACCCTGAATATCCACCTTACCTGTGGCGCGATCCTGAAGATGAAAACCGACTGATAGGGGCAAATGCAGAGTGGATGCAGTTATTGTCCAAAGAAATCGGCATACCTATAGACATTAAATATGTAGGCCCATGGGGAAGAGTACAGGAAGAGGCTAAGTTGGGACGTGTAGATTTGCTGGCCGGTGCATTTTTTACCCTGCCCAGACTGGAATACATGGATTATTTTTACCCGGCCTTTCGCGAAACGCGCACAGTCATCTGGACCCGCATTAACTATAATCTGCCGTACAAGAAATGGTCTGACCTTGCAGGCAGGCAGGGCGTCACGGTGATCAATAACAGCTTTGGTGAAGACTTTGACCGCTATGCCAAAGAGTCACTCAAGATTTCCATGGTTCCCAGCCTTGAGCAGGCTTTGAAGATGCTCAGCCTGTCCCGCGCTGAGTATCTGATTTATGAAGAAGATCCAGGTCTGGCCTATGTCGCCAAGCTGAATATCACGGGCTTGAAAACCGTCACGCCACCGATTACAAATGAAAATTTATATTTGACACTGGCCCATAAGTCAGCCTGCAATACGCCGGAAATGCGCGGGCGTATTGCCAAGGCAGTATACAAGCTGGACAAGCAAAACGTAATGAATAAACTCATCGCGGCAAATATACAATTGTGGCGTAAGCAACAAGCGAAGTAACCGCTGCAAATAACAGGTAAACCATTGCGTACACTCTCCCTCCGACAAATTCTTATTATCGGCGTTGTAGTTGGCATCGTATTGCCCGCGATTGTTTTGGGGCGCTTTCTGGTGCAGGATAGGTATGAGCGGGAGTTGCAACTGCGCGTACGCAATCCCATGTCGCAATATGCCGATATGCTGTCGCGCGGCATGGCAGTGCCAGTCTGGACGCTGGACAAGGCGGTCGCCAATCAATTCATACAAGCAGTCATGCGCAACCCGGAAGTGGTCAGCGTGGAAGTGCTGGATGAATCGAGGTCCGTCTTCGCTCATAGCAGCAAATTCAAGAAAGAGGGCGCCAAATTATTGCGTGAAGAACGTCCCATCCTGCTGGAGACCAAGGTCATCGGCAGTGTCATGCTGGAGCTGACTACTGAACATATAGAAAAAGAACTATGGGCAGACTTCCTGAAGCTGGGGCTGGCCTTGCTGGTGCAGGTCGTGTTTTCTTTTATCCTGATCTGGCTATTGTTTGAACGCCGCATCGTCAGGCCCATCATGGAATTGCAGTTGGCGACCGGGCGGCTGGCGCGTGGCAAACTGGATCAGCCCCTGGAATGGGTAAGGCAGGATGAAATCGGTAACCTGGCACAAGGCTTGGACAAGATGCGCCTGAACCTGGGGCGTTTGATTACCGAAAGAGAAGCGCAAAATATCACTCTGCAACAAGAGCTCAACGAGCGCTTGCGCGCCGAGCAGGCCCTGAAGGTAACCGAAGAGAAGTTCATTGGTATTTTCCAGGCATCACCCGTTGCCATGACGGTGCTGCGCAAAAGCCAGCACTACAACATGATTGATGTCAACGATGCCTGGGTACGGCAATTCTACTGGTCACATGATGAAATTCTCGGGGATAACGAAACCCAGAAAGCCTTGTGGCGCAATGAAACAGACTTCCTGGAGATATTGCGGATCATAGAGCGCGACGGCGAAATCCATGATTATGAAGCCTGGCTGACTTGCGGTCAGCAAGAAAAAATCATCCTGTGCCAGGTATCAGGACGCATGATACGGCTGGGTAACGAACCCCTGATTATCCTGGTGCAGGAAGACATTACTGAAAAACGCCAGAATGAGCAGGAAATCCGCAATATGAACACCACGCTGGAAAGGCGGGTCTCTGAACGCACCCAGGCGCTGGAAGCGGCAAATAGCGAACTGACCATCGTACTGGAAAACCTGCAACGCGCCCAGCGCGAACTGCTCAGGACTGAGAAAATGGCCGCACTCGGTTCTCTGGTGGCGGGTGTCGCCCACGAGCTTAATACCCCCATAGGTACCAGCGTTACCGTGGCCAGCACGTTGGCCCAGCATACCGATGCTGTGTTGCTAGAATTTGAAAAAGGCTTGCGCCGCTCTGTGCTGGAAGAGTATTTGAGAAATGCCAAGACCGGTGCCGATTTGCTCTTGCGTAATCTGAGCAAGGCATCTGAACTGGTGATCAGCTTCAAGCAGGTTGCCGTTGATAGAACGAGTGCCAACCGCCGTGTCTTTGCGCTTGATGAAATGTTGTCTGAACTGATCCTGACCATGGGCCCTACCATACGCAAGACCCGTCATGATGTCGTTCATAGTGTCCCACCCAAACTGATGATGGATAGTTATCCTGGGCCATTGGGCCAGGTAATGACCAATTTGATCAACAATGCCTTTATCCACGGTTTTGATGGTGATTATCGCGGTACTGTCAGCATCACGGCGCGTATTTTTGATGAGAATTTCGTCGAAATAACCGTGCGCGACAATGGTAAAGGCATACCAGAAAGCAATCTGGGGCGCATTTTTGACCCCTTCTTCACTACCCGTTTGGGTCTGGGAGGCAGTGGTTTGGGTCTCAATATTGTCTATAACCTGGTGACGGGTATCCTGGGTGGTAATATCTTGGTTGAAAGCGATGTCGGCAAGGGAACTTGCTTTAAAATCAGTTTGCCGCTGGAACCGAAGATGGCGGATGAAGATGTTGTCGAGGTTCATTGATAGCGTAGACACTAGCGGTGAGAGCGTCACATCTGATAAAGTCGCGGCATGACAAAATTAAGCTTAGATAAAATCCTGCAGTCGCAAGGATTTGGAACCCGCAAATATTGCCGTGATCTGGTGGAGGATGGTGAAGTCGCCATCAATGGCGAAGTGATACGCAACGTCAAGACCAGTTTTGAAACCCAGGGTTTGCAATTTCATATCTTTGAAGAAGACTGGGAATACCGCGAGCGCGTGTATATAGTCCTCAACAAACCAGCAAACTTTGAATGTTCGCGCAAGCCCAGCCATCATCCCGGTGTATTGACCCTCTTACCCGAGCAATTCAGCTGGCGTGACGTACAACCTGTGGGGCGGCTTGACCATGATACGACAGGTATGTTGCTGATGTCAGACGATGGGCCGTTTATCCATGCGCAATCTTCACCGAAGCGCCACGTACCCAAGGTGTATCAGGCAACCACCGCTGAACCGGTGTCTGAAGAGCTGGTGAATTTATTGCTGAAGGGCGTGAAGCTGCACGATGAGCCGGCACCTTTGGCAGCCATACATTGTCAAAAACTTGGTGAGCATCTGTTGGAGATCGTGCTGGAGCAGGGTAAATACCATCAGGTCAAACGTATGCTGGCTGCCGCAGGCAATCACTGTGCCGCCTTGCAACGCACTGCCATAGGTAAATTGACACTGGCCTCGCTGGAACTGGAAGAGGGCGAGTGGTGTTATCTGACTCCCGAGCAGCTGGGTTTACTGGTACCTGCCTGAACATTTTGACGGTGTTGACAGGTTTCAGTTAGTGTTGGGTATGCTCTGGATCAGATGAAGTCTTGCTATCTTCTGGTTAATATGGATAATCTGATCAGATGCTGTAGTTCTTACACTGTCAAAAGGAGCGGACATGCCTGTCATTGCAATTGTCAATCCCAAAGGGGGCGTCGGTAAAAGCACGGTAGCTACCAACCTCGCTGGCTATTTCGCTGCGCATGGTCATAAAGTCATGCTAGGTGATACCGATGTGCAGCAATCTTCCCGTACCTGGTTGACATTGCGACCACAAAATCTGCCGCAAATCCAGCCCTGGGATATTGCTGAGGGCAATGTCCTGAAACCACCCAAAGGTACTACCCACGTCGTGCTGGATACTCCCGCCGGACTCGTTGGCAACAAGCTCGACATGGTGTTGAAATCCGCCGACAAGATCATCGTGCCCTTGCAGGCATCGATTTTTGATATCCTGGCCACTGAAGAATTCCTGAAAAGCCTGACCCAGCATAAAAAAAATGGCTACCAGATCGGCATACTTGGCATGCGCGTGAATACCCGCAGCAAGGCAGCCGAGCAGCTTGAACACTATGTGGGTCAACTGGGTTTGCCAGTCCTGGGGTTTTTGCGGGATACACAAAACTACATACAGCTGGCGGCTCATGGCGCTACCTTGTGGGATGTCGCTCCATCCAGGGTAGAAAAAGACTTGCCGCAATGGGAACACATCGTGAATTGGGTCAAAACTTGATAGCCTGTTTTGATATCGCTTTCGTTAATTAATCTAAAAAAAGCCGATATTTATTTCCTATAGTTGCCACTGCTCACTATAATGCCGCTTGCTTGAAGAGAAGGCAGAATTCTCTTTTCTTATCAAAGACTTACGGCATGCATCTTACCATTTTTGAAACTCCCATCATTAATACATTCATGCGCTGGTTGTCCATCATCGGACTCAAGCTGGCCGGCTGGAAAGTGGAAGGTATTGTTCCCGCCGAACAAAAATACGTCCTGATTGCCGCTCCTCATACCAGTAACTGGGATTTTCCCGTGACCCTGATGGTGTGTTTTGCCTTGCGTCTGCGGGTATATTGGATGGGTAAGTCCAGCCTGTTTCCGCCGGTATTGGGGCACGTCATGCGTTGGCTGGGCGGTATTCCGGTTGATCGTAGTAAATCCGGCAATCTGGTGCAAGGCACGGTCGATGCATTCCACGCCAATCAAAGACTGACTGTCATCGTGCCACCTGAAGGTACCAGGGGTAAGGTAACTCATTGGAAAACCGGGTTTTACTATATCGCACTCGGTGCCAGTGTACCAATCGCACTTGGTTATCTTGATTTCAAACGCAAAGCAGGCGGTATAGGCAAAATGTTCACCGTGAGCGGTGATATTGAAACCGATATGGCGCAGATACGTGAGTTCTATTGCGATATTTCAGGCAAGAACCCACAGCAGTTCGACGAAGGCAAAAAACAGGAGAAATCCCAGGGCTGAGCAAGTGCATCGCTGACCAGGATGCGCTTATCAGTGCAGATTCAAGGTTCTTGCCGTAGAGGTTTTTCCTGGACGTCTTGAGCGTCCCGAGCGTCTATCTCCAGGCTGGCCGGTTTGCTGGCAGCTTGGGGGATCAGCAGCCATGCGAGGGGGGCAAGAATCAAGCGTTTGGTCAGGGCTTCAGTTTTTTCATGCGCGCATATCCATGTGATAGCCATGGAAACTAACGCTGAAATCGCCAGTGCAACGGTATTTTCGTATTTGAAAATGGCACGCAATACGCCAGTTTCTTGCAATATGATCAGCGCCATGCCATGCCAGACCAGCACATAGATAGAGCGTTTGCCTATCTGTGCCAGACGCAGGTCTTTTTGTGCCAGCAAATACAGGACTGACAAACCGATGACCGTTGAGGCCGCATATTGCAATAACTGATACATGCTGCCCGTCAGGTTAGCCATTTCCAGTCTGTGCAGTGAGTAACTGCCATAGAACCAGCGGTAGTCAAAATCACTCTTGAGCATAAAGGCAGCAATGAAAGCAGTAATCACTACTACCGTGCTGATCAACAGTCTTTCTTTCTTTTTTACATTGAATACTTCAGGGCCAAGTTTCCAGCCTAACAGGAAATAAGGGAAGAAGATCAGGGTGCGTGAAATACCAAGGAAATAGCCCGCATGCTCAGAGTAGCTACCTGCCAGCGACAGCGCTAGTGCCAGCATGACGCCAAACTGCATGCGCGAAAATAAGGGCAGTAGCAGGCGCCAGCACAACAAACTCAGTAAATACCATAGCATCCAGTAAGGGGCCACCAATCCAGCATAGACACTGCCTGCGCCCTTCAGGGCGAATTCGGTTGCTTCATAAATAATTTCAAAGCCGATCAAAGGCACCAGCACTGTCGAAATCAGTTGCGTGGCGTTTTTGTCATCCCAACTGGCCTTGGAAAACATGCCAGACATCAGGGCAAACATGGGCATGTGGAACGAGTAAACAAAAATCCAGATGGAACGTAAAACATGATCTTCGCCCACGTAAATTTCTATCAGATGGCCAAACACGACTAAAAATATCAAGACAGCCTTGATATTGTCTATGCCGGTATTTCTGATTTTGGGAGTAGTGGGATGGATCATGCCTGTCAAGCTAGTGCGGGGGAATCCCGTCATGATAGCGAAATTAGCTGGCGATTTACACCCTTAGTTTGTAACGAAGCATTTAAATTCCGGTATATGGGTTACGTGGATGTCATCTTTCCCAACGATAGCGGATTGCAAAAACCAATCTTCAGCATGCCATAAAAACAAAACATCAAACTGCAATTTTTTCGCCGCCTTGGCTTGGAATTTGATGAATTTGGGTAAA
The DNA here is from genome assembly GCF_049340405.1 of Undibacterium sp. Ji42W. Taxonomy (NCBI): domain Bacteria; kingdom Pseudomonadati; phylum Pseudomonadota; class Betaproteobacteria; order Burkholderiales; family Oxalobacteraceae; genus Undibacterium; species Undibacterium sp. Ji42W. The sequence goes on from NZ_JBMPOV010000009.1 coordinate 361,365, forward strand.
ATATGGGCTATGCTTTCCATTCTTTGAAATTTCCACCTGGAAATTAAATGCACGATCAGTGCGTTGAATGTATGGACATCTGCAAGTTATAAGAGGTAGTTATGTCTAAAGATAGGTCAAAGGCCAGCTTGCTCAGCGCACAGCTGGATTTTGAAGCGATAGATGGTAGTGAACCTCAAAAAACAGGCAATCCTCTGGATTTTGATACGGGGCAAGCTGCCTCTGCCGTTCAGGCGAAAGGACCAGCGGCTAAAGCTAGTATCGGCTCCAGTTCTAAAATCAATTCTGCGTCTGTATCCAGCCCCCGCACGGCAGCACTTGCCAAAAAAACAGCGAAAAAGCCTGGTGCGGTCAAAGATCGTTTTGGCCTTTATGCGACTATCATCGTGCTGTGTGGCTTTGCAATCTTGCTGGCGATTTTTTTCTATATCCGTAGTGTAGGCAGCAATGCGGCCGGACTTAGTTATTATGTCCTGCCACAGCAAGTCGCCAATCTGAATGGGCAAGTGGTGCGTATGCAAGTCACAATACAAGTTCGCACTGAGGATAAGGAATGGCTATTTGAAAACAAGAAAATATTGACAAATATATTTCAAATCGAATTTGCCAAGATTGATCCTGATGATTTACATAGTGAAGAAGGATTTGACACGGTCAGGGCGCAACTCAAATCCGGCTTGAATTCAGCCCTGCAGACAGACAAGATAGAGTCTGTGCTCATCAACGAGTTGTTGATGCAGAACAGGGAACAATAATCATTGAGAACTCCCTGAATCAGGAAAACTACAAGGCATATGATTTAGTGGACTGTCACAGTGAAAATTAGAGTGCCTGCCGTGTGCGCGACGATCATGGCTGCGTTGCAAATACTCGCGATAGCCCCGCTATCGATGTGTTCATTTTTTTCACCCTTGCCTTGCTCTGATGCGCTGGGCACATGTCCTTCACTCTTGATACCACTGTGACAGTCCACTACATGTGCCTTTTGTCTTTATGCGCTGACCGAAATACTTTGACTGCTGGAACTGGTTGGCGGCGAACTGTAGGCACGCAACAGCTGTAGCGCTTTTTTGAACAGGGCTGCATCTGTATTGGTGCTGCTGTTACCTGTTACCGAGCTGGTCGTTCCATCTGATGTGCTGCTAGAGCTGCTAGTAATGCCAGAATTGCTAGTCGTGCTTGAGTTTGAGCTGGCGCTGTTTGTATTGCTAACGCTGGCTGTCGTAGAGGTATTGCCCGTCTGTGACGTACTGGTTTTTTCAAGGTAGGCCAGGGTTTCTTGCAAGCTGACCTTGCCATCCTGATTGGTATCGGCAGCGTCAAAATTCTGCGCCACCTGGTTCAGTGCCGCACCGGCGCTGCTATTGGTTTTACCCACTTCTGCCGATAAATCCGTCAACTGGGTTTTATCCAGACCTGTCTGATCTGCACCTCCACCACCTTCTGGTGGCGACGGTGGAGGCGGTCTTGATCCTTCTGCGCCACGCGTGCGTCTGGCATTGAATTGTGTTTCCAGGGCATCGCCGAGTTTTTTGATGCCGTTGCTAAACTCGCTCTTAGTGACCTTGCCATCGCCATCACTATCGAGCTTTTTGAACAAGTCATTGATGGTGGCACTATTGCCGCTTGTACTTGTAGAACTTGTGCTGGTGTCACTGCTGCTAGTGCTAGCTGTGCTGGTGGATGAGGATGACGCAATATTGCCAAATGCACTTTCCAGATCCGAAACTTCAAGATAGCCCTGATTCTTGGTATCGAGCTTGGAAAATACATTTTCCGCTATCTTGCTGGTATCACGTTCCCGCCTTTGGGTGCCGCCAGTTTGCGGGAAATAGCTGCCGGAACTTCCACTTACTCCACTGATGCTGCTCATCGCGCTCTCCTTCAGTCATGCGTTGTCGTGATCTGAAGTGTCGCATCCGCATGTTGCCTGCTTGTGTCTACTTTGTATCGACTTTGACACAAAGAGGAAATCAGTTTCTTGGCAGCCGCAATTCCACCAGCAGGCCCTGATTGTCAGGGCGGTTTTTTAGTATCAGGCTGGCCTGGTGACGTCTGGCGATTTCCCCGGCTATGCTGAGCCCCAGGCCAACACCGCCGGTATTTTTATTTCTTGAAACAGCCAGGCGGACAAATGGGGCGAATACTTTGTCCAGCTCTGCTTCAGGTATGCCGGGACCTTGATCCTCAATCATGATTAACAATTCATGTTGACTATCATACAAACTGATCTGTGCAGTTTTGCCATAGGCAATCGCATTTTCCAGTAAATTGCTGATACAGCGTCTCAGCTCATTTGGCAGAGCCCTCAGAGGGCGGGACGCTCCGTGCATGCTGACAGATTTGCCTTCATCCTGCATATTATCGACAATCGCGGCCACCAGCGATGTGACATCCAGCATTTGCGGAGACTCTTCACTTCCACGCAGGTAATTCAGGGTCGCGTCCAGCATCAGGCGCATTTCTTCTACATCGTCGAGCAGTTTTTCATCTGCTTCATTGTGCAGTTGCTCTATGCGCAGCTTTATGCGCGTCAGTGGTGTGCGCAAATCGTGGGAAACTGCTGCCAGGAAGCGTTCTCTCTCTTCCATTTGCTGGAACAGGCGTTCTTGCATTTGATTAAAGACCCTGGCACTCTGGCGTGCTTCTGCCGGCCCTGTCTCTGGAATCGCCAAAGGTTCTTTGTGCTTACCCAGCTTGCTTGCTGCTTCTGCCAGTTGTTGCATGGGGCGTGCCAGACTGCGCGAGCCTGCCCAGGCCGCGATCGCCAGCAGTAGTAATTGTATGGCCATACTCAGGCAAAAACCAAGGAAAGGGCCATGCAAAATGCCGTGCGGGTGATGTTGCGGCATATGCGCCGGAGGGGGCGGTGGACGGTGATCGCCCAGGAAAACAAATAGCAGAATAAAGGTGATGATGTGGCTCACGACTACCGCAGCCATGGCCAGGCCAAACAGACGGCTGAAGATGGTATCGCGCAGCAGCTTATTCATGGAACGCTGGCGTTAAATAAATAGCCTTCGCCACGTATGGTTTTCAACAAGCCTGGATGGCGGGGATCATCCCCCAGTTTTTGTCGCAGGCGCGACACCAGTAAGTCTATGCTTCTGTCGAAGACTTCAGTCGATTTATTGCGCGCAAAATCGATCAGTTGGTCACGGCTGAGTATCTGCCCCGGTCTTTCAAGAAAGGCCAGCAAAAGCCTGAATTCTGCATTTGACAGTGGAATAATCAGTTTATCCGGGCTACACAATTGTCGTGCCGGCAAATTCAATACCCAGGCATCAAAGCGTATTTCTGTTGACCTGCTCTCTTTGGCTTCTTGAGTTTGCTTTGCCGATGCATGGGCGCGTCTGCTGACGCTTTGGATGCGGGCGACCAGCTCACGGGTATCGATGGGCTTGATCAGGTAGTCGTCAGCGCCTGACTCCAGACCCTGTATCTTATCGGCAAATTCACCGCGGGCAGTCAGCATGATGACAGGTGTACTGGTATGGCGGCGTAGCTGGCGTAGCAGACTCAGACCATCTTCGTCAGGCAGCATCAAGTCCAGTAAAATCACATCAAAATTATGTGACTGCAGTGCCTCACGCATTGCCACACCGTCTTGCACTGCAACACAACTTATATTAAATTTCCCCAGATAGTTGCTGAGCAAGACTGCAATTTCGGCATCGTCATCGACCAGCAAGATATGCAAGCGACTACCATGCGTGGATAAACCTGATCCTGATGACTGATGCTGAGGCGCATCCGCAGTTGCTGGCAATGCAGTCAGCAATTTTATAACTCCTTGATATACCTGAGTAATTTATCCAGTGCATGAACAACAGTCTGTTCCCTGACTGATTTTCTGTCACCGGCAAATACCAGCCTTTCGGTATGGGGGATTCCGCCGACTACCCAGCCAAAGCAAATGGTTCCTACAGGCTTGCCAGGAACAGCTCCGGTAGGCCCGGCAATGCCAGTGGTGGATAAGGACAGATGCGCTTCAGAATTAGCCAGGGCACCTTGCGCCATGGCGGCAGCAATTTCTTCGCTGACTGCGCCATGCTGGGCTATCAGCGCTGCCGGTATGTCGAGCAATTCCGTTTTGGAAGAATTGGAATAAGTCACAAAGCCACAATCAAACCATTCTGATGATCCGGCTATTTCTGTAATGGCATGGGCAACGCCGCCACCCGTGCAGGATTCGGCGATGCTAAGTATCAATTTTCTGGATTTGAGTTCTTCACCGACTTGTGTTGCGAGTTCTATGGCATTTTGCATGATGCGTCTCCTGGCTGCTGGCTCTGACTGGATGAACTGTTCCAAAACCTGTCCTACATTACCCTAAACTACTTTACCACCATGTACCCACTGAAGTGAAGTAAAGAAACAAGTCAAAAAGTAAGCTGACAGGAAAGAAACAAATTACATTTGCGCATCTAGAAAAGTGCCGTGTCAAATATTGTTTGCTACTGTAATTGTTAGCAATCTTGAGTTAAGCGGTGTAAGCAACAAAAAAGCATTTCTGAAAAACCAATATCAGAGTATGATTTTTGATAGCAATGCGCATTCTTCCTGTTTGTTCAGGAAATTTGCTGAAGGTGTATCAATTTCCGGAAATAATAAGAGACATAGACCTCTTGTATCTACATCCCCAAAGGAGATGCCCTATGAAAATCGAGAATCTGTTTCAGCAGCAAAATGCTTTGCCATCGATACCCAAAGTAGTCCAGGAAGTCATCGACAGTTTTAATAATGACGATGTCTCCATAGATGAGATTGCCCGCAAGCTGTCTGCAGACCAGGTCCTCAGCGCAAAACTGTTGCGCCTGGCAAATTCTTCTTATTATCATGCATCAAGAACCGTTGGTTCTGTCGATGATGCTGTGCTGATGCTGGGTTTCATGACCGTACGTACTCTTGTGGTCAGCAGCGGTTTAACCAGCGGTTTCAAATCGATGCCAGGCGTGGACCTGAAGCAGTTCTGGCGTTACAGCTTGCATACTGCTGTCGTATCAAAGTGGCTGGCCAAAAAAGCCCACTGTAATTCGGACTTTGCCTTTACTGTCGGTTTGATGCACGCCATAGGCCAGTTAGTCATGCATGCAGGCATGCCAGAGCAAATGCTGCAAGTCGACAAAACTGCCGGCCCTCTCGACCCACGCAGGCCAGATGTCGAGCGTACATCCTTTGGTTATGATTTTTTTGATGTGGGTGCTGAGCTGTCGAGGCGCTGGCGCTTCCCGGATACTTTTGCCACCGCCATCAAGGCTTGTGGTGAACCTTTGCAGCAGTCAGAGTTTGACCAGATCGGTGCCGTGGTCCATATTGCCTCCTGGTGCGCGCGAGGGGAGGAAAGTCATTATTCCAAAGAAGAGCGCGAAGCTACGTTCCCAACAGACGTGGCAAAAAAACTGGGGATCAAGCCAGAGCTCATTCTTGAAGAAATGCCGCCTTTGGCAGAGTTGAGCGCGGGGTTGGAAGATCTTTTAGGGTAAAGCCTCTCCAAAACAAAAAATGGCAAAAACGAATTTCGTTTTTGCCATTTTTTTATGGCTGCTTCTTTTGCCCGTTTGCATGGATATCAAGGGCAACAGCTTCTGCAACCCGGATGCCATCTACTGCAGCAGACAAGATTCCACCTGCGTAGCCAGCACCTTCACCAGCGGGGAACAGGCCTCTGGTGTTCAAGCTTTGCAAATCGTCGTCATTACGTTTGATGCGGATAGGGGAGGAGGTACGGGTTTCCACACCCGTCAAAATCGCATCCTTCATTGCAAAGCCTTTGATCTTCTTCTCAAACTCAGGCAGGGCTTCGCGTATGGCTGTGATCGCAAATTCAGGCAGTACCGTCGCGAGATCGCACAAGGTAATGCCAGGTTTATAGGATGGCTCTACCGTCCCCAATTCGGTTGATGGGCGTGCTGCCAAAAAGTCGCCAACCAATTGGCCAGGCGCATTATAGTTACCGCCACCGATTTCATAAGCCTTTTCTTCCAGCGCTCTTTGCAAATCTATACCCGCCAATGGATTGCCAGGATAATCTGCAGGCGTAATGCCAACGACAATCGCTGAGTTTGCATTGCGCTCATTGCGCGAATATTGGCTCATGCCATTCGTGACGACACGGCCAGGCTCAGATGTCGCGGCCACCACTGTGCCACCTGGACACATACAGAAGCTATACACGGAGCGACCATTTTTGGCGTGATGCACGAGTTTGTAATCAGCCGCCCCCAGTATCTTGTTGCCTGCGTTGGGGCCAAAGCGTGCCTTGTCGATGACAGACTGCGGGTGCTCCACCCGAAAACCGATGGAAAATGGCTTTGCTTCTACGTACACACCACGATCAGCAATCATCTGGAAGGTATCGCGCGCGCTATGACCTATCGCCAACACGACATGGGCGGTCTTTATATACTCGTTGTCATTTAGTCGTACACCTTGAACTTTGCCGTCAGCGATATCAATATCCGTCACTCTTTGTTCAAAACGAATTTCGCCACCCAGCGCTTCTATATTGTGACGCATCTCTTCTATCATCTTCACCAGACGGAAGGTACCAATATGCGGTTTGCTGACATACATGATCTCTTCCGGCGCACCAGCCTTGACGAATTCCGTCAACACCTTGCGGCCATAATGCTTGGGGTCCTTGATCTGGCTATATAGCTTGCCATCAGAAAAAGTGCCGGCCCCACCTTCACCAAACTGCACGTTTGATTCTGGCTTCAATTCGCGCTTGCGCCACAGGGCCCAGGTATCCTTGGTGCGCTCTCGCACAGTCTTGCCACGCTCCAGCACGATAGGGTTAAAACCCATTTCCGCCAGCAATAGGGCAACAAACAAACCACATGGCCCAAAGCCGATCACAACCGGACGCTTAAATGGTTTGCCATCGGCATGAGTGACAAACTTATAGGACGTATCCGGCGTTTCGGATAATTTCGTGCGGTTGCTGTGGCTGGCCAGCAAGGCCGCTTCATTCGTCGTCTCTACATCTATTGTGTAGATCAAAATGATCGCGGTCTTTTTGCGCGCATCATAGCTACGGCGGAACACCGTAAAATTAATCAATTCTTTTTCTGTAATCCCCAATTCATTCAGAACGGCAGCTTTCAGCTCGTCTTCGGCATGGTCCAGCGGGAGTTGTAAATCGGTAATGCGCAACATAAATTCGGTCCGGATAACACTAATGACAAATGATCTGCATATATGTGTATACATAAGCAGATGTTGTATTAGTGGTTTGATGAATCCGCTATTTTACCCGCATGTGCATTGATGTATGGATTTCCTTGTGAGGGAAGCCGATGCTAACCAGGCATGTGAAATCAATTTTGTATCACTGAAAGCATTTCGCAAAGCCGAGAAACTCCTTCTCCTTCAAGGAGAAGGCAGGGATGGGGGATGGGTTTCGGTTGATAAGCGAAATCAGCGCTATATAGATAGCCCCCGAACCGGTCGCTCCTGCACAGGCAGGAGCTCACCGGGCTGGCGCTCCAGCGTCGTCCGTCAATAAACGGCGAAGCAGGCAACTAGGATAGACGCCGAACAGCGGTGCAGTAGGGTGCGCCGCGCGCACCGTTCCCTATCTCTTATATATACAGCCGATAGTTTTGCACCTACACGATTAGTAACAAGTAGTACGCGGCTCACCAAAGACCGGTGCGTACGACGCCCCCTACAAAAGCCGACCCGCACCCCGTCCCCAAACACAGCTGCCCCAAGAATTCCCTAATACCCTAAATAATTTACGTCAAGGCCTTGCAAAGCAGGGCAAAGGTTTGCTATAGTTCGCCTCCCGCTGAAGAGCGGGAGAGAAATGAAGCAAAGCCAAAGAAATGCGCGATCAACCAGATTGCAGAATAATTTGGCAGCTGTGAATAGTTTGCAACAGTTTAAGGCGTTCGAAAGAACGGAACAAAACGAAAAGAGTTGCAGGTGTTGACAGCGGTAATAAAGTGCTTCATAATCTCGTTTCTCTGCTGCTGACGCACACAACGCTGCGACGCAAAACTGGATGAATAAGTAGTCTGGTGAGGCAGAAAAGATTTTGGTTCTTTAACA